>NZ_JBHXVG010000016.1:0-185509 GCF_042672405.1 Streptomyces sp. NPDC127197 | reverse complement strand
GATCTTCCGCAGAGCGCGGTGCAGCCCAAATCGAATGACGTCAATCGCCGCAGCGGTCCTCACCCTGGAGCGGCAACGCTGAAAGACCTCACTGAGCAAAAACGTCAGAAGCTCCCTGGTCATCTTCGCCACCCCTAACGCCTCATCAAGAATCCCGTAAGGCGTGCGTCACCTGCGTCCCTCCGACACCCTCGCCGCAGCCGCCCGTCGCTGCACCGCACGGGCATAGGCCGCTGGCCTCGGAGCATACGCGACATAGCCTGCAGCGACCCCTGCGACCACGAATCCGATCAACCAACCACGACTCTATGGAGGCCAACCCCCTGGGCCAGTACGCACCCCTGCGGTCACTCATGGGCAGAATCCGCAAGTTGGTTGACAAGACCATTCTTCTCCATGGCCGCGTGGACACCGCTTCTACGCTGGCGTTCATGCGCGAAGTCGAATACCGGAGCAGTGGCGTTCCGTTGGAAGAATATGAACTCACCCGCAGGGACCACCGCTGTCAGAAGCAGAGCGAGGAGATCAGCGAGTCGGTTCGGCGTCAGGTCGAGGAGGACAACGCCAAATGCCGGGCAGACCCGGCGAGGGCGGAGCGTCGCCGCCAGGCGTTCGAGAATGTCGCGAAGCTGATGCAGTCCTTCAAGAAGGCAGACCACGAGATCATGCGGTGGCGTGTCCGGTTGTACTGCGGCCACATCATCGAGACCGAGGCGCACTACACGTACACCGACCCCATCTCCGCCGGGTCATACGGCAGGCGATGCTCTGAGTGCGGGGAAGACCGGCAAACAATCGTGGCCTTCGAACCCATCGGACTGCGTTGCGAGCCACCGGAAGCAACAGAACCTCCACCTCCGCCGCCCCCGAAGAAACCGACACGAGCCGACCTCGAACGACGCGTTAAGACCCTGGAGAAGGAGAACGAACGCTTGCGCGCGAAGCTCAGTGGCTGAAAGCTGCGACCGCAGGGACCGGGCTGACTCGCCAGCAGCTCACGGAGGCCGAGCTGACGGCAACAGCGAAGATCGCCGCCCGCACGGGCACCCAGTTCGCCCGTACAGTGGCGGCTCATCGCTCCCTTCGGCAGAGACTCCACCGCGCACCGGTCAGTGTTGCGCGCCATCGCCGCGTAGACACGGTCGACTTCAGCCCCCGCTCGTTCGAGCGAATTGTTTCGAACCACCCGTCGCTGACAAACGGAACTGACAACATGCCGCGGTGGTACGTCAACCTCGAGTCGAAGGCGGGTCATTGAAACGACGGGTCAATGAGCGGCAGCTCTCGGTGTTGCAGTGGGTGGGAGCCGGGTGCCCTGCCGGCGTCTGGGAGACCAGCTCCTACAAGACCACTTGCCAGGCACTGCAGAACCGGGGCCTGGTCACGATCTCCCAGAAGGGCGGGCAGTGGAGTGTCGCCCTGACAAGCGTCGGCCAGCACTATCTGGCGCACGGCACGTACCCTCCCCGCGGTTCACGCTCGCAGAAGACCCAGGCCGCCACTCCGCAACCCCCGTCTAACCGCGCGCAGGAAACTCCGGCCTCCGTGCGAAAGCCAAGCTCTCCCCCGCAGCCTCGCGTGACGTTCACGGAGCAGCTGCTGCAAGAGCTCGCGGAGGCGGGCGGCCGGATCGTCAAGAACGGAAGCGGGCCGGATTCCGTAAATTGGCCGTCCCGTATCGCCGCTGCTCGCAGGTCCGGAAGGATCCCGGAGACGAAGGAGCTGTACGGGGGCTGGTGCCGTGGCGGGTACGAGATCAAGCTCGTCGACATCCCCGCCTGGCGTCTTGCCGTCCTCGAACCCGTCCCCGTGCCCTCGCGGCTCGTGCGGCCGCACCCCGTGGTCCGGGCCATGCAGAACGAACGTCAGCCGCTGGGCCTGACCAAGCCCGTCCAAGGGCGTGCTCTCCGACTCATCCAGGCGCTGATCGCCGCCGCCGAGAACGACGGACACTCCAGTTCGGCAGGACAGACTGGCTTCGCACCCCCGTCTCATCGCCGGCGCAGGGCATCCCCCCACTTCACCATCACCGCGCAGGGACAGACCGTGGGGTTCCTCGTCCTCCAGGAGCAGGACCGGACGGAGCACGTCGCCACCGAGAAGGAACTCACCGAGGCGAAGAAGTACTCCTGGGTCAGGATCCCCCGCTTCGACTACACCCCGTCCGAGCGTCTCCGCTTCGTCCTTAGCGGTGGCCAACCGCACCGGGCGAGCGAATGGGCCGACACTCTCGGACGCTCCCTCGAAGAGCAGCTCGCAGAGATCGCGCAGGAGGTCGCCCTCCGCGGCGAAGCCGCAGAACGCAGACTGTCTCGACGAGATCGAAGCGGCACGCCAGAAGCGCGTCCGCTGGGAAGCTGCCATGGAGGGGGCTCGCGTCCGGTACGCGGAGGCGTACCGCGTCAGGCACCTCGAAGCCCAGGAAGCGGCATGGCGCCACGCCACCCGACTGACCGAATATGTGAGCGCCGTGCGCACGCGAATCGAGGCCATGCCACCGGGGAAGGCGAGAACCGAAGCCGAAGCATGGATCAGCTGGGCAGCGGACACCGTGGAGCGTCTCGACCCCCTGGAAACTCCGCCCCAGTTGCCCGACATCCCCGAGCCGCGAGCCGACGACCTGAAGCCCTTCCTCGGGCACTGGAGCCCCTACGGCCCCTGACGCGCCACCCGCCCGACGGCCCGCCCAGCGTCACAGCCAATTGCAGCACGAGGCGTTCAGCAACGGCTACTTCACATCACCGTGAGACCAGGCACATAGCTGGACCCACGGTGACCGCACCACAGTTCCTCAGGGCCGGCAGGACGGCCGGACGCTGAGCAGCTCGGTCCGCAGCACGGGCATGCCGTCGACAGGCGCCGGGTCCTGCGAAGTTGGCTCGATACCGCCAGCAGCGATCTTGTCGACCGGTGATTCCTTGGACTATTGGCAGTCCACCACGTCTCCCCGCTTCCCCGCTGCCCGGGAAGCAATCAAACCGGAAAGGCACTGTTGACAGGAATGCCCAGCCAGAGCAGCGAAACGCATCACGGCCCGTTCAGCCCCGAGCACATCCGCGCCACCTGGAATAGGACCGCGAGCGTCGAGGACGCCGCCCAAGCGTTCGGCTTGTCGAGATCGAAGAGCTACGACCTTGTTCGCCGCGGGGAATTCCCCTGTCGCGTGCTGCCGATAGGCCGCACCGCCCGCGTCGTCACCGCCTCGCTCCTCCCAGTACTCGAGAGCGGCGAGCCGGAGTACAACGGCGCCCCCAGTACAAGCCCCTATCCCTCTCGACCAACCGCACGACGACGTCCCACTGGAGCAAGCCAGCGGGGCGTCGTATCACGTCCCCATCTACGCAGCACCCCCGTCTGAGCAAGCCGACGGGGGTCCTCACGCATCACACTGCCCCTATGAGGGGGGGCATGGCTGTATGGCCCTGATCAGCTGGAAGACCTCTCGGGCAGCGTAGCGTTTGAGGCATCGGACGATGTCGCGCCGGGTCTTGCCCTCCTTGATGCGGCGTTCGTAGTAGTCCTGGGTGCGCGGGTCATGGTCAACCCCCAGGACTCACCAACGGCGCCGGTGAATCGCGGGACCTTGGCCCAGACAACCGGACGAGGATCAGCGCGCTCCCACGGTCAGGGATCTGCTGCTTGGCAGACCCCAAGCCGAGCTGCCAGGCCATCGTCAACGACCGAAGGGCCACAGCGAGAGTTTGCGGCGACGCTTGACGAGGACCTCGCGCCCCATGTGCTTGGGAATGTCGTGGCGGCGCCGGCCGTAGTAGATCTCTGCGTACATCGCGTCATGCGAGAGACGAAGAAATGCCAGGTCAATTGCAGTTTCTCGGGTCCTTCGGGCGGATCGTCGGGCCTCGGAGCGTCAAACGAGCGTCAGGACCGTGCGGGCGCCAGCCTCCATCACAAGGCCGACGAGCGTCATCACTGCAGCTGCCCCCAAAGGCCCGGGCCCGCTCACCAACCCGTCGATCAGCCGCTCGTCCACGGCCTTCGGCCTGGTCATCCTTTACAGTCCCGGTGTGTCGAGTACCCCGGTGCGGCTGTTGCGGTTGTTGTCCTTGCTGTCCCAACGGCCGTCGTGGACCAACCGCGAGCTTGCCGAACGCATGGAGGTCAACGAGCGCACCGTGCGGCGGGACGTGGCCCGGCTGCGGGAACTCGGCTACGGAGTCGAATCCGATCCGGGGCCATGGGGCGGTTACCGCATGGCCCCGGGCAGCACCGTCCCGCCGTTGAACCTGGACGACGACGAGGCTCTGGCCGTGGCGGTCGCGCTGCGGGAAACCGCCCTGCGTGGAGTGCTGGGCAGCGACCAGGCGGCACTGTCGGCGTTGTTCAAACTTCAGCGGATACTGCCGCGCCGGGTGGCCGACCGGCTCAGCGCGTTCGCCGACTCCGTCGTGCACACCCCTCAGGGGCCAGGCGATCCGGTGTCGTCCGATGTACTGCTCGAGCTGGCCGACGCCTGCCGTCACCGCAACCGACTGCAGATGGTGTACTGCGACCGCGCGGGGCGCCGCACCAGCCGCACGGCTGATCCCTACCGGCTTGTCCGGACCCGCAACCGCTGGTATCTGGTCGCGCTCGACGTCGAGCGCGGGCAGTGGCGGACCTTCCGAGCAGACCGCGTGGTGGAAGCCCGGCCCACCGGGCAGCCGGTCCGGATCGAGAATCCACCGGATGCCGCGCGCATGGTCGCCGACATGCTGACCAGTGACTACCCGCTGTACGCGACGGTGATGCTGCCGGTGCCGCTGGAGGAGGCACAGCGGCTGGTCCCACCCGGGTCGGGCATCCACGAGAGCGCCGGGCCGGATGCCACCCGCGTCACCCTCGGCGGCAGCACCCTGGACGAACTCGCCACCCGCCTCCTCGCACTGGCCGTGCCGCTCACCGTGGTCGCCCCCGACGAACTGCGCACCGTGTTGCGCACCCGCCTCCGCTCCCAGCTCGACGCCCTCACCCCGGACGGCTTGCCACCTCGACGGGGCGGCGAGCAGGCGGAGTAGTACGGGGAAGCTGCCGACCGTCAGCTCACGTGACACCGCATTTCCTCTGCCGTAGGCCAGCGACGCAAATGCGGGATCGTGTCGGCGGCGCGTTTCCTGCTGTGGCAAGCAAGACGGTCCAGGCTGTGCTCTTCCCAGAGAGAGCCCTTCGTACGACCGCTGCCGTGGTGTCCGCCGCCGCACCGACCGGCGGCGACGCGCTCACGCTCCCTCGCCGCCATGCGGCCACATCCCATGGCCTGCCTGACCAGGACAATTTCTGACCGGGTCGGCTCCTAGGGTGAATCTGCGAGCCCGGGACCGACCCGGGCGAGAAGAGTGCAAGAAATCGTGAGGTGGCGTCGTGAGAGCTGTTGGTTTCACCGAGTGCGGTGGTCCGGAGGAGATGCGGGTGCTGGAGCTGCCGGAGCCGCATGCCGGTCCGGGGCAGGTACGGATCAAGGTGGCGGCAGCGGGTGTGAACCCGTCGGATGTCGGCCTGCGCAGCGGATACCTGAAGCAGTTCTTTCCCGAGGTGTTCCCTCAGGCGGAGGTGTACGTGGTGGGGTGGGACGCGGCCGGGGTGATCGACGAGGTCGGCGAGGGGGTGCGGCCCGAGCTGGCGGTGGGCACCGAGGCGATCGCCATGCTGAACCCGTACCTTGCCGGGCGGGGAGTGCAGGCGGAGTACGTGGTGGTCGATGAGAAAACGGTGGTGCGAGCTCCGAAGGGGGCCGACCTGACCGCGGCGTCGACTCTGCTGATGAACGCGCTGACCGCGCGGACGGGGTTGGACGCCCTCCAACTGGCGCCGGGCGCGGCGGGTGCGGTCGGCGGGTACGCCGTGGAACTGGCCAAGGCCGAGGGACTGACGGTGGTCGCCGACGCGGCCGAGAAGGACCGGGATCTCGTCACCGGATTCGGCGCCGACCACGTGCTTGAGCGCGGCGACGGCTTCGCCGGACGGGTCCGCGAACTGTTTCCCGACGGCGTGGACGCAGTCATCGACGCGGCGGGGATGGACGACGCGGTGGCGCCGGCGGTGCGCGACGGCGGGAGCATCGTGACCTTCCGGGGGTTCACCGGCAGCACCGACCGCGGCGTGCGCTGGAACCCTGTGTGGGTCACCGACCGGCTCCAGGACACGGCCGCCATGGAGGCGCTTCGCGACCAGGCCGAGTCGGGCGTCCTCAGTCTTCGCGTCGCCGCAACCTTCCCCTTCGAGCAGGCGGCCGAGGCACACCGCCTCCTGGAAGCCGGCGGCGTGCGTGGGCGTCTCGTCCTGCTTTTCTGAGCAAGAAGTCTGACGTCCCGTAGCGTCGCCTGCCGACCGCTGCGCCGATGAAGGGCTTCCTCCTCCGCACGCCTGGGCACGGCTTGGGGTTACACCTTGCCGCCCGGGCAGTGCAGCGGTGGAGCGGCGCCGGTTCATCGGGTTCAGCCCGGTGACGAAGGCTGCGGAGCTGTGGAAGCTCTCGGTCACCCCGTCCGCTTCCCACGGCCGCGTGACGACCTCACCGCGCGGCAGGTGATGCTCTTCGCCGACCTGACCGCGCTCACCCCGACGACGACGGATCTCCTCAAAGGCACCGTTGGCTGCCGGCGGACCGCCTGTGCTGTGGGACAGGGACGTGCCGGTGCTGCCGGTATCGCCGTATGCGGGCTCACGCGCCCGTCCATGCCGCCATCGACCACGACAGCGCCGACGGACAGCTCACCCCCTGCGCTGCACCATTCACGTGAGGGAATCGACCGTATGCCATCCGCCGACGAGCTCATCGGCCGCCACACCGCTGACATCCTTCTACGCGCCGTCCAGGCGGCTGCTCCCGACGCCGACCTCGCATCACTGCGCGCGGCACCACGGCAGATCGCCCCACTGTCCCTGAGGGAACGCGCCGACCTGCTGCGGGATGCCCTGCTTGCGGACCTGCCGGGCGACTACGCCGCACTGGCCCGGACCGTACGCGCCGCCCGGGACGACGCCCCCGACTTCACCGGATGGCTGATCTGGCCGGTCACCAGCGCTCTCGCCACCCGCGCGGTCCAGGAAGGCAGCACCGCCGCCTTCGACGACGCTATGGCGCTGCTCGCCGACCTCACCGGGCGTCTGACCTCGGAGTTCGCCATCAGGACTCTGCTGCGGCACGACCTCGACCGGGCGCTTGGCATCATCAGGACCTGGACCGACTCGGCCGATGTCCATGTACGCAGGCTCGCCTCCGAAGGCACCCGCCCCTACCTGCCCTGGGCGACACGGGTGCCGGACATCATGGCCCGTCCCCGAGCAACGCTGCCTCTCTTGGACGCCCTCTACGGGGACGAGAGCCCATACGTGCGCCGCTCGGTCGCCAACCATCTCAACGACCTCAGCCGTGACCACCCCGACCTCGTCATCGGCACAGCCCGCCGCTGGCTGGACGACCCCGACGCGGCTACGGAACGCCTCGTGCGCCACGGGCTGCGCACCCTCGTCAAGCGTGGCCACCCCGAAGCACTGGACCTGCTCGGCTTCGCCCCCGCGGCACTGGAGGTCGACGGACCTCATCTGGACCACCACACCGTCCCGTTCGGCGGCAGCGTCCGTTTCACCGCCTCGATCCGCAACACCGGTGACGCCCAGGCGCGCCTGGCGATCGACTACATCGTGCACCACCAGAAGGCCAACGGCGGCCAGAGCGGCAAGACGTTCAAACTCACCACCCGCACCCTCGCTCCGGGCGAACGGATCCTGGTAGAGCGAGAGCACTCGTTCCGGCCGATCACCACTCGCCGCTACCACCCCGGACAGCACGCGATCTCCCTGCAGATCAACGGAGTCGAGTCCGCCCGCGCCGACTTCGAACTGACCGGCACGCACACACCCTGACACCAGGACTGCGGGGCCAGCCCCTGGCCATCGCCCGGTGTCCGACGCCGGGTGAATTGTCCAGGGGCCCTCAAGCTCATGGCGAGCTGGGCCGCCGCTCACCACAGGACGGGGTGCAAGCCGGCACCGCGCGCCGGCGCCAAATCACCCGTCCCGGCGCTCGTCTCCTGGCCGCAGCCCGACCTTCCGGCCCGTGGGAGCTGGATGCCGTCGTCATCCCGCATGGTCGCCCAGGCCGCTGTTGCGCTCGATACGTCCGTCTTCCGCGCCTGCGGCTGAACAGACCTTTACCCCCTTTTGCCGTGTATCCACCCACGATCTCGGTGCGAGGGGGTCCCTGTTGTTACCCCTCACAAGCGTGACTGTCTGCGGGGCGCGGCTGCTGATTTCGTGGATGTTGGCGGGGCCTGAACGGCTCCGTTCAACCCGTATCCGACCCTTGGAGACGATCGTGGAACACCGTCTGCTCGGCCGTACCGGCCTGTCCGTCAGCAAGATGTGCCTGGGCGCGATGATGTTCGGCCCGTGGGGCAACCCCGACCACGACGAGTCCACCCGGATCATCCACCGCGCCCTGGACGCCGGCATCAACTTCATCGACACCGCCGACGTCTACTCCCAGGGCGAGTCCGAGGAGATCGTCGGACGGGCGATCAAGGACCGCCGTGACGACCTCGTCCTGGCCACCAAGTTCCACCACCCGATGGGGGGCGACCCCAACCAGCGCGGCAACTCCCGGCGCTGGATCATGCGGGCCGTCGAGGACTCGCTGCGCCGGCTGGGCACCGACTACATCGACCTCTACCAGGTGCACCGGCCCTCGCCCGACACCGATATCGAGGAAACGCTGGGCGCGCTGACGGACCTGGTGCGCCAGGGCAAGGTGCGCTACATCGGATCGTCCACCTTCCCCGGCAGCCAGATCGTCGAAGCCCAGTGGACCGCCCACGACCGGCGGCTGGAGCGGTTCGTGTGCGAGCAGGCGCCGTACTCCATGCTGGTCCGCGGGATCGAGGCCGACGTCCTGCCCACCGCGGCCCGGCACGGCATGGGCGTGATCACCTACAGCCCGCTCGCCGGCGGCTGGCTCTCCGGCCGCTGGCGCCAGGACGCCGACCTGCCCACCCCCTCGCCCGCGCGGCAGCGCCTCGCCGACCGCTTCGACATGTCCCTGCCGGTCAACCAGCGCAAGCTGGAGGCGACCGAAGCTCTCGCCCACCTCGCCGAGGACAACGGGATGACACTGATCGAGATGGCCATCGCCTTCGCCCTCAACCACCCCGCGGTCGTCTCGGTCCTCATCGGTCCGCGCACGCTGGAGCACCTGGAGACGCAGCTGCCCGCGGCCGACGTGGTCCTGGACCCGGCGGTCCTGGACCGCATCGACGAGATCGTCACCCCCGGCACGGTCATCAACCCGGCCGACACCAGCTACATCAACCCCGCCCTGGAACCGGCAGCCCGCCGGCGCTGACCGGGCACACGTCAACGTCTACGGGCAGGAAGCCGCCGAGACCTGGGGCGAGATCTTCTCGGCCCACACCCGCAACCCCTACATCCTGGCCACGGCCGTCGACCAGCCCCTCGGCGACGTCCCCGTCACGTAGCCCACCCGGAGCGGCATCAAGCACCGCTGACCGTTACCGGCCGACGGCCTCCTGTACGAGGCACGGCACTCCTCTTCCGGCCACCCTTCGATCCGGCTTCCCGCCACTGCGTCCCCTCGCCGGTCCGGGAGCACGCACCATTCGTCCGAAAGGCACCAACCCATGCGCGCCACCTACATGTACGGGCCCGGCGACGTCCGGGTCGAGAACGTCCCCGACCCGCGGATCGTCGAGCCCACCGATGCCATCGTCCGCGTCACCCTGGCCTGCGTCTGCGGCTCCGACCTGCACCCCTATCACTCCATGGACAAGACCGAGCACGGCGTCCCGATGGGACACGAGTTCCTCGGCGTGGTGGAGGAGACCGGCTCCGACGTCACCGGACTCAAGCCCGGCGACGCGGTGATCTCCCCCTTCTCTTGGGCCGACAACACCTGCCCCATCTGCCGGGACGGCTTCCACACCGCCTGCCCCAACGGCGGCTGGTACGCGGCCGGTGACGTGGGCGGCGCCCAGGCCGAGGCCATCCGCGTCCCGCAGGCCGCCGGCACCCTCGTGAAGATCCCCGCCGATGTCGACGCAGCTCTGCTTCCCTCCCTGCTGACCCTGAGCGATGTGTACCTCACCGGCTACCACGCCGCGTATATGGGTCAGGTCGCGCCGGGCAAGACCGTCACCGTGATCGGTGACGGCGCTGTGGGCCTGTCCGCGGTCCTGGCGGCCAAGCGCATGGGAGCCGAAAAGATCATCCTTATGGGACGGCACACGTCCCGTACCGACCTGGGCCGCGAGTGGGGAGCCACCGACATCGTCGCCGAGCGCGGCGAGGAAGGCATCGCAAGGGTCCAGGACCTCACCGGTGGCGAAGGCTCCCACGTCGTGCTGGAGGCCGTCGGGCTGATGCCCGCCTACGAGCAGGCGTACGGCGTCCTACGCCCGGGCGGGATCATCTCCCGCGTCGGCGTGCCGCAGTACGAGGAGGCCCCGATCGGCTTCGGCTCCCTGTTCGGGAAGAACGCCCGCCTTGCCGGCGGGCCCGCCCCGGTCCGCGCCTATATCGAGCAGACCATCCCTGACGTGCTGGAAGGCCGTATCGACCCGGGCAAGGTGTTCGACGCCGAAGTCGCCCTCGACGACGTCGCCGACGCCTACAAGGCGATGGACGACCGCAGCCGGCTGAAGGTGCTGGTGCGCCCGTAACCGCACGCACTTGATCCGCCGGCGATCACAGACCCGCTGATCGAGTAACGGGTGCGGCTGGACACCACCACGACATCCTCGAGACCGAGGAGCGTGGTCGAGCACCGTTGCGTTCTCGCGGGAGCTGGGGGTTTCTGCCATTACCCCTCACAGCGGGGACTCCCACGTCGCGGCTGTTTCCCGTCCCATGGTCAGTGGGGCCGGCAGGAACGGATGACCACCTCGCACCCAGCGTCTGTGCTGCGTGCGGGGCCACCGCCCGACCGGCACCGTACCCCGGGTGTGAAGTGCCGCAGGTTGCCCGCCGATGAAGTCCATTGGGACTCGGCCGCAACGGGCCCTGGCACGACTCCTTTTACGCACACCGCCACAGGCCACCGGCCGACGGCATTGACCTGAAGGAAATCGTATGAAGATCGCAGTTCTGGGCACGGGCATGGTCGGCCGCGCCATCGCCGACCGGCTGAGCACGCTCGGTCACGACGTGGTGATCGGTACGCGCGATGTGGAGCAGACCCTTGCGCGCACGGAGCCCGACTGGCTGGGCAACGTTCCCTTCGCCCAGTGGCACCAGGCTCACCATGCAGTGCAGCTCGTGTCGTTCTCCGACGCGGGCGCGCACGGCGAAGTTGTCGTCAACGCCACCCCGGGTACCGTCTCCCTGGCCGCACTTGAGGCGGCGGGCTCCGCCAACCTGGCTGGGAAGGTGATCCTCGACGTCGCGCTGCCTCTGGACATGTCGGAGGGGATGCCGCCGCTGCTGGCGGTGGCGAACACCGACAGCCTCGGCGAGCAGATCCAACGTGCCTTCCCGGAGGCCCGGGTGGTGAAGTCGCTGAACACCATGCTGGCCGACACCATGGTCGACCCGAGCCGGATCCCCGGCCAGCACAATGTCTTCGTCGCAGGTGACGACGGTGATGCCAAGGCAACCGTCAAGAGCCTGCTGAACGGGTTCGGCTGGCCCGACGAGGCGATCATCGACCTCGGCGGCATCCGTGGCGCGCGCGGCACGGAGATGTACGCGCGACTGCTCTTCGAACTCTCGGCCGCGCTGGGCACGTACGACTTCAACCTCGCGATCGTGCGCAAGTAACGCCTCATCACTCGGCGTTGACCCCGGCACCAACGCAATCACGGCAATCGAAGCCTGATTCCACAGTCCGTGGCTCGCAAAAGTGCGGGAAGGTCCCCGCCTTCCCGCACCCCCGCCCCGCGATCGCGGCCGGGCACACACCCCGCCCTCCCGCCAGGACCCGGCGGCGCCATGGTGCAGCGCCGCCCCGTTGTATGAAAGGACCTCTTGTGCCCTCCGTGCCCGACCGCCGGATGACTCCGGCGCGCACGCTCATCTTCGCGATAGCCGCCGGCCTGGCCGTCGGCAACCTCTACTGGGCCCAGCCCCTGATCGAGATCATCGCCTCCTCCCTCGACGTCCCGTCATCGAGCGCCGCGACACTGGTGACCGTCACCCAGGTCGGCTACGCGCTCGGCATCTTCCTCCTCGTGCCCCTCGGTGATGTCCTCAACCGCCGCCGCCTCATTCCCCTCGTCCTGGCCCTGTCCGCCGCGATGCTCCTGGGCGCCGCCCTGGCCCCGACATTCCCGCTGCTCCTCGCGGCGCTCGGCGGCGTAGGACTGACGACCGTCGGCGCGCAGCTGCTGGTGCCGCTGGCCAGCGAACTCGCCGAACCCGAGCGGCGCGGACGAGTCGTCGGCGCCGTCGCCTCCGGCATCCTGATCGGCATCCTGCTCTCCCGCACGATCAGCGGTCTCGTCGCCGACCTCCTCAGCTGGCGGGCCATATACGTCATCGCCGCCGCGGCGGCGATCACCCTCGCCGCCGTGCTCCGCGCGGTCATCCCGCCCCTCGAACCACGCGAACCCGTGCCCTACCCGCGCCTGCTGGGATCGGTCTTCACCACCGTGGCGCGCTATCGCGCCGCACCCCCGACCCTGATCCTCTCCGCCGCGGCCTTCACCGTGTTCTCGATGTTCTGGACATCGACGACCTACCTGCTGACGGCCGCACCGTTCTCCTACTCGGCCGGCCAGATCGGCCTGCTGGGCCTGGCCGGCCTGGCCGGCGCCCTCGCCGCACGGCGCGCCGGCGCACTGCACGACCGCGGCTGGTCCGTACCCGCCACCGGTGCCGCACTCGCACTGCTGGGGCTGTCCCTGGTTGCCGCCTGGGCCGCGCGCAGCTCGATCATCGCGCTGATCGTCGTCGTCATCGTGCTCGACATTGCCACTCAGAACGTCCTCGTACTGAGTCAGACCCGGCTGTACGCCCTGCCCGGCTCGGCGCCCAGCCGGCTGAACACGGGTCTCGTCGTCAGCAACTTCCTCGGCGGCGCCATCGGATCGGCCGCCGCCGGCCCCCTCTGGACGCTCGGCGGCTGGACGGCGATCACGACCACCTCCCTGGCCGTCACCATCGCCGGCCTCGCCGTCTGGGCCGCCAACCGCAGCCGCCTCGCGGATGCGAGCCTCCCGGACGACTCTTCCAACCCGCGAGTCGAGATGATGAAGACATCCCTGTGAAGTCCGAGAGAGCGCGATGCTCCAAGACCGACGGCACCCAAATCGGTTCCGGTACCGGCCGACCCGGAGTCCCTCCTGTGGGGGGTACTGACAGGGACCCCCACCGGCCGCCCCGTCTCCCTACGCTGGAATCATGGACAATCGGGCCGAAGTCAGCGCATTCCTGAAGTCCCGCCGCGACAAGATCAAACCTGAGCAGGCGGGACTGCCGGTGTACGGGCAGCGGCGGGTGCCCGGCCTCCGCCGCGGCGAGGTGGCGATGCTCGCCGGGGTGAGCGTCGAGTACTACACGCGCCTGGAGCGCGGCAACCTTGGCGGGGTCTCCGACAGCGTCCTGGACGCGCTTGCGCAGACCCTGCGGCTCGATGAAACCGAGCGGGAACACTTGTACGATCTCGCCCGTGCGGCCAACGCCAGCCCTCCCCGTGTACGGCGCCGGCCCAAGAAGGCCACCGTCCGGCCCAGCGTGCTGCGCATCATCGAGGGCCTGCACGACCAGCCGGCCTACGTGCGCAACAACCGCATGGACATCCTGGCGGCCAACCCCCTCGCCCGCGCCCTGCACTGCCAGGCGTTCGAGCAGGAGCCGGCCAATCCCTGCCGGTTCGTCTTCCTCGACCCGCGGGCGACCCTGTTCTACCGCGACTGGGAACGTGTGGCCCGCGACGGAGTGGGGGTGCTGCGGGTCGAGGCCGCCAGAAATCCCTACGACCGCGAGCTGCAGGACCTGATCGGTGAGCTGTCCACCCGCAGCGACACGTTCCGCACCCTGTGGGGCGCGCACGACGTGCACGTCTACACCGAGGGAACCAAGCGGTTCCGGCACCCGGTGGTGGGCGATCTGGAACTGGTCCACGAGAGTCTCGACCTACCCGGCGACGACGGACTGTCCATCACCGTCTACAGCGCCGATCCCGGTACGCCGACCGCCGACGCTTTGCAGCTCCTGGCCAGCTGGGCAGCCACCCAGAACCAGGCCAGGGCCGCCGCGCAGTCCGACAGGGAGCACTGACACCGGGTACGGCCCGTTCTGCAGGGTTCCCGCCCCAGCCACAGCGTCGTGTTCCTCGACCCGTCAGCATGCCTTGGCAGCCGTGCCGCACCTGAGTCACCTCCGCGCGCCTTCCGGCCGCCTTACCGGCGTCATGCTTTGCGGAGCCCGCGCATGCCCCCGGCCCGAGGGGGTCCCTGCCGTTACCCCTCACAAGCGTGACTGCCTGCGGGGCGCGGCCGCTGGTTCAGTGGGCTTCGGCGGAGCCCGATGGAATCCGCTCACGCCTCCCCACACCCGCCCTGGAACCGGCAGCCCGCCGACGCTGACCGGACACCTGTAAACCATCACCCATCAACCGAAAAGAGCAATCATGCGGTACCGCACACTTGGCAGCTCTGACCTGGAGGTCTCCGAGATCTCCCTCGGCTCCTGGCTAACCTACGCCGGCGGCATCGAGGCCGACGCCACCCGCGCCTGCACCGAGGCAGCGTTCGACGCCGGCATCAACTTCTTCGACACCGCCAACGTCTACGGGCAGGGAGCCGCCGAGACGGCGTGGGGCGAGATCCTCGCGTCCCACCGACGCGACTCCTACATCCTGGCCACCAAGGTCTACTTCCCGATGTCGGACGACCCGGCCGACCAGGGCCTGTCCCCCGCCCAGATCGCCAAGCAGATCGACGCCTCCCTCACCCGCCTCCAGACCGACTACGTCGACCTGTACCAGGCGCACCGCTTCGACCCCACCGTCCCGATCGAGGACACCATCGAGGCGTTCCAGAAGGTGGTCCAGCAGGGCAAGGCCCGCTACCTCGGTTTCAGCGAGTGGACCCCCGAGCAGATCCAGGCCGCGATCGACATCGCCGGCCCCGACCTGTTCGTCTCCTCCCAGCCCCAGTACTCCATGCTCTGGCAGGCCCCCGAGGCCGAGGTCTTCGGCCTGTGCACGGCCAACGGCATCTCGCAGATCGTCTGGTCGCCGCTGGCCCAGGGCGTCCTGACCGGAAAGTACAAGCCCGGGCAGCCCGTCCCCGAGGGAAGCCGGTTCGCCTCCCCCGACATGGCGGTCTCGAAGGACCTCGTCTACAACGACGCCACCCTCGAAGCCGTCCAGCGCCTCGTCCCCATCGCCGAGGAGGCCGGGATGAGCATGCCCACCCTGGCACTCGCCTGGATCCTGCGCCGCAGCGAGGTCGCCTCCGCGATCACCGGCGCCTCCCGTCCCGAACAGGTCCACGCCAACGCCGCCGCCTCCGGCGTGAAGCTCTCCGACGACCTGCTCGCAGCCGTCGACCAGGCCCTCGGCGACGTCCCCGTCACCGGACCCACCCTCGCCCCCGCCGCCCAGCCCGGCGTCAAGCACCGCTGACCGCACCCACGACCAGAATCAGAAAGCCCAGCTCATGACCGCACAGATCCCCCAGGTCACCCTCAACAACGGTGTACAGATGCCGGTACTCGGCTTCGGCGTGTACGCGATCGCACCCGAGCACACCGAACAGGCCGTCACCGACGCCCTGGCCGCCGGCTACCGCCACATCGACACCGCCGCCGGCTACGAGAACGAGGAAGCCGTCGGCCGCGCCATCGCCAAGAGCGGCATCCCCCGCGACGAGCTGTTCATCACCACCAAGCTGTGGGTCCAGGACGCAGGCGAGGACAGCACCAAGCGCGCGTTCGACAGGTCACTGCGGCGACTCGGCCTCGACTACCTCGATCTGTATCTCATCCACCAGCCGTTCGGGGACTACTACGGCGCCTGGCGGGCCATGCAGGACATCAACCGCCAGGACGCCGCCCGTGCCATCGGAGTCTCCAACTTCTATGCGGACCGGCTCGTCGATCTGATCGACCACAACGAGATCACCCCCGCCGTCAACCAGATCGAGACCCATCCCTACTTCCAGCGTGGGGCCGACCAGGACCTCATGCGCAAGCGCGGCGTCCAGCTCCAGTCCTGGGGCCCCCTCGCCCAGGGCCGGGACGACCTGTTCACCGACCCGGTCCTGACCGAGATCGCCATCGCGCATGGCAAGACCGTCGCCCAGGTCGTCCTGCGCTGGCTCATCCAGCGCAGCATCGTGGTCATCCCCAAGTCCGTCCGCCCCGAGCGCATGGCCGAGAACATCGACGTCTTCGACTTCCAGCTCACCGAAGACGAAATGAACCGCATCGCCACGCTGGACACCGGCGCCAGCAGCATCTTCGATCACCGTGACCCCCAATCCGTCAGTTGGCTGGGCAGCGTCCGCTTCAACACCTGACATCACGCCGCGCAAGTAAGCACCCGTTCGCCAGGTCGCAGGCACTGCCCGGCCTGGCCACGGGCGCTACCAGGGTCTGCTCGTGGCCACGGTGAGACTGTGGACCGCGCCCCAGGGACCGGGGAGTATGGCGTCACCTCGGCCCGGTTCGTCCGTCTCCGCGAGTGACACGGCGCCCAAAGACGTCCCGGAGTTCGGCGAGGGCGCGGTGCCGACCGCTGGTTGACTACGGTCAGCAGGATGCATCCTTGGCGGTCTCGCCCGCCCTGCAGGTCGATCGGATCGGCCCCCGATTCGTTACTCCCCGAGCACGCAGAGTGCACCTTTCGCGATCTTCCGTCGATGGCTTGGGCACCGCCTGCCAACAGCGCTCAGACGGCCCACTGGTCTGTCGAGCGACTCGTCCAGTTCGTTGCTGAGACAAAACAGTTCCGCGAGCTGGAGCGAACGAACGGACTGTGGGTTCGGCTGGGCCTGATTGCGCCCCGCAACTTGGCTCCGGTCGCTCGAGAGCGAAGAGTCCGAGGACAGTGGTGCCCACGGCGGACGCCGCTCCGTCGTGGTCCGCTCCATGCAGAAGCCCCTATGACGGGGGCTGCATGAAGTCGGACCACATCGTGCCACGAGGGCCGAAATGACACAGGTCACGTCCCGGCTGAGCGCAGCGCTCGGCACCGGGCGGCGTGTAGCGCCACGGTCAGCAATCAGGTCAGCGCAGCGACTCGGGCCGCGCGACGAAGCGGGCAAGATCCTCGGCGGCACCGCGAGGCAGGCCGGCGACCGCCGTCTCCGGCAAAGTCGTGATCACGGCCCGCAGCCGCGCGCCGAGCTCTGGCAGCAGGGTCCAGGCCGAAGCAGGGGCATTGACGGCAGCAAGCAGCAGGTCGCCCTCGTAGAAGCAGGCGTCGAGCAGCGGCTCCTCGATCAGCGAGCGCACGGCAAGTGGAAGGACGTAGGGCAGTGCCACCTGCTGTGAAAGGAGAGTGCGCAGATCCGCCGCACTGAGTTCGCCCAGGGGCACACGCCGCAACTCATGCACGGTGCGCACCAACCGGGTCGCGTCAGCGGCAGGAGACGCCCACCGGGGTGGGTCCAGCTCATCGAGCGTGCGGTCGAGGTGCAGCAGACGGTCCATGGGGCCTATGTTCACCGAAGCAGGCAAGGACTCTCAGAATCAGGTCACTACCACTTCGCTCCTCTTCTGCTGCCCGGCGGGCAGCAGACGGTGATCCTCGCCCGTGCGCTGGGGCACACCTGCTTCCGGGACGGAGGTAAGCGCGCCCACGGCCTTGGCATCGCCTCCACCGACGTGGCGTTCGCCGGCTGCTCCATCGACCAAGCAGGGCGCAAGCACGTCGGCACAACCCGCCGTGCCGGTTACGTACGAGAGGGTCCCGCTGGCCGCAGCAAGCAGCGGAGCACTGTCAGTGGCGGGTGGCAGCATCGGGCGCATGACGGACACCACGGCATTCGACTGGCGGTCCCTCCTGCTCAAGTGGAGCGGGGAGTGGGCGGATTCCCTGCCGGACGGCGAGATGCGGGGCAAGGACGACGAGGCCGCACGGCGGGTGCGGTGGCTGGGGTTCCCTCCCGCGTCCGAGGAGCGGATCGCAGCCATGGAGGAGCGCCTCGGCCGACGGATGCCCCCGTCGTACCGGGAGTTCCTCAAGGTCAGCGACGGGTGGCGGCACGCGGGCGGGTTCGTGTGGCTGCTGGCGGGGACCGAGGACGCGCGCTGGCACAACAACGAGTCGGGACTCGCGGACGTGTTCGAGGAGTACCTGGACGAGGACGCCGGGCCCGAGGAGCGGCGGGAGGCGGACATCTGGCGGCGCGGGCTGCAGCTCGACGTCGAGTCCGACATCACCCACGTCCTCTTGGATCCCGGGGACGTGGACGAGGACGGCGAGTGGGCCGTGTACACGTGGGCGAGCTGGCGGGCCGCGCCACCCGAGCGGCACGCGAACTTCCTTGCGTTCATGCGGGACATGTACCGGGAGTTCCACAGCCTGCGGGCGCACCGGAGCGACGGGGAGCCGGAGTTCGCCAACGACACGACGCGAAAGCTGGACGCCCTGGTGGAGGAGGCCCGGGCGGAGGCGCTGCGCGGCGGCTGGGAACGGGCCGGGAAGGCGCTGGACGAGGCCAAGGAGTACGGCAGACCGCGGGCCGTCGGGCTGGGCGACCAGATACGCCGTCTGCTCGGACAGACCCACATGGTGTACTTCGACGGACTGGTGACGGACCCTCAGTACGCTCCCGAGCTGCTGCCGCCGCTGGTCGCCGAGCACGCGGCGCACTCGTATCGGGACGACTCCACGCTGACGTTCCATCTGCGGGGCGCCGACGACGACCTGGTGTCACTGGCTTACGCGACGCTGGATCAGGTGCGGAACGGTACGTACCGGTACACGGCGTCCGGACCGTTCGGCGAGGCGGTCGAGCGGGCGCGGGAGCTGGCGCGGTGGGGAGACACCGACGAGGCGTGGCGGACACTGACAAACGCTCTGCCCCTGTGGGAGCCGCTGGGACCGGACCACCTGGCGCCACTGGGGTGGGTGGCCGACCCGGTGCTCGGGCCGCTGCTGACCCCGGAGCGGGGCCGCGAGCTGCTGTCCACGCCACGGGGCGGGCAGGCGGGTGAGGCACCGAGGCCGACGGCCGGACTCGACCCGGGCAACCTGGCATGGCTCGCGGAGCCGGACCCGGGCAACAACCGCACGTCCTACCGGTTCGTCCTGGTGGAGGGGGTGGAGCCGGAGGAGTTGCCCGGGCGTCTCGCGGACGGGGACGGCATCGTGCTGAACGAACCCATGACCCTCTGGGAGGCGCGCCACAGGTCGCTGCACAGCCAGAGGGAGTTCTCGTCCTACGACGACAGGGCTCTCATGGCGGTCGGCCGGGCCGGCACCGGCTGGAGCTTCGCCTTCGACGGCGATCCCGCCCCGTTCCACCGGCAGCGGTTCGTCTCCCCGGCCGCGGCCGCCGGCACGGGCACCCGCACAGTGGTGGTGTGGAGCGGTCTGAGGACATGGCACGGGGAGCCGTTCTTCCACCTTTCGGTGGCGCGAGACGGTGCCGAGCAGTACGCATTCACATACGCGGACGGAGAGGTCCGGCAGAGCGGGGAGATACCGCGGGCACTGGATCCGAGCCGGTTCTTCGGTGATCTGGCGGACGGCGCCGAGGCGGAACGGTCGCTGCTGGAAGCGGTGGCCGGGGAGTTCGGTGCCCATCTGCCGCGTCACGCCATCGTGAACGGCCGTCTGCACACGTTCGCCACCCGCTCCTGGACGCGGCCGCCCAGGGACGGCGAGACGTACGCGGTAATCCGCATGCGATAAACCGGCTGCCAATGCACTTGAGCGCTGTCGGATGACCGCTGCCCTTCTGCACCACATGTCGAGCCCTGCCCTGCGCTACGCGGAACCCAATGCACGAGCGGAGCGCGCGGCACTCGGGTGAAGAGCAGGGCGGAGCACGAGCCGCCAGGACTTACCGACGTGGTGTCGCCCAAGCCCCGTACAAAAGCGCCCGGTTGCCTCGCTGTCAGCTTCCCGTCTTGCGTTCGGGTGACGCCCCGTCGTGGACGGACGCGCGGGCGAAGGCAGCGATGTCCGGCAAGGCCGGCTGGTAACCGGCCGAGGTGTCCACGGTCAGGGTGGGGACGTCCAGGGAGATCGGCACGAAGGCTTCGAGGGAGTGCTCTCCGGCGGCGATGGTTTCGAGCAGGTCCTGGTCGCCGTGGGCGGCCCGGTGAACGTCTTCCTTGGCGCGCTGGACGATGCGGTCGTGGGCGACGCCGACCTCGGTGGTGCAGCGAATGACGCGGATATGTGCGAGGCCGGTGAGCGGCTCCAGGTTCGGGCGCCACAGCCGGTCCTGGAAGGCCGCTTCGGCGACGAGCGTGACGCCGGCCTTCAGGAGCACCTTCAGTACACCGAAAAAGGCATCGAGAGTGGGGTAGTTGAGGGGGTCGTCGCCGCCGCTCTGGTAGCCGGGGGTGGACATGACCATGGCCTGCTTGATCTCGTCGCGGATGATCGCGGGGCATCCGAGGGTGCGTGCGAGCTCGTGGGCGAGCGTGGTCTTCCCTGTACCGGGGCCGCCGCTCACGACCACCAGGGCCGGTGTGCTCATCGCGGGTTATCGCAGGTCGGCATGGGAATTCCCGTTCGTGGCGTCGTCCCGTCAGGACGAGGACGGATGGGGCACGGTGTTCTTCGCGAGCCGGAGGGCGATGAATCCGGGCTCACGGGACAGTTTGGCGTATTCCCGGGGTGGGGTTTGGGCCATTGCCGGGGTGGGTCGGTGTTCCCCAGGCGCTCGATGGTGAAGCCTGCCTCGGTGATCTCCTCCACCCAGCGTTCGAGGGGCTGGCGCCAGTAGCGGTGCAGCATCCCGCCGGTCCAGGTCTCTTCGACATGGCGGGCGTCGAAGCAGCTTCCGCCATCGGCGAGCCAGTCGGCGGTCGGATGGCTGGTGGACAGCACGAGGCGCCCCGCACGGCGCAGAACCCGGTGGAGTTCGCGCAGGGCGGCGACGCGGGCGCGGCGTGACGGACCATGTCTGGCGCTCTGGTCGAATCCGGTCACCTTCGCGCCGCGTTCGACCAGTTCGGCCAGGTACAGGCCGGCCCCGCATCCGGCGTCCAGGACGCGCCGGTCGCGCACGTCGGCGAGGAGACGGAGGACGGTGGGCCGGTCGTAGTGGGCGTTGTAGGCGCTGACGGCCGCCTCGGCGGCGAAGGTGTCCGCGAAGCCGTCGTAGGCCGCTGGGGCGCCACCGGCCGCATGGGCCGTCTCCCGTAGCGGTGCGCCGGATGCGCCGACGGTGGGCAGAAGGCGGTCGAGCGGCGCGGGGTTGGGCCCGGCGGCCGCAGCGAAGCCGGAGCGGAGGCCGCGCACGCCGCGCTCGGTGACCGGTGTGATCGGGGCCGTCCGGACTCACGCCCTGGCCCGACTGTCCATCGTGGTCGACGCCGTCAGTAGCGGGACTGCCGTTGTGACTGTCCAGCCGTCTTCCTGTGAGGGAGGCGGTAGCTGGAAGTGCTCCGTCATCCAGGGCAAGTCGCGCACTGTCCTGGGCGGTTGCGCCCTGCGACCAGGCTGCCTCGTACTGTTGGCGGCCCAGGGCTTCGCGTACGCGGTGTTCGGTGGTGGCGTGGGCATCGTGGAACGGACGCAGTCCGATGAGAGCCACTCCCGTATCCGCTCGGTCGAGCTGGGATCCCTCTACCTCGGCAAGGAAGACGAGCACGGAAACCCGGTCACCACAGCCCCTTTCGAACTTCTGCGACTCGTCCTCCCCCGCAGGACCTACACGCTCAGCCACCTGAACTACGTCGGCGAGATCCTGGAAGCAACCGCGAAGAACAAGGACCGGATCCCCGGCTACCGCATGGTGGAGCAAGCCCCCGTCCTGCGTCACTTCCACTCCGAATTGGAACCCGTGCCCCGGTGATGGCGGTAGCCGGCGAACAGGCGGTTGGCCGTGTTGGAGCGGCAATGAGTCCGCTGGCCTGCGGGCAGTGTGAGAACTGAGAGAAGAACCGGCGGAAGACATCGGCTTGCCCATGCCTGCACCGTTGGGCCGGGATCCTGGGCAAACACCTCCCGCAACTGCCGAGCCCCGCTCAGGCCCTGCCAGGTGCGGTCAGGATTCGTCGGTGGTGCCGAGGCCCGTGAGGGCGCCGACCGGGTCGGGGTCCGGGGTGCCGCGGGGCCACCAGTCGTCGTGGCCCGGCTCGGACTCGTAGGCGTACCACAGGTTGTCGCGGCCGAGGCGGAGCTGAACGTGGCCGTGCGGGTGGGTGAGGCGGTTGCGCCGGGGGCGGAAGGCGGGGAGGTCGGCGGCGAGGAGGAGCGGGCGGGCCCGGTCGAAGCGGCCGGCCGGCGGGTCCCAGGGTTCCTCCAGGGCGCTGAGGCCGTCGAGGCCGCCCTGCCGCCAGGCGGCGACCGCCCGGGCCAGCTCGGCCGGGGTGCGGCCTGCGGCGGAGGCGAGCGAGGAGTACAGGGCGCGGGTGCCGGCGGTGAGGCCGGAGCCGGGGCGGGCCGCGGCGAGCCGTACCGCGTCCTGCCACAGCGTCAGCTCGGCCACCGGGTCCCTGCCGGTGGCGAGCAGGGCGTGGGCGCGGGCGGCGGCGTCGGTGGCCAGCTGGTCCAGCGCGAAGGGGTCCGGGCCGCCCGGGGCAGCCGGGTATGCCGGGGGCTGCTCGGGGTGCGGGGGGAGGGGCAACGGGGGTGGGAGGGGCGGGAGTTCGCGCCGGGTGAGGGTGTCGGTGGCCCGCGTGCCGGGCAGCGGGGACGGTTCCCGGTCCTGGGCGGCGCGGGCCGCGCGGGCGGCGCTCAGCCGGGAGAGCGCGTCGAGCAGCTCGCGTTCGCCCCGGCCGCGCAGCAGGAGCAGGACGAAGGGGTCGGCGTCGAGCAGGCGTGCGGTCTGGTAGCAGAGGGCGGCGGCGTGCTTGCAGGGGTGGCCGCGGTCGGGGCAGCTGCAGTGCGGATCGAGGTCACCGGGGCCGGGCAGCAGCGGCACGTCCCCTTCGGCCAGCGCCTCGGGCATCTCCTTGTCGAGGAGCGCGGCGATGTGCGCGGGCCGGTCGGCGGCGGCGTCCAGAAACCGCTCCCAGTCGGCGTCGTCCAGGGTGCGCAGCCGGACCTGCACGCGGTACGGGCGGGGGCGGCTGCCGCGCACGTAGGCGAGGACGAGTCCGGGCGTGACCGTGATGGCGTCCACGTGACCGCGGTCGGCGTAACCACGCCCACGCGCCAGCCGCTTGACGTCCAGCGCGCCCTCCTCCAGCGCGGTGATCCAGGCGTTGCCCCACCAGGTCGCGGCGAAGGGCGCGTCGTCGGACGACCGGGCCGGAAAGGCGGGGAAGGTGCGGCGCAGCTCACCGTCGCGGTGCGGCGAGGCCATGGAGCGGGGGACACGGGGGGTTGCGGCGAGGACGCCGGGGTGGGTGCCGGGCTCCGGGTCGGTGGCGGACCTGCCGGGGTGGGTGCCCGGCTCCGGGCCGACGGCAGGCACGCGGTGATGGATACCCGGCTCCGAGTCGGCGGCGGACCCGCCAGGGTGAGCGCCCGGCCCGGGGTCGGCCGCGGACCCGCCGGCGTGGGTGCCCGGACCCGGACCAGCGGCAGGCACGCCGGAACGGGCACCCAACCCCGAACCAGCAGCAGCCACGCCAGGACGGGCACCCAACCCCGAACCAGCAGCAGGGTCCGTCTCCGAGGCCGCCGCACGCTCCCGCAGGGCTGCGCGGAGTGCGTCACGCGCGGCGTCTGCGGGGTGGGCGTTCGCCCGGTCGGCCGGCTCGGCGTCCTCCGCCGCGCCCTCGGCTTCGCCCTCGCCGCGTCGCGTCGATGCCCCCCGGCGTAGTGCCGCGCGGGCTGCGTCGCCGGGCCTGGGCTTTTGAGTCGCCGAGTTCGCCGCGGGAGGCCGGTCCATCGGCGGGGTCGATGACACGTCCGTGGACTGGTCGGCGGCCTCCTCGGGATCCCGGCTCCCCCGTTCCCGCGCGGCCCGCAGGGCCTGGCGGGCCACGTCGGCGGGGCGTGGCTGTGGCGTGCGGTCGGTCGGGGTAGCGGCGTCCGGCGCGGCGGGACCGTTCGGGACCGTCGGGTGTTCTTCGCTCGCGCCCGTCACGATGCCCTCCGCAACGACACCAGGTCGGACAGCTCACGGTCCGTCAGTTCGGTGAGGGCGGACTCGCCGGAGCCGAGGATCGCGTCGGCGAGGGCCCGCTTGGACTCCAGCATCTGGGCGATGCGGTCCTCGACCGTGCCCTCGGTGATGAGACGGTGGACCTGGACGGGCTGGGTCTGGCCGATGCGGTAGGCGCGGTCGGTGGCCTGTTCCTCGACTGCGGGGTTCCACCAGCGGTCGAAGTGGACGACATGGCCCGCGCGGGTCAGGTTCAGGCCCGTGCCGGCGGCCTTCAGGGACAGCACGAGGACCGGTGTGGCGCCGCTCTGGAAGCGGTCCACCATGCGTTCGCGTTCCGGGACCGGTGTGCCACCGTGCAGGAGGTCCACCGGGACGGCGCGGGCGGCCAGGTGGGTGGTGATCAGCCGGGCCATGCCGACGTACTGTGTGAAGACGAGTGCCGAGCCGTCTTCGGCGAGGAGTGTGTCCAACAGTTCGTCCAGCAGGGCGAGTTTGCCGGAGCGGGCGGCGAGCCGGTCGCCGCCGCCCGCCCCGTGCTCCTCCTTCAGATACAGCGCCGGATGGTTGCAGATCTGCTTCAGCGAGGTCAGCAGCTTCAGCACCAGCCCGCGGCGCGCGATGCCCTCCGCCGTCTCGATGGCCAGCAGGGACTCCCGCACCACCGCCTCGTACAGCGCGGCCTGTTCGCGGGTGAGCGGGACGGGGTGGTCGGTCTCCGTCTTGGGCGGCAGTTCGGGGACGATGCCGGGGTCGGACTTCTTGCGGCGCAGCAGGAAGGGCCGGACGAGGCGGGCCAGCCTGGTCACCGCCTCCTCGTCCTCGCCGTTCTCCACCGCGCGCGCGTGCCGGGCGCGGAAGGACTTCAGGGGGCCGAGGAGGCCGGGGGTCGTCCAGTCCAGCAGCGCCCACAGCTCGGAGAGATTGTTCTCCACCGGCGTGCCGGTCAGGGCCACGCGCGCGGGCGTCGGGATGGTGCGCAGGGCCTTCGCCGTCGCCGAGTAGGGGTTCTTGACGTGCTGTGCCTCGTCCGCGACGACCATGCCCCACTTCTGCTGTGCCAGTGTCGGGGCGGCCGAGCGCATCGTGGCGTACGTGGTGAGGACGAATCCGCCGTCGAGATCGTCCAGGGTGCGCTCGGCGCCGTGGTGGCGGCGGACGGGAACGCCGGGGGCGAACCGGTTGATCTCCCGCTGCCAGTTGCCGAGCAGGGAGGCCGGGCAGACCACCAGGGTGGGTTCGGTGCGGGCCCGCTTGAGGTGGAGGGCGATGACGGTGACCGTCTTGCCCAGTCCCATGTCGTCGGCGAGGCAGCCGCCGAGGCCGAGGGAGGTCATGAGGTCGAGCCAGGCCAGGCCCCGGAGTTGGTAGTCGCGCAGGGTCGCCCGGAGGCCGGCGGGTGGTTCGGCGGGCCGTACGCCGGCGGTCAGCCGCTCGCGCAGCGCCGCGAGTGCGCCGACCGGCACTGCCTCGACCTGCTCGCCGTCGACCTCCGCGGTGCCGGCGAGGGCGACGGACAGCGCGTCGACCGGGTCGAGCAGGCCCAGTTCGCGCTTGCGGGCCTTGCGGACCAGGGCCGGGTCGACGAGCACCCACTGGTCCCGCAGCCGTACGACGGGACGGTGGGCCTCGGCCAGCGCGTCCATCTCGGACTCGGTGAGCGGCTCGCCGCCGAGCGCCAACTGCCAGCGGAACTGGAGCAGTTCCTCGCTCTCGAAGAAGCCGGTGCCGTCGGTCGCCGAGCCCGGCGCGGGCCGTACGACCGCGGCCGCCGTGAGGTCCCTGGCCAGGTCGCGGGGCCAGTGCACGGCGACCCCGGCCGCTGCGAGCCGGCCGGCCGCCGCGCCGAGCAGGTCGCCGAGCTCCGGCTCGGACAGGGCGAGCACGTCGGGCACGTCCTGCTCGGCGAGTCGGTCCAGCGGAGGCCAGACGCGGGCCGCCCGGCGGATGGCGAGCGCGGCGTCCACCCGCGCACGGGGACCGAACTCGGCGTCCGCGTCGCCCGCCCACAGCGCGGCCGCGTCGACGACGAGCGTGGGGTCGGCGAGGCTGTGCACCTGCACGATCGCGGCCCCCGCCCGGCGCACCCGGTCGCCGCTCTCCCCCACGTCGAACAGCTCGTACGCCGACAGGTCCAGGCGGAGCGAGATCCGCACCCCCGCGTCCATCCCGGCGGCGACCTCGGCGGCCCAGTCGTGCGCGGCGGGCAGGTGCTGCGGTTCCTGCGCCGCGAAGGGCCTGCCGCAGGCGTGCGCGGCGGCCGGGGTGCGGGGCAGGGTGTCGGCGACCGCGTCCAGGAAGGAGCGCATCAGGGCTTCCGGCTCGGGCAGCAGAAGCGGGCCCGGGCCGGGCAGGGGCACCGCATGGCCCTCGTACGGCAGGGCGGCGGCCACCGCGCGCAGGTGGGCGATGTCGTCGGGGTCGAGGGGGCCGGCCCGCCAGGCGTCGTGGCCGGTGGGCGTCAGGCCGGGCAGCAGGCGGCCGCGGGCGGCGAGCCGCAGCGCGTGCAGGGCGGCTGCGCCCCAGCAGGCCGTGGCGGGGTGGGCGGCGGGGTCGTGCCGCGCGCGCACGAGCAGCGGCAGGGCCTCGCCGACCGGCAGGGTCAGTGCGGGCGTCCGCCTGCGGCGCACGCCGGCACCATGGTGTCGTACGACGGTCAGGTCCATGCGCTCGGCGCCCGATGGGGGTGCCGCTGCGGGGGCGGAGAAGGCCGGCGAACCGTTCTGCGGATCCCAGAAGGCGACCCGGCCCGCGCGCGGAAGTGGTGCCGGGAGGAAGACGGCTGCGAGTCCCGCGGACACGGCAGAACCGTCCGCCCGCCGGTCCGCCCCGGCCTGTTCGCCCGTACGCATGGTCACCTCCCGCCCGCTCGTCGGATCAGACGTCTTCGACTCTACGGGCGGAGTCTGACAATCGGCCCCGGCGACCGGCGGCGCGCAGCCGGGCGCGGTCAGGGAATCACGCGGGAGACGACGTACACCATCGGGTAGGTCGGGTTGCCCGTGTTCACGACCACTTGCTGCGTCGGCCTGGGGTCCTTCTGCTCGTGGACCAGGCCCCAGTAGGTTCCGGGCCGGGCGCCGGGGCCGGCGAATTTCCAGCCGGTAACGTTCCGGTCGCGGGCACCGATGGTGATGTTGCCCTTGTCCAGCTGCCCACGACTGACACCGATCTCCTTCAGGAAGGCGTCCAGTCCGGCGTGCGTGGTCTGGAACTGCACGTAGAGGCGGCTGGTCCGCCAGTTGTTCGTCTCGTACCACGCCACCTGGTTGGCCGGATGCGGTATCGGCACCTGGTACAGGCGGCGCTGCACCTTGGACGGCCAGCCCTCGGTCAGGCCCCGGGCCGAGTACTTCTCCTCCTTGGCCTTGCCGCTGTTGCGGCTCTGGTTGGCGGAGATCACCAGATAGCCGGCCGGGATGCCGATGAGCAGCACGATGATGAGCAGGGTGAACGCTCTCCGGCGGATCACGTGAGCACGGTCCTCGGCCTGAACGTCCAGCTCGCCCGCGGGACCGCCCTGTGGGGGCAGGGAACCGGTCACGTCCACTCCCCGGTACGGCGAGCCTCCGCGTACCGCTCGTAGCGCTCGTACCGCTCCACCCGGCGGCGCTTGGCACGGCGGAAGCGGCGGGCGACCAGCCGGGCGAGGTCGGCGGCGCCGACCATGCCGGCCTCGGGGCCGAGCTGGGCGCGGGTGATGCGGGCCTCGGGGCGGTAGCCGCGGCCGGTGAGATGGCGCCGGAAGGCGTCCCGGGCGGGGCCGATCAGCAGGTCGTCGGCCGCGCTGACGCCGCCGCCGATCACGAAGCAGGAGGGATCCAGGGCGGCCGCCAGGTTGGCGATGCCGACGCCGAGCCACTGCCCTATGTCCTGAAGCAGCTCGATGCACATCGCGTCGCCCTCGCGGGCCAGCTCGGTGATCATCGGGCCGGTGATGTCCGCGACGTTGCCCTTGACGTGCTCGATGATCCCGTACGCCACCGGCGAGTCGGCGGCGGCCAGTTCCCTGGCCTCCCGGACCAGCGCGTTCCCGGAGCTGTACTGCTCCCAGCAGCCGCGGTTGCCGCACGGGCAGCGGTGGCCGCCGGGCACCACCTGCATGTGCCCGAACTCGCCCGCGACACCGAACTTGCCCCGCTTGACCTGGCCGTCCTCCAGGATCGCGCCGCCGATGCCGGTACCCAGCGTGATCATCACCAGGTGGTCCTCGCCGCGGCCGGCGCCGAAGCGCCACTCGGCCCAGGCTGCGGTGTTGGCGTCGTTGTCCACCAGGACCGGGACGGACAGCCGGCCGGCGAGGCGGTCCCGCAGGGGTTCGTTGCGCCAGGACAGGTGGGGGGCGAACAGGACGCGGTTGCGGTCGGCGTCGACCCAGCCGGCCGCGCCGATGCCGACCGCGTGCACGTCGTGGCGGTCGGACAGGTCCAGGACCAGTTCGACGATGGTGTCCTCGACGACCTTCGGGCTCTTGGACTTGTCCGGGGTCTCCGTGCGGAGCTTCTCCAGGATGTTGCCGTCGGCGTCGACGACTCCGGCCATCACCTTGGTGCCGCCGATGTCGATGCCCACCGTCGGCACCCGGGGTGCCGTCAGATGGGAGCGGCGCTCCCGGGTGCCGACCGTGCGCAGCACCGGGGCGCGGCGGGAGCCGATGGGGGCGCCGCCTGCGCGGGCGGAACTCAGCGCCCGGGAGATCGGGAGGTCACGGTAGGTGCTCATCGCCGCCGATTCTGCCGCACGCTCACGCCGGGTGCCGAACAGGGGAGGCATGGGGTGGTTCATGACGTACGCCGTCTGCGGGTCCGTTGTGGCTGGTCGCGCAGTTCCCCCGCGCCCCTAGGTGCGCTGCAGTTCATGGCGTAGATCATCCAGGTCGTTTCCGCCTGCCATCTGGCGTGTCAGCTCGTCCAATGTCACCGAGTCACGTGTGTGGTTCGCCACCATGCTGCCGCGCTTCAGCAGCACGAAACGGTCGCCGACCAGATACGCGTGATGCGGGTTGTGGGTGATCAACACAACACCCAGTCCCTGGTCCCTGGCCGCCGCCACATACTTCAGGACCACCCCTGACTGCTTCACACCCAGCGCCGCCGTCGGCTCGTCGAGCACGAGGACCTTCGCGCCGAAGTGCACCGCCCGTGCGATCGCCACACACTGACGCTCGCCGCCCGAGAGGGTGCCGATCGGCTGGTCCACATCGCGCAGGTCGATGCCCATGCGCAGGAGTTCGGAGTGGGTGGTGCGGCGCATGAGGTCGACGTCCATGCGCTTGAAGGGGCCGGTGCCCTTGCGGGGTTCGGAGCCCAGGAAGAAGTTCCGCCAGACCGGCATCAAAGGGACGACGGCCAGGTCCTGGTAGACCGTGGCGATACCGCGGTCCAGGGCCTCGCGCGGGGAGGCGAGGCGGGTCTCCTCGCCCTCGATGCGCAGGGTGCCGCCGTCGTGCTGGTGCAGACCGGCGATGATCTTGATCAGGGTCGACTTGCCCGCCCCGTTGTCGCCGAGGACGCAGGTGATCTCCCCTGCATGGACCTCCAGGGAGACACCTTCGAGGGCGCGGACGTTGCCGTAGTGCTTGCTGACGTCGGACAGCTCCACGAGCGCCGTACGCCGAGGGGTTTCCGTCACTTGGTGGCCTCCGCGCGCTTGCGGACCCAGGCGTTGAGCAGGGTCGCGAGGAGCAGCATCGCTCCGAGGAAGAACTTGAACCAGTCGGGGTTCCACTCGGCGAAGACGATGCCCTTGCTGGTCATGCCGAAGATGAACGCGCCGACCGCCGAGCCGACCGCGCTGCCGTAGCCGCCGGTGATCAGGCAGCCGCCGATGACGGCGGCGATGATGTAGATCAGCTCGTTGCCCACGCCCTCGCCGGACTGGACGACGTCGTAGGAGAAGAGCAGGTGCTGGCCGGAGACCCAGGCACCGAAGGCCACGCCCATGTAGAGGCCGATCTTGGTCCTGGCGACCGGGACGCCGACCGCGCGGGCCGCGTCCTGGTTGCCGCCGACCGCGAAGATCCAGTTGCCGGCGCGGGTACGCAGCAGGATCCAGCTGGCGAGGGCGATCAGACCGAACCACCACAGGATGGTGATCTTGAAGTCGACGCCGCCGACGGTCAGGGTCGAGGCGAAGACGTCGTGGGCGGTGGGGAAGCCCTCCATGTCGGCGATCGTCTTGGTGGAGACGGTGCCGGAGATCAGCTTGGTGAAGCCGAGGTTCATGCCGGTCAGCATCAGGAAGGTGCCGAGCGTGATGATGAAGCTCGGCAGCTTGGTGCGGGTGAGCATGAAGCCGTTGAAGGCGCCGATCGCGAGCGTGACCAGCAGGGAAACGCCGACGCCGACCCAGACGTTCGCCGTCATCTGGTAGCTGAACATCGACGAGACCAGCGCCGAGGACGTCACGAGGACACCCGCGGACAGGTCGAACTCGCCGCCGATCATCAGCAGGGCGACCGGGACGGCCATGATGCCGATCGTGGAGGACGCGTAGAGCACGGTGCTCAGGCTGGATGCCTTCAGGAAGCTGTCGGCGGCGACCACGAAGAAGACGAAGACCGCGATCGCGCCGACGACCGAGCCCAGTTCCGGGCGGCCGAGCAGCTTACGCAGCGGTGAGGCGTGCAGAATCCTTTCGTCAGTGATCGCGCTCATCGGGTGCCCCGCTCGGTGTACTCCGCGAGCGCGCCCGCCTGGTCCTTGGTGATGATCTGCGGGCCGGTGAGCACGGGCTTGCCGCCGCCGAGGACATCGGCGTTGTACTTGTACAGCCACAGCAGGTCGACCGCCTGGTAGCCCTGCAGGTAGGGCTGCTGGTCGACGGCGAAGCCGAGGGTGCCGTCCCTCAGTCCGGCGGCCACCTTGGCGTTGAGGTCGAAGGTGTCGATCTCGGCGTCGCTGCCGGCGCTCTCCCTGGCCTTGACGGCGGTGTCGGCGTACGGGGCACCGAGAGTGACGACGGCGTCGACCGCGGTGTCGGACTGCAGCTTGGCCTCGAGGGCGGACTGCACGTCGGGCATGTTGGTACCGGTGACGTAGAGGTTCTGCACCGCGCCGTCGAAGGTCTCCTGCACGCCGGCGCAGCGCTGCTCGTGGCCGACGTTGCCCTGCTCGTGCAGGACGCAGACCGCCTTCTTCTTCCCGCGCTCGTTCAGCTCCTCGCCGACGGCCTGGCCGGCGATCGTCTCGTCCTGGCCGATGTGAGTGAGTGCGCCGAAGTCCTTGGACTCCGCGGAGCCGGAGTTCACGGTGATCACCGGGATGCCGGCCTTGACGGCGCGGGCGACGGCGGCCTTCATCGCGTCGGGCTTGGCGAGGGTGACGATGATGCCGTCGACGCCCTTGTCGACGGCCGCGTCCACGAGCTGCGCCTGCTGCTGAGCCTCGTCGTCGTGGGAGTACAGGAAGTTGATGTTGTCCTTGACGGCGGCCTGCTCGGCGCCGCTCTGGACGATGTCCCAGAAGGTGTCGCCGTCGCCCGAGTGAGTGATCATGGCGAAGGTCCAGCGGGGCGTGTTCACCGCTGCCTTGCCCTGGGCGGCCGCGGCCTTGCGGGCGTCCTCGGCGCGTTTGCCGCCGGTGCTGCTGCACCCCGCGAGGGAGGCGCACAGCACCCCTGCCACCGCGATGCCTACCCAGGTCCGAAACCGTGCCACGAGGCCGTGCCCTTCTTGCTGTGTTTCAGGTATGCAAGGGGCCGGTCATCCCGCCGACCCCAAACGCCCCAGTATGAACACGGAGATCGTGCGCCTCGTGACCGGGGAGCGCGAGACGGTCGCCTTGTCCGGACATTGCGACGAACGGGGCTGGCTCCGCGCGGGGTCGTCAGGGCCGTACGAGCAGTTGGAACTCGAAGGAGTAGCGGGTGGGACGGTAGGTGTGCGTGCCGTACTCGACGGCCCGGCCGGTGTCGTCGAAGGTCGTGCGCTGCATGGTCAGCAGGGGGGCGCCCTCGCTCTCGCCGAGCCGTTCGGCCTCGGCGGCGGTGGCGGCGCGGGCGCCGATGGACTGCCGGGCGCTGTGCAGGGTGATCCCGGCGGCGCGCATCAGCCGGTACAGGCCGGTGGCCTCCAGCTGCGTGGTGTCCAGTTCGATCAGGCCGGGCGGCAGGAAGTTGCACAGGTACGCCATCGGCTCCCCGTGCGCCAGCCGTAGCCGTTCCACCCGGTGCACGTCGCTGTCCTCGCTGACGCCGAGGGCTGCCGCCACCTCGGCGGACGCCGGGACGACGGTGTTGACCAGGACCTTGGTCGCCGGGCGCTGCCCGGCCGCCTCCAGGTCGTCGTAGAGGCTGCTGAGCTCCAGCGGACGCTTGACCTGGCTGTGCACGACCTGGGTGCCGACACCGCGGCGGCGCACGAGCAGGCCCTTGTCGACCAGGGACTGGATGGCCTGGCGGACGGTGGGGCGGGACAGGCCGAGCCGGGCGGCGAGCTCGATCTCGTTGCCCAGCAGGCTGCCGGGGGTGAGCGTTCCCCGCTCGATCGCGGCCTCGAGCTGCTGGGACAGCTGGAAGTACAGCGGCACCGGAGAACTCCGGTCCACGCTGAGGTCGAGCTGTACGGTCGGGTCCACATCTGGTTTCGGCACGGGCCGAGCGTAGCTCCGTGACGGGTTGACGGGAAGTTGTGTAGTCCGATTGTCCGGACATAAGCATTGACAGTGCGGTGGGTGCGACCCCACTTTGTTTCCATGCGCATCGGGGTCATCGGGACGGGCCGCATCGGCACCATTCATGCGAACACGCTCAGCCGCCACCGGGACGTGGGCTCCTTGATCCTCACGGACGTCGACCCCGCGCGGGCACAGGAGCTGGCGCACCGGCTCGGGGAGACGGCCGCGCCGGGCATGGACGAGATCTTCCGGTGGGGTGTGGACGCCGTGGTGATCACGACGGCGACGTCGGCGCACGCCGAACTGATCGGTCGGGCAGCGCGCTCGGGGCTGCCGGTGTTCTGCGAGAAACCGATCGCGCTCGACCTGCCCGGCTCGCTGCATGCGATCGCCGAGGTCGAGGCCGCCGGAACGATCCTCCAGATGGGCTTCCAGCGCCGCTTCGACGCGGGCTACACGGGCGCGCGCGAGGCGGTCCGCTCGGGCCGGCTCGGGCGGCTGCACACCGTACGGGCGCTGACCTCCGACCAGGCGCCGCCGCCGGCCGCGTACCTGCCGCTGTCCGGGGGGCTCTTCCGGGACACGTTGATCCATGACTTCGACATGGTGCGCTGGGTGACCGGGCACGAGGTCGTCGACGTGTACGCCGCCGGGTCCGACGCCGGTCCCCCGGTGTTCCGCGAGGCGGGCGACGTCGACACGGCGGCCGTGCTCCTCACCCTCGACGACGGCACGCTGGCCACGGCCACCGCGACCCGGCTGAACGGCGCAGGCTACGACGTGCGCATGGAGCTCGCCGGGGAGCTGGACCAGGTCGTGGTCGGGCTGGACGACCGTACGCCGATCGCGTCGACCGAGCCGACCGGACCACCGGCCGCCAGCAAGCCCTGGACCACCTTCCTGGAGCGGTTCGACCCCGCCTACGAGGCCGAACTGTGCGCGTTCGTGGAGGTGGTGCGGGGCGAGCGGGCCAACCCCTGCGACGGACGCGAGGCGTTGCAGGCGCTCAGGATCGCGGAGGCGTGCGAACTGTCGCGCCGGGAGCACAGACCCGTCCGGCTCGCGGAGATCCCGGGCGGGGCCGAGCCGGTGCTCAGGTGAGCAGGAGCAGAGTGAGGGCATCAGGTCGACACGCCTAATGCCCGTCCTGATCGCCGTCCCCGACGAGTCCCGCGTCGTATGCCAGCAGGGCGATCTGCACCCGGTTGTTCAGGTCGAGCTTGGCGAGGATGCGGGAGACGTGGGTCTTGACCGTGGCGACGCTCATGAAGAGTTCCGCGGCGATCCCGGCATTGGCCAGACCCCGGCCGACCGCGACGGCGACCTCCCGCTCGCGCTCGTTGAGGGCGGCGATGCGCTCCCGCGCGCGTGTGCGGCGGTTGTCGGCGGCGGTGCCGACCGCGTGCTCCATCAACTGGCGGGTGACGGTGGGCGACAGGACGGGGTCCCCGGCGGCGACCCTGCGCACGGCGTCGAGTATCTCGGCGGGCGGGGTGTCCTTGAGGACGAATCCGGCCGCGCCCGCGCGCAGGGCCCGCAGCACCTGGTCGTCGGCGTGAAAGGTGGTCAGGACCACGACCTGCGGGGCGTCCTTGCGCCGACGCAGCCGCTCGGTGGCGGTGAGACCGTCCACCGTCGGCATCCGGATGTCCATCAGGACGACATCGGGGCGGGTGCGGTCGACGAGCGCCTCGACCTCGCCGCCGTCGGCGGCCTCGCCGACGATCTCGATGTCGTCCGCACCCCCCATCATGAAGGACAGTCCCGCCCGCACCAGTGGGTCGTCGTCGACGAGGAGCAGTCTGATCGCAGTCATGGGCCATACGTAATCACGGTCGCACCCGTTGTACCGCGCGGCGGTGCGGGTCTCAGCGCCGCAGGGTCACACCGTGCAGGGTGCGCAGTCGCCGGATCTCCCACCAGGCCACCGCGGTGACCGAGGCCGGGCCGCCGAGCAGGGCGAGGAACTGGATCAGGGGCGGGCCCGGGGGCAGTCCGCCCGCGAGCATGCTGATCGCGGCGAACTCCCACACCAGGGTGCCGGTGAGCAGGGCGGGCAGCGCGGGGTGCACCGCGGCGGCGTTGAAGCCGCTGCGGATCGCGGGGCCGGTGGCGAAGCCGAGGAAGAACAGCAGCCAGACGAACGGCAGGAAGATCGCCAGTACGACCCAGGGCGAGCCGTACCAGGCACCGCCGGGGACCTCCGACTCGCTTCCGGTCACGGTGATCCCGGCCACGCACAGCGGCACCGCTGTCACAGCGCCGACGTACCACAGCGCCGACCGCCCCGCGGCGCGCAGCCGCGGTCGCATCTCGGCCCGCGCCGCCGCCGACGCCATGCGGAACAGCAGGGCGATGACCACGGGGGCGCTCACCAGCAGCAGCGGCGGGGTGACGGCCAGCCGCATCATGTACTGCTGCTGGGCCTCACTGATGTCCTCCGGTTTTCCGTACACGGCAAGCAGCAGAAGGGACATGACGGCCGCGGTCCAGGCCCGCGCCTTCTGGATGCGCCACACGTGGGGATCGTCGAAGTGCCGGTGACCGCGCACCGGGAAGAGCCGGTGCGCCCGGATGCGGGCCGAGCGGGCGAAGGAGTAGCCCACCATGAGGGGCACGATCGCGAACCAGCTGCACGGGAACACCAGGAGCGCCCACACACAGCCGTGGATCCGGGTCCGCCCGGCTCGCAACAGGTCACGCAGGGGCGGCCATTCGGCGCCCCGCAGACCGACCAGCAGCGACCAGAGGGAGTCGTTGCGGCGCGGCGGGACGTACGGCTGCGGGTGCGGCGGGAAGCCCGGCGGGTGCGGAGCGTAGGGGTTGTACGGCGGCTGACCGGGCTGCGGCGGGACGTACGGCGGCGGATACGGTCCCGGGTTCGGGGGCGGGACGTAGGGTCCCTGGTTCGGGGGCGGCGGATACGGTCCGCCGTTCGGTGGCCACTGCGGCTGGTACGGGTTGGGTCCCCCGAAACTCACTGTGCTGTTTTCCTTCCGGTGCGTGTACTGCTGACGGCTGGACATACGTCAGCCCATCGCGTCACACAAGTCAACTTGCTGTGCACCGAAGGGACATGGGCAGAGCTCGACTCAGCCCCAGGGCAGCCACGCCCGCACCTCGAAGCCACCGTCCTCCCGCGGCCCGTGCTCCAGGCGGCCGCCGGCCAGTGTGGCACGTTCGGTCAGGCCGATCAGGCCCTGTCCGGAGCCAGGGACGGGCGGGACCTCCCCCTCGGGGGCCGGGTTGCGTACGCAGACGGTGAGGCCCTCGCCCGACGCGCCCGTCACGGACACGGTGACCTCGGTGCCGGGGGCATGCTTGCGGGCGTTGGTCAGGCCCTCCTGGGCGATGCGGTAGGCGGTGCGGCCGACGGAGGCGGGGACGGCCGCCGGCTCCGTGACCCGCATGACGAGGGTGACCTTCGTGCCGGCCTCGCGGGACTCGGCGACCAGCGCGTCGAAGGCGGCGAGCGTCGGCTGGGGGCGGCCCGCCTCGTCGGGCTCGCCCGCCCGCAGGACGCCGATGATCTCCCGCAGGTCCTGCAGGGCCTCGTGCGCGCTCTCCCGGATGACACCGGCCGCCCGCGCCACCTCGTCGCGGGGCGCGTCGGGCCGGAACTCCAGCGCTCCGGCGTGCACGCTGAGCAGGGTCAGCCGGTGGGCGAGCACATCGTGCATCTCCCGGGCGATGGCCTCGCGGGCGAGCCGCTGGGCCTGCTCGGCACGCAGCCGCGCTTCCGTCTCGGCCCGCTGGGCGCGGTCGCGCAGGCTGAACATGAGCTGGCGTTTGGACCGGACGAGCATGCCCCAGCCGATGACGCTGGCGCTGAGCAGGACGGTGAACGCGACCGCCGCGACGTACGGCAGGGTCGGTTCCGGGCGCAGCCAGAAGAAGAGCGGGACCAGTGCGAGGGAGATACCGCCGACCCAGCCCACGTACCGGAAGGGCCGGTGCACCGCGAGGGTGAAGAAGGCGACCAGGCCGGCGCCGCCCGCGGTGTTCGAGACGAAGCCGACGGGGAGCATCGCGAGGGCGAGACCGAGCGGCCAGCGGCGGCGCAGCCAGACCGCGGCGCAGGCCAGGGCGCCGACCCACTGGTCGACGACCAGGAGGGTCGGCGGGGTGTTCTCGGGGGTCATGGAGTCCGCTGCCGCCAGACCGAAGACGACGGCCACCAGAAAGAGGCTGAAGTCGACGAGCCAGTCGCGCAGCGTGCGCCGGGGCCGGCGTCCGGGCCGTCCGGCGTCCGGGTCGAGGGCGTGGACCAGGGCGGACGGGAACAACCACCGGCGTCCCTTGAACGCCGACGGCAGTTGCAGGGTCCCGTCGTCTTTCACGGTCGACAAATCTACGCAGGGGCGGACCGCGGCACCTCCCCGCAGGCCGGATCGTCGACCAAAGTCGCGGCACCGACGACTTTCGGCGCGGTGGGCAGGCGAGATCACCGACTTCCGGACCGAGAGGCGCGCCCCGCGGCCGATGTGCGCGAGGGGTCCGCGGGGCGAGGGTCGTGGCCATGAAACAGCTGCTGGAACTCCTCGGTTTCCTCGCCCTGGTGCAGGGCGTCATGGGCCTGCTGCACGAGTTCACCGACTGGCACATCGGTCTCGTGCAGCGGGTCGGTTTCCTCGACGGTTACGAGATCTACGCGAGCGTCGCCCTGGTGGTGCTGGCGTTCGCCCTGTTCGCGGCCGCGGAGAGCCGGAAGTCAGGCTGAGGGCCGGGCAGCGCCTCGGCACGCGAGGTTAACTTCCCGAAAACTCATCGGACTTGACGGGAAAATCTTCTGGCTTGTCATTGACATGCCATGCTCTACGCGCGTCACCATGGGGGCATGAGATTCCCCCCACGCGCCACTCGGATCGGCGCCGCAGCCGCTCTCCTGTCCGCCCTGTTCGTGGGCGGCACCGTCACCGCCACGCCGGCGGCCGCCGCGGTCGGCAGCATCTGCTACAGCGACCTGCCCTCCCAGGCGTACGACACCCTCGAGCTGATCGAGGCCGGCGGCCCCTTCCCCTACGAACAGGACGGCACCGTCTTCCAGAACCGGGAAGGCATCCTGCCCAGCCAGTCCTCCGGCTACTACCACGAGTACACCGTGATCACGCCGGGCTCCCCCACGCGCGGTGCGCGCCGCATCGTCACGGGTGAGGAGTACCAGGAGGACTACTACACGGCGGACCACTACGCCTCGTTCGACCTGATCGACTACGACTGCTGAGTCCCCCACGACTCAGTCCGAGGAACGGTGCAACCCGCCCCGGAGGGCCGGGTCCCTGACCGCAGAACCCCTTGCCCCGCGTACCCCCCACCTCGCCTGTGGACGCGGGGCAAGGCACGTTCTGCCACATTGTGTCACACCGTGTTGCTGCAAGCGTCCGCTCCGCAGTACCGATGTCATCCATGCCCTGTCAGTCCATGGTTGAGCGCCACATGGATCGGGCGGCTCCGTTCATGGACGTTGGTGCTGGTTGAAAGGCCTGCACGAGTGGGAGCTCGAGATGACTGAAGTAACCGTGCCCGACCTGCGAGGAAAGCGCGCCGTGGTGACTGGGGCGAGCGACGGCATCGGCCTGGGGCTGGCCGAACGGCTCGCTCGCGCCGGCGTCGAACTTGTCCTGCCGGTGCGCAACGCCTCCAAAGGTGCCGCTGCGCTGGAGCGCATCCGTGTGAACGTGCCCGAGGCGCAGGTCTCCACACGCGTCCTCGACCTGGCTTCCCTCGCCTCGGTCGAAACCCTCGCCGACACGCTGACCGCGGAAGGCAGACCGATCCACTTCCTGATCAACAATGCCGGCGTGATGGCGCCGCCTGTCCGGCACACGACAGAGGACGGGTACGAGCTGCAGTTCGGCACCAACCATCTCGGCCATGTGGCGCTCACCGGGCGTCTGATGCCCTTGCTGCGCGCCGGTCAGGCTCGTGTGACCACCGTGACCAGCAGCGCCGCACGCGGCGGCAGGATCAACTGGGACGATCTGCAGAGCGAGCAGCGCTACTCACCGGTGCGGGCCTACAACCTGTCCAAGCTGGCCAACCTGCTGTTCGCCCTCGAGCTGAACCGTCGGAGTACAGCAGGCGAATGGGGCATCGTCAGCAACGCCGCTCACCCCGGTACGACACTGACCAACCTCTACGCATCCGGGCCCAACCTCGGACGCACCCGCCCCGCACCACATGAGGCGATCATGAAGCGGCTCGCGCGCTGGGGCGTGTTCGTGCAATCCGTCGACGCCGGCGTGCTTCCCCTGCTGTACGCGGCCACGAGCCGTGACGCACAGGGCGGGTGCCTGTACGGCCCTGACGGTCTTGGCCAGTTCACCGGCAGCCCCACACAACTGGCGATCTACAGGTCGGCCCGGAACGAGGCCGACGCAGCCCGGCTCTGGCAGATCTCCGAGCGTCTCACAGGCGTCACGTTCGCGGCCGTCTGAGGCAGCCGGCCCGTTCACCGGATCGCGTCACATTCTGCCGGGCTGTCCGGTCAGTGGTGTGTATCCGCAACTCGACCAGGAGATCGCCATGGATTCGCGTGTCAACTACTTCGGCAATTCCCTCGCGAACAAGGTGCTGAAGCACATCAACTCGGCGAGCAAGGTGCTGTCGGACTCGGGGCTGCCCGCCGCCACCCAGGAGCTGGTGAAGATCCGCGCCAGCCAGATCAACGGGTGCGGCTTCTGCACCGACATGCACACCAAGGACGCCACCGCGGCCGGTGAGACGTCGGTACGCCTCAACCTGGTCGCCGCCTGGCGGGAGGCCACGGTCTTCACCGAGGCGGAGCGCGCCGCGCTGGAGCTGGCGGAGCAGGGGACCCGGATCGCGGACGCGGCCGGCGGGGTCACCGACGAGGCCTGGGCGAACGCCGCCAAGTACTACGACGAGGACCAGCTCGTGGCGCTGATCTCCCTCATCGCCGTCATCAACTCCTACAACCGCATCAACGTCATCAACCAGCAGCCCGCCGGCAGCTACCGGCCCGGCCAGTTCGGCTGAGCCAGGCATCCGGCCCGTCCGGACACATGCCGTCCGTCTCCGCGTCGCCCAGGCCTACGGCGCGGCCTGTCACACCGTGTTCAGCCATCGTCGCCGTGGCGGCGCTGCCGCTGCTCGCCGCCATGGAGCCGGAAAAGCTGCCGCCACAGCTCCTGGCCGGTGTCAGCTGTCACATCCGCCGGGAGCCTCGGTCTTTGTTCACGAGCGTTGTTCATCCACCGAATCCAAGGAGTGCTGAAGATGTCGTACCCGGAGCAGGTGTACTGGGGAGAGAGCGGCGAGGTCAGCGCCGATTTCCGTCCGGCGAACACCCCGCCCGATGTCGGCGAAGCGGGCAAGGACGCCATTCACTACCTGGCGACCACCACGACCACGCGGGGTGAGTTCGGGCTCTACCGAGTCGAGATGAGGGCGAGGGCCGGCGGCCCCAAGACCCACTTCCACAAGACCATCTCGGAGTCCTTCTACATCCTGGAAGGCACCGTCCGTCTCTTCAACGGAGACAAGTGGATCGATGCGCAGAAGGGCGACTTCCTGCACGTGCCGCAGGGCGGACTGCACGCCTTCCGCAACGACTCCGACGCCCCGGCCGAAATGCTGCTGCTCTTCACCCCGGGCGCACCACGCGAGGAGTACTTCGAGAAGGTGTCACAGCTGGCCCACGCCACGGATGAAGAACGCGCCAGGTTCTTCGACAAGCACGACTCTTACTTCGTGGAGTGACGAGCTGATACACCGTGCCGGTCGACGACCGAGGCGCTGTCAGCCGTCGGAACGTGGCTCGGCGGCCTCACTGCACGCGGGTCACAGTCAGGCTCTTCGGGTCCCCGCCTGCGCCGCGCAGGGTGATGTCGAACAACAGCTGTCCTTCACGGGGACGCAGGGTGGCCGAGTGCCCGGGGGTGATCTCCCGTTCCCCGCCCTGGACGCGGATGCCCTGCCTGGGCCCGTTGATGACGGTCACGTACACCGTGGAGGGACCGGTGTTGCGTACCGTCACGGCCTTCGTCGGCACGCACCGGCCGCCTCCGGCCGCTGCGGTGGGGCAGACGTGGCGCAAGTCTCCGAATCCGTACGTTCCGCAGGAGAGCTCCAGCTCCTGCCCGAGCGTGGAGCGGCAGGTGCGACCGACGCTTATGCGGTCGCTCCGGTCCGGTTCCGCATCATGGCGGACGGCCAGGCCGGTGGCCGTCACGGCGAGTACGGCTGAGCCCACCAACGCGCCCAAGAACAGGCGGCCTTGCTGCCGTCGCCGTTGCGTGCTGCCGGTCACCTGTGAACTGCTCGGCCGGCGGGCGGGTCTGTCGTTCACGGGTGTCCTCGAAATGCTCGGGAGTGACGGCGCCCACAAGTCGGCGGCCTCGGCTCTCGGTGTGATCGTGGGTCTTGGTCCCATGACCGTTTCCGATGATGACCGAGTGCGCTGTGGATCTGTGACACGGTGGCCGACCGCGTTACGTCGAGCAGTGTCACAACAACAGTGTGAGCCCTGTCCTAGGTGTGGTGGACGGCTGACTTCACCGTCACCGTCATCGTCATGAAAGCACCAGTGGGGTCACCGACCCCCGACGGAAAGAGACCCGGATGAGAGTCGTTGTTGCGGGAGGCACCGGGCTGATCGGTTCCAGGACTGTTGCCAGGCTCCGGGACCACGGCATGGAGGTCGTGTCCGTATCGCGCGGGGAGGGCGTCGACATCATCACCGGGGAGGGTCTCGCCGAGGCCCTGCGGGGCGCCGAAGTCGTGGTGGACCTCACCGACGCGCCCGCACGTACGGAGAAGGCGAGCGTGGACTTCTTCGGCACCGCCACGGCCACCCTTGTGGAGGCCGCGGCGGCGGCAGGTGCCGAGCATTACGTGGTTCTGTCCGTCGTGGGCGCCGAGCAGCTGAAGTCGGGGTACTTCCGTGCGAAGCTGCTGCAGGAGGAGCAGGTGCGGCGTTCGCCGGTTCCCTTCTCCTCGATCGTGCGCGCCACGCCGTTCTTCGAATCCGTCGAGACCACGGCACTGACGAACACGCGTGCGGACGGTGTGCACGTCGCGCCCGTCCTGATGCGTCCGGTGTCGGCGAACGATGTCGCCGCTGCGGTTGCTCATGTCGCCGTGGGAGTGCCGCCGGCCGGCATTCTCCAGGTCGCCGGCCCGGAGGAACACCGCCTCGACGAACTCACCGCGAAGCTGCTGGCCGCGCGGGGTGACCTGCGTGATGTCGTCGCCGATGCGCATGCCCCCTTCTTCGGTACGGAGATCGGGGAACGGACGCTGCTTCCCGCACCGGACGCCCACCTGGGGCACGAAACGTTCGCCCACTGGCTCGCCCGGCGGTGACCCCCTCCCCGCTGAGCTGGGGGAGCGGGTCACTGTTCACCCTCATACGCTTGACGAGGCGGAACTGCAGGGGATCGCGGACGTGGCCGTCTGCCCCTGCACGCCCGGATGTGTGACGCGGGAACCACAGTGCCTGGGACAGTCCCCAGGGACACAACGAGTAACACTGAAATTCCACAATGCTGGCATCGGTGTGTGCCCTACCACGGCCGTGGACACACGCTGCTGCGGCGGCTTGTAGCATGGTGGCTCCGAAGCTGGAAGGGACAACCGTGCACGCTGGTGATGACGCTGACTCCCTTGAGCAGGCGACAAGGGAGTTCCTCGCGGCGCGCCCGCAGCTCTTCGGCATCGCGTACCGCATCCTCGGCAGTGCGGTGGAAGCCGAGGACATCGTCCAGGAGGCATGGCTGCGGTGGCAGAACACGGACCGCACGGACGTCCTCGAGCCGGCGGCCTTCCTGACCACCGTCACCGCACGGCTGGCCATCAACTTCGCCCAGTCCGCCCGGGTGCGGCGGGAGTCGTACATCGGGCCGTGGCTTCCCGAGCCGGTCGACACCACTGAGGACCCTCAGCTGGGGGCGGAACGGGCCGAGGCGCTCGAGCTGGCGGTTCTCTTCCTCCTCGAGAAGCTGAACCCGGTGGAACGAGCGGCCTATGTCCTGAGAGAAGCCTTCGACTACCCCTACAAGCAGGTCGCGGACATCCTGGAAACGAGTGAGGCCAACACCCGCCAGCTGGTGAGCCGTGCACGCAAGCACCTGGCCTCCGAGCGCAGGGAGCGCGTCAGCCCGGTTGATCACAAACGGCTGCTGGAGGTGTTCCTCGCCGCCGCGCAGACGGGCAATCTGGCGGTGCTCGAGGACGTCCTCGCCGCGGACGTCGTCAGCTGGTCCGACGGCGGCGGGGTGCGCGGCGCGTCGAAGATTCCGGTCGTCGGGCGTACGCACGTCTCCAAGTACCTTGCGGCGTTCGCGCCCCGGTTCTGGCCCCAGATGGACATTCGGTGGGTCGAGGCCAATGGACGGCCGGCCGTCCTTGTCTCCGCCGACGGGAACGCCGTGGCCCTGCTGTCCGTCGACGCGTCCGCCGAGGGGATCGACCGGATCATGTGGGTGATGAATCCGGCCAAGCTGCTGCCCTACGTGGCGTCCCTGAGCGCCTGAGACCTCCCGCAGCAGTCGGTGGAGCGGGTCCTGGCCGTGTCACAAGAGGGGTGACTTGTCGGTCTACCGGTTATCCGGAACCCAGGGTTCTCCCAGACTTGAAGGACACACGACATGACGATGGTCATGAGCGGCCGGGTGGCCCTTGCCCGCGGACGGGTGTGCTGCCCCACGCGCCAGGCAAGAACACCCGCAGAGGCCGACTCCTCCCCTTCCACCGCCTTGCCCGCTCCGGGCGGGCCGGGGAGGTCCGGCCCGGGCGGGCACCGCGACGACATCGGAGTCATGCTGTGAACGACCAGATCAAGTTGCCCAATCTGTCCACCGACAAGGACTTCGACGGGGAGTCCTTCTCCCCCATCTACTCCACGACCGTGACCGTCAGCGGCGGCACTGCCGCGCACGGGCGAGCCACGGGGAGAGCCCGGTCGGCCGACGGGGCCCTGGACCTCGAGCTGCGCATGCCCGCCGAGCTCGGCGGGGACGGTCAGGGAAACAACCCCGAGCAGTTGTTCGCCGCCGGCTTCGCGGCCTGCTTCCACGGGGCCCTGAGTCTGGTGGCGCGGCGGGAGGCGCTCGATCCTGCCGCAATCTCCGTGGAGGCGACCGTGGCGTTCGGGCGGGATCCGGAAGACGGCGGCTATCTGCTGCACGTCGACCTGGTGGTCAGGTGGCCAGGCGTCACTTCGGAGATCGCCGCTCCCCTTCTGGAGAAGGCCGAATCACTGTGCCCCTACGCCAAGATGGCCTGGCAGGGAACGCCGACAACCATCATGCTGGCTTCCTAGCCCCGACTTCAGGGCCCTGCGCTGCGGAAGTGACCTCACTTCGGCAGCGCATCGCCCTGCGTGTGGAGGGCGGGGTGGCAACGCAGCCGGCCCGCCCTCGGAGTCGGCCGGTCAGCGGACCGACCGTGCGGCCTTCTGAATGAGCTGGGCGACCTCATCGGGGCGGGAGACGCTCACCGCGTGCGATGCACGGACTTCCACCGTGTGGGCCTTGGCACGCTCGGCCATGAAGGTCTGAGCCTTCGGCGGGATGTTGAGGTCCTCGGTGGCCACCAGGACCCAGGACGGAATGGTCTTCCAGGCGGGCTCGGAGGCACCCTCCTCCAGAGCGGCGCTGGTCACCGGACGCTGGGTGACCGCCATGAGGTCGGTGGTGTTCTCCGGGACGTCTGCGGCGAACTGGTCGTGGAACTTGGCCTGTTCGATGTAGAGATCCGCACCCTGGGAACCATCGGGCAGGGTGATCGGGACAGGGCGCAGGGCTTCGCCGAGCGTGCTGCCGGGGAACTTGGCCGCCAGCTCACCCGCGCTCTCGCCCTTGTCCGGGAGGAAGGCAGCGATGTACACGAGCGCCTTGACGTTGTCGGCGCCGTTGGCGGCATTGCTGATGACTGCTCCGCCGTAGGAGTGCCCGGCCAGCACGACCGGGCCGTCGATGCCGGCCAGGAGTTCCTTGACATAGGCGGCGTCGCTGCTCAGCCCGCGCAGCGGATTGGCCGCGGCCACCACCGGATAGCCCTCCCGCTTCAGCTTCTTCACGACACCGTTCCAGCTGGTGGAGTCGGCGAATGCGCCGTGGACGAGAACCACGGTCGGCTTACGGCCGTGCGAGGAGGAACCCTTGCCCGCGCTCGCGGGAGCGACCGAGGTGGCAAGGAGAGCAGCGGCAAAGGTCGCCGTAGCCATGAGGGAGAGCGGAGTGCGCGCACGTCGGTAGAGAGAACGGCGGTTCATGACAGGCCTTTCGAAGAAGGTGTGGGTTCAGTGGAGGCAAGAGGTGGGCGCAGGCCCGGTGCGGTCGATCTGGGCTGTCGGCCGTGCGTCAGCCGGTGTGGAGCGCGGTACGCAGGGTGTGAATGGCCTGCTCCACCGCGGCAGTTGTGGCCTGCGTCGGCCGCAGGGGGTTGAGCATCATGAAGTCGTGCAGGGTGCCGTTGATACGGATGCTGGTGGTGGGAACGCCGGCCTGGGTCAGCTTGCGGGCGTAGGCCTCACCCTCGTCCCGCAGGACGTCGTTCTCGTCGACGATGACGAGCGCGGGCGGCAGGCCCTCCAGCTCCTCCAGGCTCGCCCGCAGCGGCGAGGCGGTGATCTCCGCCCGCTGGGCGGGATCGGTGGTGTAGCAGTCCCAGAACCAGGCCATGCCCTTCGCCGTGAGGAAGGGCCCGTCCGCGAACTCCCGGTAGCTGTCGGTGTCCTGGGCGGCGTCCGTGACGGGGTAGTACAGCGACTGGTGCACGAAGGTCACGTCGCCGCGCTGCTTGGCCATGATGGTCAGTGCCGCGGTCATGTTGCCGCCGACGGAGTCGCCGGCCACCGCCATGCGGGAGGCGTCCAGGCCCTCCTCGGCGCCCTTCGCAGTGATCCATCGAGCAGTCGCGTATGCCTGCTCGATGGCGACCGGGTACTTGGCCTCCGGGGAACGGTCGTACTCGACGAACACGACAGCGGCATTCGCCCCGACGGCCAGCTCGCGCACGAGGCGATCATGCGTTCCCGCGTTTCCGAGAACCCAGCCTCCGCCGTGCACGTAGAGGACGACCGGCAGCGTGCCCTGAGCATCGACGGGCTTGACGATGCGGACCCGCACATCGCCGACCTCGGCAGGTACGGTGATCCACTTGTCCTGCACGTCGGGCTTCTCGACAGGCGCCGCCTGGAGATCGTCGAGGACCTTCCGAGCGCCCTCGGGGCCGAGTTCGTACAGGAAAGGCGGGTTGGCCGTCGCCTCCGCGATCTTCTGCGCGGCGGGCTCGAGAACGGGCTTGTTCACGATGTGCTCCTTGGGTCGGCGGGCGTGTGTGGTTGTTTCCACCCTTGTGACAGAGCATCCCTGCAAGGTGTGACATGAGTTGATGACAACTTCTTGTTTCCGTCGTTCAGCGCTCCGCGTCGCCTCCGGCCGGCGTACGAGCCCGGCTGAGCGGGCCGGCTGCCTGACGCCTGCCGCATCCGCCGACTACTCGCCTTCCAGGGCGAGACGCAGCCATGCCGCGTCCGCGCACGGCCGTGGCCCACCGGGCCGCTGCCGCGGTCCTGGTCGGGCTGATGTCACACGATCCACGGCTGTCCGGTCTGAGCTGTCGAGCGGACGTAGACAGAGTGCCGCGGCAGTCGTGTGGTGGTGTGGGAGAGGGAGGATGCCGTATGGACCGTGGCGATGACGCGGTACCGATCGCGGAGCTGCTCGACGAGCGGCGGCACCTGCTCGATGTCGCCTACTGGATGCTGGGCAACAGTGTGGAGGCCGAGAGTGTCATAGACGCAACCTACCGGCGCTGGTACGCCCTGTCCGACCCGGCACGCGCCCGGATCACGACGCCGCGCTCCTGGCTGGCGAAAGTGGCCGGCAGTATCTGCCTGGCCCGCCTGGCCCTGCCCGACCGCAACCCGACCCGCACCGGCCAGGACCACCCAACCCGCACCCCACCGCCGGCCGCCGAAACCCCCGGGACGCTGGAGCAGCAGATCAGCGGGGTGCTGCTGGACGCGCTGGATGCCCTGTCCCCCGCCGAGCGGGCGGCGTTCGTCCTCAACGACGTCTTCGGCATGGCCCCGGGCGCGGTCGCCGACATCGTGCGCCAGAGCGAACCGGAATGCGCCGAACTGGCCGACCGCGCCCGCCGCAGCCTGCGCGCCCGCCGCGCACGGCCCACCCCACCCCAGCAGCACGACGCCCTAGCCCGCGCCCTCCACCAGGCCTGCACCACCCAGGACGAAGCCCTCCTGGCCTCACTCCTCGCCCCCGACGCCACGGCCTTCTTCGACGGCGGCGGCAAGGTCAGGGCTCTGGTCAAACCCGTCCACGGCAACACCCACGTCGCCCGCAGCCTGCTCACCCTCCTCACCCGCCACCCCCGCACCGCCCTCGACACCCACTCCGTCAACGGACGCACCGGCCTCCTCGTACGGTACGACCACCAAGTCGTCGCCATCATCAGCCTCGACATCGCGGGCCCTCACATCGTCCAGGTCTGGATCATCCTCAACCCGGACAAACTCCGCGCCTGGAACCGACCCGGCGCTCCTCCCGGCCCGCCGAGGCCGCACAACAACTCGCCCGGCCAACCCGGGGACTGAGGCCACCGGCAGCGGTGCTTCCGCCACGAACGGGCCGGCCGAACGCGGGGCGGCAATTCGGTACGGCAAACCTGTCACAGAGCGGGGATCCACCCGGTCAATGAAGCGGACGCGATCGGAACAGCTGTTACTCGGAGGAACGGAGACAGCAGGATCATGGATCTCGAGGCATGCCCCGCGGAAAGCACCCTGGACGATGCCGTTGCTGTCTTCGTGGAGCTCCGTCCACGCCTCTTCGGCCTCGCATACCGTGTGCTGGGAAGCGCGGTCGAGGCTGAAGACGTGGTTCAGGAAGTCTGGCTGCGCTGGCAGAGAACCGACCGCTCGGTGGTGGTCAGCCCTGCGGCTTTTCTGTCGAGTACGACCACCAGGCTGGCCATCAACGTGGCTCAGTCGGCCCGTGTGCGCCGCGAAACCTATATCGGCCCGTGGCTTCCCGAGCCCGTGGACACGAGCACCGATCCCGAGCTGGGCGCCCAGCGGGCCGAAGCCCTGGAATTTGCGCTGCTCCTCATCCTGGAGAAGTTGACTCCCACGGAGCGGGCCGCGTACGTGCTACGAGAGGCGTTCGACTACGCCTATGCCGAGATCGCGGAAATGCTCCAGCTCAGTCTCGTCAACGTCCGGAAGATCGTGAGCCGGGCCCGCAAGCATCTCGCGGCCGACCAGCGGGAGACCGTGGACACGGCGGTGCACCGACAACTTCTCGAAGCCTTCGTCTCGGCAGCGCAGACGGGGAATGTCGCCTCACTGGAGGCCCTCCTCACGCCGGATGCCGTCAGCCTGTCCGACGGCAACGGCATCCAGGGCGCCGCTCGTGTTCCCGTTCTGGGCCGCGCACGCGTGGCGAACCTGGCAACGGCCACGCGGCGGTTCTGGGGCGTGGTGGACGTCCGCCCCGTGGAGGCCAACGGACGCAGCGGCGTGCTGCTCTACCGGGACGGCCGGCCCGCGACCTTCATGACGATAGCGGCCTCTCAGGAAGGCATTCACCAGGTGATGTGGGTGTTCAACCCGAGCAAGATCGCCGCGTTCATCGACTCGCGTTCCCGCCACACCACGGTGCCCGGCGCCTGATCACGAGCTGTGGCCACACGACCTTCACACCCATGCAGGGCTACGCCTGCGAGGACCGCCTCAGGTCGACCGGCGTCCAGGAGTTCTTGGCCGGGCACTCCGGCTACGCGCTGCCGCCCACAGTCACTTGACTGATGCTTCAGGTCTCAACCGGCCCTCAGACTTCTGACCACCCGATGTACCGGTCGGACACCGATCAGTACCCCTCGGGGCAAGAAGTGGGGAAGGGATGAATCGATGACCGGGAAGGCAGAAGCTGTCCACGCGGGGTGGGTGGACAATCAACCCGAGCCTGTGACGTGCCGGACGGTCGTGCGTCTCATCAGAGGGCAGAGGCATCTGCCGGTCGTCACAGAATTCCACTACGACAGCGCCGACCCGTACTCAGTGTGCGTGATATTCAATGCGCACACCGATATGACCGTCGAGTGGAGATTCGGACGCGAGCTCCTGTTGTCCGGCCAGAGGCAGCTCAGCGGTGCCGGCGACGTCCAGATCTGGCCTTCCGAAATCCACGGTTCCGGCGCGGTTTTCATTTCGTTGCGCTCGGGTGCAGAAATGGACGTTGTGGCCGCGCCGGCAAAGGTGGTCGACGCGTTCCTCGAGCGCATCCTGGAACTTGTACCTCTGGGGGAAGAAGAACGTCACTTGGGTATCGACAGCCCCGTCAGTCAGCTGCTGGACGAAATATGACGTGACCATCTGTGTGACTCCCTGTCGTGCACGATCACTCGCCTGCGACGAGTCGTCCGTGCACCGCTCAACCGATGGTGAACACCCATCTGCTGCGAGAAATCGCCGGACGGGTAGCATGTGGCGCGAAGTAAGCCGTTTTCGGAGGAATCTCCACATGCTCAGCCCGCTGCCCATCGTGCCGACGACCGGACACCCGGCGAGGCCCGCACCCGCGCGATGATCGGCCGTGATGAGGAGCTGCGCAGCCTGCGCAGCCTGCTGACGGACGCGGCGGCCGGGCAGGGCGGCGCGTTGTTGGTCCACGGCACCGCCGGTGTCGGAAAGTCGGCTCTGTTGCGCACGGTCGGCGCCGAGGCGGCCGACAGCGGTTTCAGGGTGTTGCGCACATCCGGGGTGGAGACCGAGCAGTGGCTGCCGTTCGCCGCACTGCAGCTGCTGCTGCAACCGGCCGCCGACGGTATCGAGAACCTGCCGGACCCGCAGCGGGAGGCGCTGACCGACGCGTTCAGCGCCACGGAGACCGAGCCCCAGATATTCCGGGTCGGGCTGGCCGTACTCGAACTGCTCGCCGACGCAGCCGACCAGCAGCCACTCCTGCTGCTGCTCGACGATCTGCAGTGGTTCGATTCGTCCAGCCGGGACGTGCTGAGGTTCGTCTCCCGGCGCACCCGCGACCTGCCCATCCTGGTCATCGCTGCCGCCCGGATCCACTCCACCGACGAGTTCAGCCTGGGCATACAGGACCTCCATCTGGAACCGCTCGGCCGGACGGCGGCCGCCGAGCTGCTCGATGCCGGCGCGCCCGGCCTGCCCGCGCCGCTGCGAGCGCTCGTCCTGGAGCGTGCCGCAGGTAATCCGCTGGCCCTGGTCGAGCTGCCCAAGGCGGTGCAGGGCATGTCCGCGCAGGTGGACGACCTGCCGCTGACCCAGCGACTGGAGGCCGCGTTCGCCGCGCGTACCGACTCTGCGAGCCGGGAGTGCCGCACCTTCCTCCTGACCCTGGCTGCCGAGCCGACCGCACCGCTGAGCCGGCTGCTGGAGGTGTCGAGTCGTCTCTGCGGCTCCGCGGTCTCCGTGGACGCGCTGCAGGAGGCGGTCGATGCGGGCCTGGTCACGCTGGTCGGCCGTACCGCCGAGTTCCGGCATCCGCTGATGCGCTCGGCGATCCACACCCGCGCCACGGTCGCCGACCGGCTGGCCACCCACCGCGCCCTCGCAGCGGCGTTGACGGACACGCCCGAACTCCAACTCGCCCACCAGGCTGCCGCCACGCTCGGCCCGGACGAGGAACTGGCCGCCCGGCTCGAGCATTTCGCCGACGCGTCGCAGGCCCGGGGCAAGGTGGCGGCGGCCGTCCCGGCCCTGCGCCAGGCGGCCGAGCTCGTGCAGGACGCGCGCCACCGCACCGGCATCCTGGTCCGGGCAGCCGAGCTGTCCACCGAGATCAACGACCGCTTCACCGCCCAGATGCTGCTGGACCGTGCCGACCTGAGCGTGCTCGGCCCGGTGGAGCAGGCCCGCCTCATGGTGGTGTCCGACAGGGCCGCATTCGAACCGGACGAGCCGCACCGACGGATCCAGGACATGGTCACCGCGGCGGCCGGAGCGATGGACGCCGGAGCCACGGGCATCGCCGAGGACCTGCTGTGGCGGGCCGCCGCACGATGCTTCTTCCAGGACGGCGACGCACAGGTGCGCGCTCAGGCCGCAGCCGAACTCGACCGCTGGAACCCCGATCCGGACGCCCCCCACGTGCTGACGGTACGGGCATACACCGAACCGTACCGACACGGGGCCGACGTGATCGCACGGCTCCGCAGCATCGAGCCGAACCGCCAGGACGGCCGGATCCTGCACTTCCTCGGCAGCGGCGCAATGGTCGTGGGCGAGATCAGCCGCGCCACCCGGTACCTGTCGCTGGCGGCTGCGTCATGGCGGTCGCAGGGCAGGCTCGGGCTGCTCGCCCGCTCTCTGGCCGGCAGCTGGCCGCGGGTGTACCTCGGTCAGCTGGACCGGGCTCGAGAGGAGTCCGGCGAGGGGATCGCCCTGGCGGAGGAGACCGGCGAACGGATCGTCTGGCTGGGGGTGAAGGCGACAGCCGGCCTGGTGGCAGCACTGCGCGGGGAGACCGAGGCCGCGGCGCGACTGGTCCGCGAACTGCGCACCCACAGCCTGTTCCCCGGGATGCCGTTCGTCACGGTGATGGCGCAGCAGATCGACGGTCTGCTCGCTCTCTTCGACGGCCGCGCCACCGAGGCCTACGACATTCTCGCGCGCGCATTCGATCCGGCCGACCCGCACTACCACTCCGTGAGCCGCTGGCTGCTCGCGCCGGACCTGGCGGACGCGGCGGTGGCCGCGGGCACCGTGGAGCGGGCCCGGGGCCTGCTCACCGAACTTCCGGAGCTGGCCGACCGGTTGCCCTCGGAAATGATGGTGGTCGCGCGGGCCTACACCGACGCGGTACTGGCACCGGACGACACAGCCGAGGAGCGGTACGCCGCGGCGCTCACCGCGCTGCCGGCGGGCTGGGCGCTGGCGCGTGCCCGGCTGCATCTGCACCACGGCCGCCGGCTGCGCCGGCAACGCCGCAACGTGGACGCCCGGCACCCGCTGCGACTGGCCCGCGACGAGTTCGAGCGGGCCGGCGCGCAGCCCTGGGCGGAGATGGCCGGCGAGCAACTGCGCGCCGCCGGTGAGTCGAGCGGTCGGCGGCATCCGTACGAGAGCGAGCAGCTGTCGGCCCAGGAGATGCAGATCGCCGTGCTGGCGTCGCAGGGGCTGAGCAACCGGGAGATCGGCCAGCGCCTGTTCATCTCGCACCGCACCGTCGGCGCCCATCTGTACCGGATCTATCCACGCCTGGGCATCACCAGCCGGGGCAAGCTCGCCGCCGCGCTGGCCGCCCTCCACGAGGAACCCGCGGGATGAGCCGTCGGGGTCCGGCTCGGCGCGGATGATCGCCGCGGGCGGGCGTGGAGTACGGCGGTGGCTCGCACGGGGTTGATCGCCGTACCGGCGCGTAGGCCGTCCGACTAGGCGTTTTCCGGGAGCTCGTACGAGCCGTACTCCGGGCGCCCCGCCAGGTCGTACGTCTGGATGGACACGCCCGCCGCGGTGATCCGGCCGCCGGTGTGCCGGAAGGCGGTCGGGACGGTTCCCTCCGCGAACAGGCGGCGGCCGGCGCCCAGCACGACCGGGAAGGTCAACAGGTGGACCGTGTCGATCAGGCCGAGCGCGAGCAGAGACCGGGCCAGCGCTCCGCTGCCGTGCACCTGGAGCTCGCCGTCGGTGCGCTCCTTGAGGGCGATGACCTCCTTGGCGAGGTCACCGCGGATCACGGTCGTGCCGGCCCAGTCCGGGTCGGTGAGGGTGCTGGAGGCGACGTACTTCGGCAGGGCGTTCAGCGGGGAGGCGATCGGGTCGTCGGGGTCGGTCACCTTCGGCCAGTACGCGGCGAAGATGTCGTAGGTACGACGGCCGAGGAGGAACGCGCCGACGCGTTCGAAGACCTCGTTGACGAACCGGCCGAAGTCGTCGTCGGCGTACGGAACGGTCCAGCCGCCCTGCTCGAAGCCGTCGCGGGTGTCTTCCTGGGGGCCGCCGGGGGCCTGGTAAACGCCGTCTAGGGTGACGAAGGAGGTGAGGACGAGCTTGCCCATGACGGGTGCCTTCTTCCTGGGTCTGCGTGGGGCGGATCCTGCTGTCATCAGGTCAGACCCCACCGGCACCCGCAACTCATCGGTGCGTCGGACGTTCCGGCCGTGCGACCTCGGTGTCCGTTCGCCGCCAGCACTCTTGTGGAGCCGTCGCTGGAATGGACGCATGACTTCTCGAGGAATGCTCAACGGCAAGGTGGCCCTGGTGACCGGGGGCAGCCGCGGTATCGGAGCGGCGACGGCGGTGCGGCTGGCGCGGGAGGGCGCCGATGTGGCGATCACCTATGTGTGGGGCAAGGAGGCGGCGGACGACGTCGTACGGGCCGTCGAGGCGCTGGGGCGCCGGGCCGTGGCTCTGCGGGCGGACTCCGCCGACCCGGACCAGGCGCCCGGAGCGGTGCAGCGGACGGCGGAGGCGCTCGGTGGCCTCGACGTGCTGGTGAACAACGTGGGCGTCGGGCTGCTCGGGCCACTGGACAGCATCGCGCTCGCCGATGTGGACCGAGTGCTGTCCGTGAACGTACGCGGCGTGTTCCTGGCCTCCCAGGCAGCCGCGGCGCGCATGACGGACGGCGGACGGATCATCACCATCGGCACCTGTATGACCCAGCGGGTGCCGGGGCCCGGCGGGACGCTCTACGCGACCAGCAAGTCGGCGCTGATCGGTCTGACGAAGGCCCTGGCGAGGGAGTTGGGCGGACGCGGGATCACCGCGAACATCGTCCATCCCGGGCCGATCGACACCGACATGAACCCGGCCGACGGCCCGTATGCGGCCGGCCAGGCGGCGATGACCGCGCTGGGGCGCTTCGGGACGGCCGAGGAGGTGGCGTCGATGGTCGCCTGCCTGGCGGGGGCCTCGTACGTCACCGGGGCCGAGTTCTCCGTCGACGGCGGGCACGCGGCGTGAGCCGCGCGGGCGCACCGGTGCGGCCCGGTGCGCTCCGCGGGCCGGGTGAGGTCAGCCGCCCAGTTCCTGGTGCCGGGCCGCGAGCCGCGTCGCGCCCTCCTGCGTCAGGGAGCCGAACAGGCGCAGGCGCGAGATGCCTCCGTCCGGGAAGATGTCCACGCGCGCGTGCGTGCCGACGGCGGGCGTCGGCAGGACGAAGCGGTGGTTGGTGTCGGGCTGGAGGCGGGTGCGCGGCAGGACCTGCGTCCACTCGCCGTCCTCGCCGTCCCGTACCGACACCGACGCCCATCCCGCGCTGTTGCCCTTCAGGTACGCGGTGTCGATCTCGATCGCGCGGATCTGGGACCGGTCGACGAGCCGGTAGCGGATCCAGTCGTTGCCCCGGTCGCGGCGGCGGCGGGTCTCCCAGCCGTCGTCCATCTTGCGGGAGCGGCCCGGCTGGATGGTGTTGGTGGCCGGCGAGTAGAACAGGTTGGAGGCGTCCTCGACCTGGCCGCCGTTCTCCAGGGCCACCACGTCGAAGGTGCCCAGCACCGACAGCCACTCGGGGTCCGGGACCACCTCGCCGTACACCCGCAGACGGGCGATGCCGCCGTCGGGGTGCTGGTTGACACGCAGGTGGGTGAAGCGCTGCTCCACCGACACGGGGAAACCGTTCGCCGCGTGGCCGCCGACCGGGGTGCGCGGGAGAAGCGTCGTCCACTTCACGTCGTCGGCCAGCAGTTCCTGCGGGGACGGGGAGCCGGGCACCGAGGCGCCCTCGACCGAGACCGCCTGGGGGTAGTTGCCGCGGAAGTGGGCCGTGTCGACCACGATGCCCCGGACGACGCCGGACGCGCCGAGCCGGACCAGCGCCCAGTCGTGGTCGTCGGGCGCGGGCCAGGGGTGCTCGGCGGAGACGCCGCGGCGGCGTCGGGTCTCCCAGCCGTCCATGATCTTGCCCTTGTGCCCGAAGTGTTCGGGGTCGAACTCGGCGCGCTCGGGCACCAGCAGGTTCTCGCGCTGGGCGAAGAACTCGTCGTTGGCGGCGATGACTCCGGCACCGAGCCGGCGGTCGGCGAGGTTGGCGTACTGGGTGAAGGGGAAGTCGGCGGTGCGGTAGTCCGCGTAGGGGTCGCCGCCTGCGTAGGGGTGGGCGTCGCCGGTGAAACTCGGTATCGCCGTCACGATGATCAGGGCTTCCTTTCGGGAGTAGGGATTCAGGGGGTGCGGGTGAGCAGGCGCCCCTTCGGTGCGGTGAACTCGCCGTCCGTCACGATGCGTTCGCCGCGCAGCCAGGTGGACTTCACGACGCCGCTGAGGGTCCGGCCGGCGTACGCCGTGACGCGGTTGCGGTGCTGGAGGGCCGCGGGGTCCACGGTGAAGGTCTCGTCGGGTGCGAGGACGGCGAAGTCGGCGTCCCGGCCGGTCTCGATGGCGCCCTTGTGCCCCAGTCCGACCAGTTCCGCCGTCCGCGTGGACATCCAGCGGACGACGTCCTCCAGGGTGTGCCCGCGTTTGCGGGCCTCGGTCCACACCGCGGCCAGGCTGAGCTGGAGGCCGGAGATGCCGCCCCAGGCGGTGGCGAAGTCGTCGGTCTTGAGGTCGGCGGTCGACGGCGAGTGGTCGGTGACCACACAGTCGATGGTGCCGTCGGCCAGCGCCTGCCAGAGCAGGTCCTGGTTGGCGGCCTCACGGATGGGCGGACAGCACTTGAACTCGCTGGCCCCGTCCGGGACTTCCTCGGCCGTGAGGGTCAGGTAGTGGGGGCACGTCTCGACGGTGATCCGGACGCCCTCGGCGCGGGCCTCGGCGATCAGCGGCAGTGCGTCACTGGAGGACAGGTGCAGCACGTGCACGCGCGCGTGGAGGCGCTTGGCCTGCGCGATGAGGTGGGCGATCGCGGTGTCCTCGGCGTCGCGGGGCCGCGAGGCGAGGAAGTGGGCGTACTTCGGTCCGCCCTGCTGCGGGGCGGCGGCGAGGTGGTGCGGGTCCTCGGCGTGCACGATCAGCAGGCCGTCGAAGGCGGCGATCTCGGCCAGGGACCGGGCGAGTTGCTCATGGTCGAGGTGGGGGAACTCGTCCACGCCCGACGGCGACAGGAAGGCCTTGAAGCCGAAGACGCCTGCGTCGTGCAGCGGGCGGAGGTCCTTGACGTTGTCGGGCAGGGCGCCGCCCCAGAAGCCGACGTCGATGTGGGCCTTGTCGGCGGCGACCTTCTGTTTTGTACGGAGGTTCTCGACCGTGGTCGTCGGCGGGAGGGAGTTGAGCGGCATGTCGACGAGGGTGGTGATGCCACCGGCCGCCGCCGCGCGCGTGGCGGTCCAGAAGCCCTCCCACTCGGTGCGGCCGGGGTCGTTGACGTGCACGTGGGTGTCGACCAGGCCGGGCAGCAGGACGTGGTCGCCGAAGTCCTCCACGCGGACGCCCCCGACGGGAGCGTCGTACGACAGTACGGCTGCGATCCTGCCCCCGGCGACCGCGACCGACGCGGCGCGCGTTCCCTCGGGCGTGATGACGCGCGTCGAGCGCAGCACCAGTTCAGCGTCGGACACCCGGACCCCTCTCTGCCGCCGTTAACTTCCGCGTAACGGAATTCAACTTTCTGTTGAAGGAGTCTTCACTCCCGCTCCCGCACCGTCAAGGGCACACTTCTCCACAGTGCACCCGACGCCCACCCTCTGGACGTTTCCACAAAGCGGAATTAACATTCCAACACGCAGAACGTAGCTACGCACAAGCGGGGAGTCAACCGACTGCCGGGTAGGCTGCTGCCTTTCCCGCCGTTCTGCCTGTGCCGAAAGGAACGCGCCGTGCCGACGTCCAGCGCCAGCACCACCGACTCCGCCAAGCCCGCAGGCGGCGGTGGTGTCCAGTCCCTCGAGCGCGCCTTCGATCTGCTGGAGCGGATGGCGGACGCGGGCGGTGAGGTCGGGCTGAGCGAGCTCTCCGCGAGCAGCGGGCTGCCGCTGCCCACCATCCACCGCCTCATGCGGACGCTCGTTGTGTGCGGTTACGTCCGCCAGCAGCCCAACCGCCGCTATGCGCTCGGCCCGCGGCTGATCCGCCTAGGCGAGTCCGCCTCCCGGCTGCTCGGCACCTGGGCCCGCCCCTACCTCGCCCGCCTGGTCGAGGAGACCGGCGAGACGGCCAACATGGCGCTGCTCGACGGCGACGAGATCGTCTACGTGGCCCAGGTGCCGTCCAAGCACTCGATGCGCATGTTCACCGAGGTCGGCCGGCGCGTCCTGCCGCACTCCACGGGCGTCGGCAAGGCACTGCTCGCCGGTTTCCCGGACGACGAGGTGCGCTCCCTGCTCTCGCGTACCGGCATGCCCGCCGCGACGGAGAAGACGATCACCACACCGGACGGCTTCCTCGCCGCGCTCGACGATGTGCGCCGCCTCGGTTATGCCGTCGACGACAACGAGCAGGAGATCGGCGTGCGCTGCCTGGCGGTGTCGGTGCCCGACTCCCCCACGGCCGCCGCGATCTCGATCTCGGGCCCCGCGGGGCGGGTGACGGAGGCGGCGACGGACCGGATCGTGCCGGTGCTCCAGCAGGTGGCGACGGAACTGTCCCAGGCACTGGCGAGTTCCGGCGCCTGAGTCCGCCGACGCGTACGGGTCAGCGGCTCGGCGGCGGGCCGAACAGGTCCACCGCGCTGCGTACGTCCGACAGCCCTCGCGAGAGGGCGCTCACGGAGCCGATCGCGCCGGCGATCAGCAGCAGGGAGCGGCGCAACCGGGGGATCTCGGGGGTGCCGTCGGAGGTCATCGCGGCGAGTGCGGCGAGCTCGTCCTCGGCGACGGCCCGGTCGGGGAACTCGACGGGGTGTGCGGCAAGTTCGCGACGCAGCCGGGACACGGCGGTTCGCAGTTCCGCCACCCTCGGGTCCTCGTCGCTGCCGGTCACTGACCTCTGCCCCAAGCTCCGCAACACAGCTCTCCCCCCTGGCACGCCGTTGTGCGCAGTGATGTCCGATCCCGCCGTGCGGCCCCGTGGCGTTGGTCGGGCACCGGAGGACGCGGGCCAGTAAACGCCACCCGGTACGGATGCGCCACCGCGGGGACCGAAATTCAGTCCGTGGAGACCGCCGAGTCCACCCGGGTCAGGTATGCAGGACCCATGACGGATCGCAACGAACAGCCCGTCGCGGGACTGCTCCTCGCCGCGGGCGGCGGACGCCGGCTCGGCGGACGGCCCAAGGCACTGCTCGAACACCGGGGCCGGCCGCTGGTCGAACACGCGGTGGCGGTGCTGCGCGCGGCCGGGTGCACCCGCGTGCATGTGGTCCTGGGGGCCGGCGCGGACGCCGTACGGGAGCGGGCGGAGCTGCCAGGCTGCGTACTCGTGGACAACCCGCACTGGGAGCAGGGCATGGGCACCTCACTGCGCGCCGGGCTGGACTCGCTCGCCGGGACGACGGCGCGGGCCGCGCTGGTCTCGCTCGTCGACCAGCCCGGCATCGGCCCGGAGGCGGTGGCCCGGGTGCTCGCCGCCCACCAGGGCGAGTCGTCGCTGGTGTCGGCCGCATACGACGGCGTGCGCGGTCACCCGGTCCTCCTGGGCGCCGCCCACTGGGCGGGCATCGCCGCGACTGCGACCGGCGACCGGGGGGCACGCGCCTATCTGAAGGCCCATGAGCAGGAGATCACGCTCGTCGAGTGCGGGGACGTGGCCCGTGCCTTCGACATCGACACCGAAGCTGACCTGGTCCACCTTGAGTGAGCGGGGTGGCACCGAGCGCCACCTTGCCTCGACCCGGAGAATCTCGACATCAACAAACCATTGAACTTCCACCATGAGGAAACTAGTATCCACTGATCAGAAGCGCCCGACCGTCCTACGGGCGTCCACCGCCCCCTTTGTGCCCCTGACACCCGGTGCCACGGCACCGCGGTGATGCACGTGGTTCGCTGAAGTAGCTCGCTGAAGGAAGTGACAGCTCATGTCCGCACCAGCGCCGTCTCCGCTGGCCATCGTCGACGCCGAGCCCCTGCCCCGGCAGGAGGAGGTCCTCACCGACGCGGCGCTCGCCTTCGTGGCCGAGCTGCACCGCCGGTTCACGCCCCGGCGTGACGAACTCCTCGCCCGCCGCGCGGAACGCCGTGCCGAGATCGCCCGCACCTCCACGCTCGACTTCCTCCCGGAGACCGCACAGATCCGCGAGGACCCCACCTGGCGTGTCGCGCCCGCCCCGGCCGCGCTGAACGACCGCCGGGTCGAGATCACCGGCCCCACCGACCGCAAGATGACCATCAACGCCCTGAACTCGGGCGCCAAGGTCTGGCTCGCGGACTTCGAGGACGCCTCCGCCCCGACCTGGGAGAACGTCGTCCTCGGCCAGCTCAACCTGATCGACGCCTACACCCGCCGCATCGACTTCACGGACCCGGCGTCGGGCAAGTCGTATGCACTCAAGGCCGACGAGGAGCTGGCGACCGTCGTCATGCGGCCCCGCGGCTGGCACCTGAACGAGCGTCACCTCACCGACTCGGACGGCCGTCAGGTGCCGGGCGCCCTCGTCGACTTCGGCCTGTACTTCTTCCACAACGCCCAGCGCCTGCTCGACCTCGGCAAGGGCCCGTACTTCTACCTCCCGAAGACGGAGTCGCACCTGGAGGCCCGCCTCTGGAACGACGTCTTCGTCTTTGCGCAGGACCACGTCGGCATCCCGCAGGGCACCGTCCGCGCGACCGTCCTGATCGAGACGATCACGGCCGCGTACGAGATGGAGGAGATCCTCTACGAACTCCGCGACCACGCCTCCGGGTTGAACGCCGGCCGCTGGGACTACCTGTTCTCCATCGTCAAGAACTTCCGGGACGGCGGCCCCAGGTTCGTCCTGCCGGACCGCAACGCGGTGACGATGACCGCCCCGTTCATGCGCGCGTACACCGAACTCCTCGTCCGCACCTGCCACAAGCGCGGTGCGCACGCGATCGGCGGCATGGCGGCGTTCATCCCCTCCCGCAAGGACCCCGAGGTCAACAAGGTCGCCTTCGAGAAGGTCCGCGCCGACAAGGACCGCGAGGCGGGCGACGGCTTCGACGGCTCCTGGGTCGCCCACCCCGACCTGGTCCCCCTCGCCATGGAGTCCTTCGACCGGGTGCTGGGCGACAAGCCCCACCAGAAGGACCGCCTGCGCGAGGACGTCGACGTCAAGGCGGAAGACCTGATCGCCGTCGACTCCCTCGACGCCAAGCCCACCTACGCGGGCCTGGTCAACGCCGTGCAGGTCGGCATCCGCTACATCGAGGCCTGGCTGCGCGGCCTGGGCGCGGTCGCGATCTTCAACCTCATGGAGGACGCGGCCACCGCGGAGATCTCCCGCTCGCAGATCTGGCAGTGGATCAACGCGGGCGTCGTCCTCGACAACGGCGAACAGGTCACCGCCGACCTCGCCCGCAAGGTCGCCGCCGAGGAACTCGCGAACATCCGCGCGGAGATCGGCGAGGAGGCCTTCGCGGCCGGCAACTGGCAGCAGGCCCACGACCTGCTGCTGAAGGTCGCCCTCGACGAGGACTACGCGGACTTCCTGACGCTGCCCGCGTACGAGCAGCTCAAGGACTGAGACTCACGCGGGTCTGTCCGAGTGGCCCAGGGACTTCTCCGGGGCCACTCGGTCGCGTACGAGCCGCTTGACCGCCGTCGGCTCGGGGAAGCCCTGCTCGCGGCGGTCCCACACCACCTCGTCGTTCACCCGCACGACGAAGACCCCGCCGGTGCCCGGCTTCAGCGACAGCTCGGTCAGCTCGGCCTCGAACGTCGTCAGCAGCTCCTGCGCCAGCCAGGCGGCGCGGGGCAGCCACCGGCACTGGGTGCAGTACTCGATCTGGACTCGGTGGGTCATCCCAGGTGCACCGACCAATCCTGTTCCGCCGCCGGTTTGCCGTGCAGGTCGGGGACCCGCTTGAGCCACTTCGGGCGGCCTTGCTGTGTCCTCGCCGCGCGCAGGGCCTGCTCGGCGGCGAGTTCCTCCCGGGTGGGGAAGTCCGTGGGCAGCCAGGCCTCGGACGCCGCCACGCGCGCGTGGAGGTAGTCGACGTATGCGCGCCGCGCCTCGTCGGGCATCGCGAAGCCGGGCTCGTCCGCCAGCCAGGCGTCCGGGACCTCGGCCAGCACCTCGCGCAGCAGCTCCTCGGTCACCCGGGGCGCCAGTTCGGCGTCGGCGGCCCGTACGTCGGGGCCGTAGTGGCCGAGGGCGTGGTGGCGGAAGTCGTACGCCTTGTCGGGGGCGGAGGTGTCCCAGCGATGGTGGAAGACGAGGGCGGCGCCGTGGTCGATCAGCCACAGGCGTGGCGGTGCGATGCCGAGCGTGGGCCAGACCATCAGGTTCGAGCTGTGCACGGTGCGGTCGACGTTCACGGTGAGCGCGTCGAGCCAGACGATCCGACCGGCCTCCAGCGGGTCGACCGGGAAGGTCCCGGCGAGCTCCGGCGTGAAGTCCTGCGCGCCCGGCAGGTAGTCCATGCCCAGGTTGACGCCGGCGCTGGCCGAGTGCAGGTTGCGCACCTCCTGGTGCGGCTCGTGATCGGCGATCGCCGGGTCGAAGTGCACCAGGACCAGTTCGGGGAAGCGCAGGCCGAGGGCGCGGGCCAGTTCACCGACGATCACCTCGGCGACCAGCGCCTTGCGGCCCTGTGCGGAGCCGGTGAACTTCACGACGTAGGTGCCCAGGTCGTCGGCCTCGACGACTCCGGGCACGGAGCCGCCGGACCGCAGTGGGGTCACGTATCGAACGGCAGTCACGTCGCGCAGCACACCGGCAAGCGTACGGCAGGTGGCTTCCGTGCCGATCGGTGATTACGCGCTGACCAGCGGGTTGGGCAGCGGCCGGTAGCGGGCGGCGGCGCCGTCCGCGCCGGTCCAGCGCAGCAGGAGGTTGGTCTTGGCGGGGAGCGTGGGCGAGGTGAGCAGGCTCCTGACCTCCGGGAGGTCGTGCCGGGACAGTTCGCGGTGTGCGGCCGGCCACGGGTCGAGGCCGGCGTGACGCTCGGCGAGGGCCTCGGCGAGCTCCACCAGATGGTTGACGACCAGGCAGTACACCAGCCGCTCCCAGCCGGCCGCCCGTGACACGTCCGGCAGCAGCTTCACGCCCTCGGCGTCCCGGAACAGCGCCTGCACCGGGGTGCCGTCGGCGGCGCAGGCGACCAGTGAGTTCTGCAGGTGCGCCTCCAGTACGACGCCGTGGTCGGCGAAGGCCGACAGGACCGGGGGCACGACCTGGCGCAGATACGCCTCCCACCAGCCGGCCGGGTCGACCGGACCGTCCAGCGGGCTGCCCGCGAAGCCCTCCACGAGTCCGGCGGCCAGGAACGGGGTCGCGCCGGGCAGGACGTGGCCGCGCACTCCGTCACGGACGAGGACGGCGAGTTCCTCGAAGGCGAAGCCTGCGGTGCGGTAGCCGCGGTCGGTCAGCCAGGCCGCCGGGCCACCCGCGAAGTCCCTGGTCACCGCGGTGTCGATGCGGCGCAGCTTCAGCAGGTCGTGCCGCCACAGCCGGCGTACGTCATTGGTGATCCGCACATCGAGGCTGAACTTCAGGAACAGGTCGCGCTCGGGGGCGTACACCGTGCGAATTGCGGCCGTCGGCCACGTCGGGAACGCGGTGGTGCCCAGGCGGATCAGTCGGCCGTCGGCGAAGGCCGGGGCGAGGTCGCGGGCGGTCAGGTCGAGCTGCCAGGGGTGGGCGGGCAGCAGCCGGTAGCCGGGCGGGGCCTGCCCGAGTGCGTCGAGCGCCGAGGTGTCGCCCTCCTCGACGACGGTGTCCTCGCGCAGCCCGAGCAGGACCAGCGGGAAACGGGCGTGGGCCTCGGGCGCGTACGGCAGCCAGCCGGCCACCGGGCCGCCGCCGCGGGCCTTGGGGGCGGGGTGGTGGGGGTGGCCGGTGACGAGGGACTGCTCGGAGCGCAGGTAGGGGTCGTCGGGCGGGGTGGCGCGGGCGCGGGCGGCGAGCAGGGCGGCGACGGCGTTGCGGCTGTCGAGCATCTCCGCGGGCAGCTCATGGTTGGACAGGCCCGTGTGCCGGCGCAGTTCCTCGGCCACGAGCTTGACGAGTTCCGTGTGGTCGAGGCGATGCCAGCGGCCGGCCGTGTACAGCTCCGGTTCCGCGGGCCGCCGCCCGCCACGCACCCGCAGCAGCCGGTCCACGCCGGGCAGCCGGTGGACCCCGGGCCGGCCCGGGAGCGGGAGCGCCACCTCGCGCAGCAGGCAGTTGAGCAGCGGCGCCGCCGCATACGCGTCGGCCCGGTCGGCGACGTCGTCATGTGCTGGGGCGGCTGCGCCGACGGGCGGGAGGATGGGGTCCACGCGTTCCACTCGTTCCCTACGGTTCCTATGTGCGGAGACGATCAGTATCGCTGTCGTCACAGCCCGCCGTGACCGCCCTGTCCGCGCCCGACCCGTTTCGAGGAGCCCGCCCGTGCACCGTTCCCCCACCGCCGAGGCCGAGGTCGCCGACGAGCTGTCCGTCCTGCGCCCGGACCTCGCCGCGCGGTACGCGGCCGAGCTGCCCGGCGCCCGGGCGGCCGTGCTGACCCGGCTGTGGCGGGCGCTCACCCATGAGCCGCTGACCTGGGTCGAGGGCCGCACCCCCGGCCGGGACGGCCTCACCCTGCACCTTCGGGACGGCCGCCGGCTGCACGGGCCAGCGCCGGATCCGTACGCGACCGCCGCGTACGTCACCGCCGTACGGCTGGACGACGTGACGTACGAGCGTCCGGCACGGCTGATGACGGACCTCGCCGTCCCGCACGGAGCCGACCTCGTGGCCGAACTCGACCACAGTGTCGCGTCGTTGGCGCTGTCGCGGGCCGGGCAGCCGTCGCACCCGAAAGAGTGGCCCACGAGTGACTGGGAGTGGGAGCAGCGGGTGGTGGACGGACATCCGTTCCACCCCAACTGCCGTTCCCGGCCGGGTTTCTCGGTGGCCGAACAGCTCGCCTACGCGCCCGAACATGGGCCGCGCGTGGGGCTGGGTCTGGTGCCCGTCCCGGCGGAGGCGTGCCTGGTCACCGGTGAGTGGCCGGACGCCCTGCAGGACGGGCGACGGGTGCTGGTCCCGGTGCACCCGTGGCAGGCGGCGCATGTTTTGAAGCGGCCGTGCGAGGCACGGCTCACCGGACACCCGCTGATGTCCCTTCGCACGCTGGCCCTGGACGGCGGCCCGCACGTCAAGACGGCGCTGAGCGCCCGCCTGACGTCCTCGGTGCGGGACATCTCGGTCGGGTCGATCGCCGCCTCCATGACGCTGTCCGCGTTCGCGGAGGACATGGCGGCGCGCACGGACGGCCTGCTGCACGTCACCCGCACGCTCGGCGCGGTCACGGACGGGTCGCCCGATCTCGGCGCGGTGCTGCGCGCGTCGCCGCAGGAGTGCGCCGGGCCCGGTGAGCGGGTGGTGCCGGTGGCAGCCCTGGCCACCACCGAGCTGCCGGAATCCGCCGCCTGGCTCGGCGAATTCACCCGGCTGGCCGTCACGGTCGGGCTGCGGCTGCTGGAGCTGGGCGTGGCCCTGGAAGCGCACGGCCAGAACCTCCTCGTCGTGCTGTCCGCGACGGGCGCCCCGCTGCGGCTGGTGTACCGCGACCTCGCCGACATCCGGGTCAGCCCGGCCCGGCTGGCCCGGCACGGCATCCCGGCCCCGGAGCTGCCCGCCCGGATCCTCACGGACGACGTGACGGCCCTGCGCCGCAAGCTGTTCGGGTCGCTGGTGGCGGGCGCGCTGGCCGGGACGGCGGGATCCGGGCCGGCCCTGCGGGCCGCGCTGGAGACCGCCGTACGGGATCTGCCGCGCACCCCGGATCTCGTCGCGCTGTGCGAGGAACCCCTGCCCGCGAAGGCGTTGACGCTGATGCGGCTGTCCCCGGGCCGGCCCGGGGACCGGTGGGCGGAGCTGCCCAATCCCCTTCTGTGATCTTCCGTTTTGGTGCGGGACACCACTGCTCCATAAGATCCGCCGATGATCACAAGACAACGGCGGGCGGCAGGAGTCTGCGTCCTGTTCGCCGCGCTGACGGCCGGGATCGCTCTCCCGACCGCGGCGCTCGCCGACGAGACCACGGCCGCCGCGCCCAAGGTCAACCTGGTACTGGACGTCAGCGGTTCGATGCGGGAGCGGGACATCGACGGGCAGTCGCGGATGGCCGCGGCGAAGCAGGCGTTCAACGAGGTGCTGGACGCCACGCCCGAGGACGTGCAGCTCGGCATCCGCACGCTCGGCGCCGACTATCCGGGCGACGACCAGAAGACGGGCTGCAAGGACACCGCGCAGCTCTACCCGGTCGGCCCGCTGGACCGCACCGAGGCCAAGGCGGCCGTGGCCACCCTGGCGCCGACCGGCTGGACCCCGATCGGGCCGGCGCTGCTGAAGGCGGCCGACGACCTCGACGGCGGCACCGGATCCAAGCGGATCGTGCTGATCAGCGACGGCGAGGACACCTGCGCCCCGCTCGACCCGTGCGAGGTGGCCCGCGAGATCGCGGCCAAGGGCATCGGTCTCACCATCGACACCCTGGGCCTGGTGCCCAACACCAAGATGCGGCAGCAGCTCAGCTGTATCGCCGAGGCGACCGGCGGCACGTACACCTCGGTGGAGCACGCCGACGAACTCACCGACCGGGTCAACCAGTTGGTGGACCGCGCCGCCGATCCGGTGGTGACGCCGGTGGCGACGGAGGGCGCCGCGGAATGCGCGAAGGCGCCGGCGCTGGAGTCCGGCCTGTACACCGACCGCGCGGAGTTCGGGCAGCAGCGCTGGTATCGGGTGGACGTACTGCCGGGCCGGGAGCTGCGCGCCTCGGTGAGCGTGTCGGCGGACCGGGACGTGAATCCCGGCTACGGGGTGCTGTTGCGTGCGGTCACGGTGCACGGCCGGGAGATCGTGCGCGGCGAGGCGGCGGGCAACGGCCGTACGGATGTGATCTCGACAGGACTTCGCTACCCGAAGCGGGAGGGCGACGACGATGACGCCGACAAGCCCGCCGCCGAGGCCGTGTGCCTCCAGCTCACCCACTCCTTCTCGGCGGCCGCCGGCGTCAAGACCACGCCGGGTCTGCCTCTGGAGCTGACGATCGACGTGGTGGACGGACCGTCGCCGTCGAGCGACGTGGCCGCCTTCGGCCTCGGGCGCGGCTGGTGGCTGCTCGGCATCCTGGTGCTGACCGGCTTCGCCGGGGGTCTGCTGTGGGGCTGGCTGTCGCGCTGGCGGGTCGCGGTCTGGAGGACCAACTGATGCGTACTACGAGGATCTTGGGCGCAGCCCTGCTGACGCTCGGACTGGCCGCGGCTCCCGCGGTGGCCGACTCCACACCGTCCCCTTCGGGCGAGAGCTCGGCCCCGACCGAGGCGGGCACATCGTTCCGTACCGCGACCGAGGTCGACCAGGGTCAGACGGCCACGGCGAACGCCTCGGCGGGCGACTACCTGTACTGGTCGTTCCCGGCGGACGCCGGACAGCGCCCGACCGTCAAAGCCACGGTGAAGCTGCCGGGCACGCACGCCGCCGAGACCTGGCAGATCGACGTGTACGACGGGCTGCGCCGCCGCCAGGCCTGCCAGTACGGCCCCCAGACGCGCACCGCCGCATCGGGCGCGGCCTCCGTCGATCTGGCGTGCACGCTGCGCACGATCCGCGCCTGGTCCGATCCGTGGGCCAACGACCCGCTGCCGGGCACGTACTACATCCGCCTCACCGCGGTGGGCCTGCCCACGTCCGACCTGGGTCTGCCGGTGAGCACCGAGGTGCGGGTGGACGCCAAGGACATAGGCGGGTCGGCGGCGGTGGACGGCTCGCTGGCCGAGCCGCTGGTGCCCGGGACCGCCACCCAGCCCGAGGAGGATGCGTCGGCGTCGGCCGTTCTGTCGAGCATCGAGCCGGAGGACGGCTGGGCGTCGGGCTGGTGGTCCGACCGGTGGGTGTGGACGGCGGTGGGCGGTGCGCTGGCCGCGCTCGCGGGCGTCGGCGGGTATGCGCTGACGCGCGGGTCGGGGCGGCCACCGAGGGTCTGACCCATGACGTCGAGGCCCGCTGCACCCACCTCGGTGCGGCGGGCGTTTCGCTACACGTCGCGCAATGCCTTGGCGAGCGTCCCGTCGCCGGTCACGGTGATACGACCGTCCCGCACCGCCTCGGCCACGCTCAACTCCCCCCGCGCCACGGCCGTACAGGTGTCGGTGTCCAGCACCAGCCGCACGTCGGGCTCGGCGGGGGCGGGCCCGTCACCGTACACGGGATCGTCCACGGCACCGGCGTACACATGGAAGTCCCCCTCCTCCAGCCGCACTTCGACGAGCCCCTCACCCTGCAGGGCCCGCAGCAGGGGCAGCGCGAACCAGTGCGCCCGCACCGCGTCCGTCGGCCGCCGCTCCCCCAGCTCGGCCTGCCCCCACGCGCCCAGGGCCTGCAGCACCGGCAGCAACTCACGCCCCCGACCGGTGAGTTCGTACACGTAGGCCGCACCGGGCGGCGGCAGCCGGCGGCGTGTCGACAGCCCGTCCCGTTCCATGTCCTTCAGCCGCGAGGCGAGTACGTCCGTGCTGACGCCCGGCAGATCCGCGTGCAGGTCCGTGTAGCGGCGGGGGCCGGCGAGGAGTTCGCGGACGATCAGCAGGGTCCAGCGGTCGCCCACGACGTCGAGGGCGCGGGCTGCGGAACAGTACTGGTCGTAGCTTCGGCGAGGTGACATGCGACGCAGTCTAGACGTGTCGTTGGACTTTCCAAGCTGAAACTTGGTAAAACCAAGCAACACCAGATACCGGAGGGGCGCATGGAGTTCCGGCAGTCGAGCAAGCTCAGCGAGGTCTGTTACGAGATCCGCGGCCCGGTGATCGAGCAGGCCGACGCGCTGGAGGAGGCCGGGCACAGCGTGCTGCGTCTCAACACCGGCAACCCCGCCGTCTTCGGCTTCGAGGCGCCGGAGGAGATCCTCCAGGACATGATCCGGATGCTCCCGCAGGCGCACGGCTACACCGACTCGCGCGGCATCCTCTCCGCCCGCCGCGCCGTCGCCCAGCGCTACCAGACCCTCGGCCTGGACGTCGGCGTCGACGACGTCTTCCTCGGCAACGGCGTCTCCGAGCTGGTCTCCATGGCCGTACAGGCACTCGTGGAGGACGGCGACGAAGTCCTCATCCCGGCACCCGACTTCCCGCTGTGGACGGCGGTGACGACCCTCGCCGGCGGCAAGGCGGTCCACTACCTGTGCGACGAACAGGCCGACTGGTACCCCGACCTGGACGACATGGCGTCAAAGATCACGGACCGCACCAAGGCCGTGGTCATCATCAACCCCAACAACCCCACCGGCGCGGTCTACCCGAAGGAGATCATCCAGGGCATCCTCGACCTCGCCCGTCGGCACGGCTTGATGGTGTTCGCCGACGAGATCTACGACCAGATCCTCTACGACGACGCCGTGCACCACTCGACCGCCGCGCTCGCGCCCGACCTGGTGGTCCTGACCTTCTGCGGACTGTCGAAGACGTACCGGGTGGCGGGCTTCCGCTCGGGCTGGCTGGTGGTGACGGGCCCGAAGCAGCACGCGCGCGACTACCTGGAGGGTCTGACCATGCTGGCCTCCATGCGCCTGTGCGCCAACGCGCCCGCCCAGTACGCCATCCAGGCCGCGCTCGGCGGCCGCCAGTCCATCCACGAGCTGACCGCGCCGGGCGGACGGTTGCGCGAACAGCGCGACGTGGCCTGGGAGAAGCTCAACGAGATCCCCGGCGTGTCGTGCGTGAAACCCAAGGGTGCGCTGTACGCGTTCCCGCGCATCGACCCCAAGGTGCACAAGATCCACGACGACGAGAAGTTCGTCCTGGACCTGTTGCTGCGGGAGAAGATCCAGGTTGTCCAGGGCACGGGCTTCAACTGGCCGACGCCGGATCACTTCCGGATCCTGACGTTGCCGCACGCGGATGATCTGGAGGCGGCGATCGGGCGGATCGGGCGGTTTTTGAGCGGCTACCGGCAGTAGCGGCCTCCTAGCCTTGCCGCATGGGTGATCTCTTTCTCGTCCGGCACGGGGAGACCGAGTGGTCGCGGTCCGGGCGGCATACCGGGCGGACCGATGTGCCGCTGACCGAGCACGGGCGGGACGAGGCACGGGCGCTGGTGCCGCTGATCCGCTCGCACCGGATCGGGGCCGCGTTCGTCAGCCCGCTGCAGCGGGCCCGGGAGACGGCAGAGCTGATCGGGCTGCACGGCCCACGGGTCGATGCGGATCTCGCGGAGTGGGACTACGGCGGCTACGAGGGGATCACCACCGTCGAGATCCAGCGTGACCGGCCCGGCTGGTTCCTGTTCGCGGACGGAGTGCCGCCCGGGCCGACGGAGCATCCCGGGGAGAGCGTGGAGCAGGTCGGGGAGCGTGCCGACCGGATGCTGGCCAAGGTGGATGCCGCGCTCGCCAACACCGAGGGGTGTGTGGTGCTGGTGTCGCACGGGCACTTCCTGCGGGTACTGACGGCGCGGCGGCTGGGGCTGTCGCCGGCGGCCGGCGCGCTGTTCCAGCTGGCGACGGGCACGCTGTGCCGGCTGAGCACGGAGCACGGGCGGCCGGTGATCGCCGGGTGGAATGTCAGACCCTCGTCGTAGCCTTCGAAGCGATGGGAACAGTGACCAGCGCCGGGAAGGAGCACGCCGTGACACGACCGCCCACCGCCGCCCAGCGGCGTGTCATCGACGCCGCCGATCCGGTCACCGGGCGGCTGCGCGGTACGGAGGCACAGCTCGCGGCGCTGGTGAAGCGGGGGCTCGCCTTCCGGCACCCGCGGCCGCCGCACGATCACTTTCTGACGCCGGCGGGGCATCGAATACGGGAGGCGGCACCCGAAGCCCCCGAGCCTGCAGTGGAGGCTCCCGCCGCCACCGGTGTGTTCGCCGCCCGCATCGGCGGTGAGGAGAGCGCCCCGGAGATGGGCCCGGCGCGCGTCCGTGAGGTGCACAGCGCCTGGCAGGGGCTGCTGGAGCTGCGCCGGATGACCAATCCGGACGGTGCCATGGACCGGCCGTGCGGGTGGGAGCGTAAGCATCTGGTGCAGGCCGCCGCACTCGCCCTGGAGGCGGCCGGGCACCTCCCGGCCGGACCGGAGCCGGATGCCGCGGGCTACCGGGTTCGGGCGACCCCGCAGCCGGAGGCGGTGGCCGTCCGCGAACCGGATCCCGAGGGGCTGCGGGCCTGCGCGGCCACGCTGGAGAAGGCGGGCTGGCAGGTCGGCGAGTACACGGAGCCGCGGACGAGGGCTCGTTATCTCCTGGCATCTCCGCGACGGATGTAAGGGGCACATGTCAGGATCGGTTGAACCACCAACCGCGCCAGGAGAAGGGGAAGTCGTGACCGAGCCGTTTTCCGTTCCGGTGACCGTCCGTGGGTACGAAACGGATGTGCAGGGGCACCTCAACCAGGCCGTGTACCTCAACTACGCGGAGCACGCCCGCTGGTCGCTGCTGCAGGCCGCCGGTATCAGCCAGGCCGGTCTCATCGGCAAGGGCGTGGGTCCGGTGGCCCTGGAGACGACGATCCGCTACAAGCGGGAGCTGCTCGCGGGCGACGAGGTCGAGGTCACGTGCGCCTTCGACTGGGGTAGCGGCAAGACGTTCCGCATCGAGCAGACGATCCGCAAGACGGACGGCACGGTGGCGGCCGAGATCACGGCGGTCGGCGGCCTCCTCAACCTCGAGGAGCGCAGGCTGGTCACCGATCCCCGGGAGGTCTTCAAAGAGCTGGCGTCGGACCCGAGCCTGTTCGGGCTCTAGGGGCGTATTTCGAAAGTGCTGGTCACAGCCACTCGTTGATGGCTGCGACCAGTACGGTCGCCTCGTAGCGGACGGCGAGCTGGAGTGCACGTCTGTACATCGGGCTGCTTGGCGGCGATGCGCCACCAGTGGTCAGGGCAACTGCCTGCGGCGGGCCCGGGAGGCCCGCAGATTGACGGCGTTGCCGCAGATGCGTACGTCGTGCCAGACCCCGCTGTTGTTCCGCGAGCGGTCGTAGAAGGCCACGGCGCACTTCTCGGATCGGCAGATCTTCAGTCGCCGCCAGGTGTCGTTCTGCTGCGCGTCGTAGATCTCGCCGAGCAGCGACGAGGTGATCCATCGGGCGCCCCGTCCTTCCGGGTGCACCTCGATCCGACCGTCGGAGGTCAGGGCGAGGCGTAGTGAGCCGGTCGGCTCCGGGCCGGGCCGGGCCGGTTCGGCGTCGGACGGGTTCTGGTGGTTCAGCCCTGCTCGCAGTCGGTCCCGGAGCGCACGCAGCCGGGGCAGGTCCCGCTCCGTGAGCGCGATGTCCGGCGGCCGGCCGGCTCCGGTCGCCTCCGCCCACCGCTCCAGCGCAGCGTTCAGCCACTCCTGCGCAGGTCGCACCTCCTGCAGCAGGTCCGGGTGGCTCGGTCCCCCCACGCCGATGGTGTTGAGCAGGTCTTGCACCAGGGCGAGCCCGCCGGGGGCCGACTCCATCCCAAAGCGTTCAGTGGCCGCATAGGACATACCCAAAGCATAGTCGGTTATGTTGAGACTCACCTTGCTCGACATAAGTGAAAGGCTTACGGTTATGTCTGATGCAGAATCGGGCCAGCAGCATCGTGAGCCTGGACGGCTTCGGCCTCGCCTGCTGTGGGGGGCCTGCTGCTCCGTGCCTACTTCAACGGATACGCGTGGTGGATCTACTGACCACATCGTTCCTCACCTGCGATGCGAAGGAATGACGACACAATGAGTGCTACATCGGGAACCGCCCTGATCACCGGCGCCTCCTCCGGCATCGGCGCGGTGTACGCCGACCGACTGGCCCGGCGCGGCCACGACCTGATCCTGGTGGCGCGCAACCGGGAAAGGCTGGACGCGGTGGCCGAGCGGATCACGACCGGGACCGGCCGCTCGGTGGAGGTCCTGACCGCAGACCTCGGGCAAGCCGAGGATCTGCGCCGCGTCGAACAGGTCCTGCGTTCGAACGCGGACATCTCGGTGCTGGTGAACAACGCCGGTTTCGGTGCGGTGTCCACGCTCGTGGACTCGGACGTGGACGCGATGGAATCCATGATCACCCTCAATGCGACCGCACTGACCCGGCTCACCTATGCGTTCACCCCTGGTGCGGTGTCCCGAGGCGGCGGCACCGTGATCAACATCGGATCGATCGTCGCCGTCGTCCCCGAGTTGCTCAACGGGGTCTACGGCGCCTCCAAAGCGTTCGTGCTGGCACTGAGTCAGTCGCTGCGGCACGAGCTGGGCGAGAAGGGACTGCGGGTGCAGGTGGTGCTGCCCGGAGCCACCGCGACGGACTTCTGGGAGATCGCCGGCACCCCGGTGGAGAACCTGCCCCAGGAGTGGGTGATGACCGTCGACGACATGGTCGACGCCGCGCTCGCGGGGCTCGACGACGGCGAGTTCGTGACCATCCCGGCACTGCCCGACGCCGAGTTGTGGGATGCCTACCAGGCCGCGCGCCTGACTCTGAGCGGCAACCTCTCCGGCTCTCAACCCGCCGCACGGTACCGGCGCACCTCCGCCACGCGATGAGACCGTGGTCGCACCAACTCCGGTGCGCGCTCCTCGTCGTAGGCCGCGCGCGACTCGGCGATGTAGACCCTGTTCCACTCGGCCCGGCCGGTCAGGCGTTGCAGGGTCTCGTGCAACTCCCAGGCCACCGGCGTGAGTTCGCACTCCACCTTCGGCGGCACCGTCGGATGGACCGTGCGGGTGACGAGGCCGTCGCGCTCGAGATTGCGCAGGGTGAGGGTCAGCATCCGGCGGCTGATCCCCTCGATGCTCCGCTCCAACTCGGTGCTGGGCATGCTGGTCGCGCTCTTCCCTGAGCCACGGGAACAGGCCCGCGCCATCGCGGCGTTCAGCGCGGTCGGCGCGGCGGGCGGAGCCCTCGGCACGTTCCTCGGCGGGGCGCTGACGGAGGCCCTGAACTGGCACTGGATCTTCCTGATCAACCTGCCCATCGGGCTCCCGCCGTTGCTCCTGCTCGCCACCGGCTTCGCCGCCGCGATGCCCGCGCTCACCGGGCTCGCGATGTCGGGGGCCCGTGAGGAGGATGCCGGGCCGGCGTCGGGACTCTTCAACACCACACAGGTGGTGGGCGGTTCGCTGGGGTTCGCGGTGCTCTCGGTCCTGGCGGCGAGTCACACCGACGACCTGCTCGCCGGTGGCGCCGATCCGGTGGCGGCCACGGCGGAGGGTTACCAACTGGCATACCAGGCAGGGACGTTGATGGCGGCGGGGACGCTGGTGCCGGCGGCCGCGGTGCTGCGGAAGCGGTAGAACTGAGCACAACCATTCGCATACCCCGTGGGTCACACCATGCAGGAACAACCACCTCCAATGGAGACCAGGGGGAAATATGCGATATGCACGTTCCGTCCTGTCAGCTGCCGCGTTGGCGGCCCTGACGGTGGGCACCACGGCCGCCCTGACGGCGCCCGCCTCCGCCGCACCCAACACCACCCCGCAGAAGGTCTGCGGAAGCGGCTACAAGACCGTGAACTCGGCACCCGTCGGCTCGCTGGGCACCGTCTACCTGACGTACAACGCCTCCAACGGCAAGAACTGCGTGGCGACCATCCGCAACAACCCGGGCACCGCCGTGGACATGTCCGCGTGGATCTACGTCCCCGACACCGAGGAATACGACGAGGACTACGGGCGGTACACGTCGTACGCCGGACCGACCTACGTCTACGGCAAGGCCCACTGCGTCGACTGGGGCGGTCACATCAACAACGTGTATGTACAGGTGACGGGCTCCAACTGCGGTGCCCTGAAGGAGCACCGGGTCACCTTCACCCGCTGACCCGGCACAGTGGCACGGCTCGCCCTGGCAGGACTCGCGGAGTTCTGCCAGGGCGGTACGTGACGCCGGACAGCGCTCGGGCCAGCCGAACGAAGCTACGAAGCGGCTGGTGCAGCGCTGGGAGAGCGGTGAGACGGCGGCGCCCCGGCCGGTGTACGCCCGGGCGCTGGAGATGGTGACTGGCCTGCCGATCGAGTCCCTGGGCTTCGCGGCCCCGGTGCCGCAGGTCCGCGTGACCGACGACGGCCACGGCGGGCACGACCTACAGGACTCCCCGGTGGGCATCCCGGCTGCCGGCGGCCAGCCCACGGCCCAAGCCGCACCCCGGGGTAACTACTCCGGCATCTGGCTGAGCACCTATGAGTACTTCTCCAGCGGCCGGGACTCGACCTTCATGGGCAAGCACCACGTGGCGCTGCTCCAGCACGGCAATCGGCTGACGGGCCGCAGCCTGCCCCAGGGCTCACTGAACCCGGACAGCCCACTGACGCTGGACCTCCAGGTGGACGGCGGCATCATCACCGGCACATGGACCGAGCAGACCGCGAGCGAGGGCTACTACCGGGGTGCGCGGTACTTCGGTGCCATCCAGATGCTGGTGGAGCCGACCGGCCGCCGCATGGCGGGCAAGTGGGTCGGGTTCGGTAAGGAGTTCGACGTGAACACGGGTCCGTGGGAACTACGGTTCATGGACGCCGACACCAGCAAGGCCACCATCGCCAAGTACAACAAGGCGCCCGAATGACCTGGGATCAAGCAGCACTGAGCCCCTGCCGGATTGTCAGGGGCTCAGTCGTAGGCGCAGCAGGGCGCTGATCGCCTTTGCCGTCTATTAACTGGGCTCAATACGCCGCGCTTCTTGTACCGCGCGGCATCAAAGCCCGGCGGCCGTCCACCCCGCGAGCGCCGACGCCGGCGTCCGACTGCCTGCACTACCAGGGCCTGTTGCGAAAGTGGATCGTCTGTCAGACCTGCCTGGGATGCTCCGAGCATGGAGATGACAGTGCAGCTGACGATCGACTGCTCCGATCCGCAGAGAATGGTGACTTTCTGGGCCGAGGCCCTGGGCTACGTGCCTGAGCCTCCGCCTGGCGGGCACGCCACATGGCGTGCTTACTGGGCGGCGGTGGGGGTGCCCGAGGCAGAATTGCCGGCCGGTGCCGGGGATATTCCGGAGTCGATCATCGATCCCGCGGGACGTGGACCGAGGGTGTGGTTCCAGCAGGTTCCGGAGTCGAAGGTCGCCAAGAACCGGTGGCACTTCGACCTGAAGGTCGGTGGGGGCCGTGACGTCCCACTGGATGTCCGCACACAGCGGGTCAAGGCCACGGTGGAACGGCTGGTCAAAGCTGGTGCCACCGTGCTGCGGATTAAGGATGAGCCGGACATGGGGCTCTACGCCGCCGCCATGCAGGACCCCGAGGGCAACGAATTCGACGTCGTCTGAGGGCCGTTGCGACGGTGCTGGTCACAGCCACTCGTTCACGGCCGCGACCAGCACAGTCGCCTCGTAGCGGACGGAGAGCTTGTCGTACCTCGTGGCCACTGCCCGGTGCCTTTTCAGTCGGTTGATCCCGCACTCGACCGCATGGCGCTCGCGGTAATCCACCGCGTCGAAGCGCGGCGGTCGGCCGCCACGGGAGCCGAGCTTCCTGCGGTTGCGGGCCTGGTCAGCCTTGTATGGGATGGTGCAGCGGATTCCACGGCGGCGCAGGTAGGCGCGGTTCTTGCGGGAGGAGTACGCCCTGTCAGCGCGTACTCGATCGGGGCGGACGCGTGGCCGGCCCGATCCGATGCGGGGTACGCGGACATTCTCCAGCACGGGCTCGAACTGCGGCGAGTCGCCGCGCTGCCCGGCCGTCACCACGATCGACATGGGCTTTTGGCCCTGCTCGACAGCCACGTGCAGCTTGGTGGTGAACCCGCCACGTGAGCGTCCCAGCCCGTGATCACTGGGCTCGGCCAGCACTCCGTCCGGCGGTTCCTTCTGTAGATCGCCCTGCTTCCTGGCCCCTGCCGCATGCTGATGGGCGCGACACACTGTGGAATCGACACTCAGGTCCCACGTGATCCCGCCCTTCGTGTCGGCCTGGGACTGAAGTCGGGTGAGGACCCGGTGCCAGGTGCCGTCTCGTTGCCACCGGCGGAACAGATCGTAGATCCGGCCCCACGGACCGTACTCGACGGGCACATCCCGCCAAGGAACTCCTGTCCGAACCGGAACCGTATGCCGTCGATCAGCTGTCGCCGGGGCCAGACGGGCGGCCGTCCCACCTTCGCTCCCTTGGGCAACAACGGCTCCAACATCGCCCACTGTGCATCCGTGAGATCTCCCCGCACCATGAACCACGATCATTCATCATTCAAGATCCACTTTTGATACACGCCCTAGGCCGCCGCCCGCCAGATCGTCATGGACACGGTCAAGAAGGCTAGTTCCGGCAGTGCGGTCGACTTCGTCTCGATCACGATCAGCGCGATGTCCCCGGAGGAGTGCTTGACACAGATCTCGCTGCCGTTCGCCGCCGCGGCCAGCGGCCAGCGGCGGCTTTCGGCGCTGGCCAGGAAGAGACGGCACTCGTCGAGGGAAGTCCCCGACGCGCCGATCATCTGGACGAACACGCTGGTGTCGCTCTCCAGCGTGCAGTCGGGCTCCCCGGTCTCGCACACGAAGCGGATGTCCCCCTTGCGGTCCCTGCGCTGGACCGGCTTCTCGAAGCTCAGCGAGGTCTTCGCGTCCAGCCACAGCTGGGTGTTCGGGATGGCTTGCGGCGACTTGGACGCGGTCGGGGACGGTCGTGCCGCTTCCGGTGCCCCGCCACCGGCCCCCGACGCCGTCCCGGATGCCGATGGCGACGCCGTCGACGACTCCGACGCCGACGACCGTGCGGACTCCTCCGAGCCGGGGGTCGACCGTGCGCCCGCCACCCAGTCGCGGAACCTGTCCCTCGCATCCGGGACCGTCCACACCAGGCCCGTCAGCAGCACCCCCGCCGTCACGGCCGCGGCCGTGATCAGCGCGGTACGTCGTCTGCTCGCCCGCCGCACGCCCGGCAGCGTCGGCTGCGGTTGCGTAACGACCAACGGCACCGCTTGTACCCGGGTGGGCTCGGGGACCGGAGCCGGAACCGTCACCTCCGGTCCCATGACGTCCCGCCAGACGGCTGGTCCCGCGCCCGCGTCGGCGTCCCCGCCCAGCCGCTGCCGGCACCACTCGACGACCTCCGCCAAGGTGGCCCGCTCCTCCGGATCTGCGGCCAGACACCGGGCGATCAGCGGACGGAGCGGCTCGGACAGCCGGGACAGGTGGGGTTCTTCGTGCACGATCCGGTAGAGCACGCTGGGCGCGGGGCCGTCCCCGTACAGCGGCTCGCCCAGCGCCGCGAACGCCGCCGTCTGGCCCAGTGCGAAGATGTCGGTCGCCGCTGTGACCTCACCCGCGGTCGCCTGCTCGGGGGCCATGAACTGGGGCGTACCGACGGCGGAGCCCGTGGCGGTGTGCGAGCTGAGGTCAGCGGCCAGCGAGATGCCGAAGTCGATCACACGTGGACCGTCGGCGGCCAGCAGCACGTTCGACGGCTTGAGGTCCCGGTGGACGATTCCCGCGGCGTGGATGGCCTGTAGCGCCTCGGCCACCCCCGCCACCAGCCACAGCACCGCGGGCACCGGCAGCGGTCCGCGCCGGGCCACGGCCTCGGCCAGGGAGGGCCCGGGTACGTAGAGCGTGGCCAGCCAGGGCGGTACGCCGTCCGCGTCGGCGTCGATCAGCTCGGCGGTGTACGCGCCCCGGACCCGCCGGGCCGCCTCCACCTCCCGGCGGAACCGCCGCCGGAAGGCCGGGTCGTCGGCCAGCTCCGGCCGTACCACCTTGATCGCCACCGGTCGGCCGCCCTGCGTGTGCGACAGGTAGACCCGGCCCATGCCACCCGCGCCGAGCCGGGCGGCGAGGCGGTAGCCGGCCACGACGGGAGGATCGTCCGCCTGCAGTGGCTGGAACACCTCGGTGGCATGGTTCATCGGCCCACTTCCCCCTCATCCCCTGGATCCCTGGTCAACCGTGAGTTGACCGAGGTGGAAGCCTAAACGGAATTCGGATGCGGGAAGCTCCGGCCACCTGGGATGCTCCCACTCCATGGCCGCACGACGTATCAGACCCAGCCTCTACATCTCCGTCGACATCGAGGCCGACGGCCCGATTCCCGGGCCCTACTCCATGCTGAGCTTCGGCGCGGCGGTCGCCGGAGTGCAGGACGCCAACGGATTCACCGCGGCCGACCCGGAGAAGCACACCTTCTACCGCGAACTGCGCCCGATCAGCGAGGAGTTCGTGCCCGAGGCGCTCGCGGTGAGCGGACTCGACCGCGAGCGCCTCGGGACGGAGGGCCTCGCCCCCGCCCTGGCACTCACGCAGCTCACACGCTGGGTACGCGAGGTCAGCGGCGACGCGCAGCCGGTGATGTGCGGCTATCCGGCTTCGTACGACTGGACATTCCTGTACTGGTACCTGATCCGCTTCACCGGTTCGAGCCCCTTCGGCCACTCCGGCTGCATCGACATGAAGACGCTGTACGCGACCAAGGCCGGGCTGCCGCTGCGGGCGGTGGCCAAGGGCACGATGCCGCGCGAGCTGCTGTCGAGACGTCGCCACACCCACCATGCGCTGGACGACGCCGTCGAGCAGGCCGAGCTGTTCGCCAACCTCATGAAGTGGCCGGGGCCCGGGTCGTCGCCGCCCCGGTGATCTCCTCCCCCGCCTCCATCGGATGGGTCACGTCCTGCGCATCCCGGCCTTTGCCCAGGTGGTTGAAGACCAGGTTCAGCAGGACCGCCGCCACGCAACCCGTCGAGATGCCCGAGTCCAGGACGATCCTCGCGGTCTCCGGGAAGGAGTGGTAGAACTCCGGCGCGGTGATCGGGATGATGCCGACGGCCAGCGACACGGCGACGATCAGGACGTTGTTGTCCTTCTCCAGGCCGGCCCGGACCAAGGTCTGGATGCCGCTGGCCGCGACCGAGCCGAACAGGACCACGCCCGCGCCGCCGAGCACCGGGCGCGGTACGACCGCGATGAGCGACGCGGCCATCGGGCACAGGCCCATCAGGACCAGGAAGGCGCCGCCCGTGGCGACGACGTACCTGCTGCGGATCTTCGTCATCGCCACCAGGCCGATGTTCTGCGCGAAGGCGCTGCACATGAAGCCGTTGAAGAGGGGGCTGATCGCCGAGCCGAGGGTGTCGGCGCGCAGGCCGGCCGCAATGGTCTTCTCGTCGGCCGGGCGCTCGACGATCTCACCCAACGCCAGCATGTCGGCGGTCGACTCGGTCATCGACACCACCATCACCACGCACAGCGAGATGATCGCGGCGAGCTGGAACTGCGGTGCGCCGAAGTGGAACGGGGTCGGGAAGCCGATGACGTCCGCGTCCGCCACCGGGCCGAAGTCCGTGACGCCGAACGGGATCGCGACCAGCGTGCCGACGACCAGGCCGAGCAGCACGGCGATCTGCTTGACGAAGCCCCGGGTGAAGCGGCGCAGGAGCAGCACGATCAGCAGGGTTCCGGCCGCCAGGCCCAGGTTCGTCGCCGAACCGTAGTCGTCCGCCGCCGGGTTGGGGCCCTGCGCCCAGCCGAAGGCGACCGGGAGAAGGGAGATACCGATCAGCGTGATGACCGTGCCGGTCACCACCGGCGGGAAGAAGCGGACCGCCTTGCTGAAGAAGGGGGCGGCCAGGAAACCGAGGAGCCCCGCCACGATCACCGCACCGAAGATGATCGGCAACGCATCCGACTTGTCCTCGGTGGACGCGACGATCGCGGTCATCGGGGCGACGCCCGCGAAGGTGACGCCGTTGACGAACGGCAGCCGGGCGCCGATGTTCCAGATGCCGAGGGTTTGGAGGAAGGTGGCGAGGCCCGCGGTGAACAGGCATGCGCCGGTGAGGAAGGTCAGGTCGGTGGCGGTCAGGCCTATGGCCGCGCCGACGATCAGGGGTGGGGCGACGACGCCCGCGTACATGGCGGCCACGTGCTGCAGGCCGGTGGTCGCCATTTTGAGGGCGGGGAGTTTCTCGTCGACGGGGTGGGTCGCGTCGACTGGCTGATCGGACACGGCGGCTCCTCCGAGCGGCTAACACGTCGGCATTGACGTGGGTTTCATGGAGGTGATGCGTGTGGTCGTGCGGGACCAGGACGGACCCGTTCTCAGGGAGGGGAACGGTGACCGTTCCGGGGCGCACGCGTCCGACGCGCGCCCCGGAGACGGCCGCCATGGACCTCGCTCGGATCCACGGCTGCCGACCGGGAGCCGTCCCTCCCGGCCGGAGATCAAATGCCGTATGCAGTAAGGAGATTCAGTACGGCGATCAGGCCTGCGCCGAGATCTGCGCCAGGCGCTGCGCTTCCGCCCGCGTCGAGCGCGCGATCGCGTCCTCGTCGACGTGCAGCAGGCGGTTGTCCTCGACGATCTGGCGGCCGTTGACGAAGGAGGCCGTGACCGGCGCCGCCGCCCCGAAGACCAGCGCCGTCACCGGGTCGGCGATCGAGGCGTGGGCCAGGGTGTCCAGCTTCCACAGCACCAGGTCGGCCAGCTTGCCCGGCTCCAGCGAGCCGATCTCCGCGGCACGGCCCAGGACTTGGGCGCCGCCGTACGTCCCGAGCCGCAGCGCCTGCCGGGCGTTCAGGGCGGCCTCGCGATGCGCGCCGAGGCGGTTGATGAGCAGCGCGTTGCGCAGCTCGGTGTGCAGCTCCCCGGACTCGTTCGACGCCGTACCGTCGACGCCGAGGCCCACCGGGACACCGGCCGCCAGCATGTCGGGGACGCGGGCGATGCCGGCCGCGAGGCGGGCGTTGGAGGACGGACAGTGGGCGACACCCGTCTTCGTGCGGGCGAAGGCGGCGATGTCGGAGTCGTTCATGTGGACGCAGTGCGCCATCCACACGTCCTCGCCGAGCCAGCCGGTGGACTCGAAGTAGTCGGTCGGGCCCATGCCGAACAGTTCCTTGCAGAACTGCTCCTCCTCGACCGTCTCCGAACCGTGCGTGTGCAGCCGTACGCCGAGGCGGCGGGCCAGCTCGGCGCCCTTCCGGAGGAGTTCGGTGGAGACGGAGAACGGTGAGCAGGGCGCGACGGCGACCTGGGTCATCGCGCCGAAGGAGGCGTCGTGGTGCTTGTTGACGGTCTCCTCGGTCGCGGCCAGCGCGCCCTCGAGGGTCTCGACGGCGAAGTCCGGCGGCAGCCCGCCGTCCTTCTCGCTGCGGTCCATGGAGCCGCGGGCGAGGGTGAAGCGGACGCCCGTCTCACGGGCGGCGCGGATGATCGCGCCGGACAGGTCGCCGGAGTCGTACGGGTAGACGTAGTGGTGGTCCATGGCGGTGGTGACGCCGCCGCGGGCCATCATCGCGAGCGAGCCCTGGGCCGCCGCGTACACCATCGGCTCGTCGATGCGTGCCCAGGTCGGGTAGAGGGCGACGAGCCAGTTGAAGAGGTTGTGGTCCGTGGCCAGGCCCCGGGTGATCCACTGGTAGAAGTGGTGGTGGGTGTTGACCAGGCCGGGGGTCACGAGGTGACCGGAGGCGTCGATACGGCGGTCGACGTTCTCCAGGCCCTCGGGGGCTCTGCCTGCGCCGACCGACTCGATGCGGTTGCCGGCGACGACGACGTACCCGTTCGCGTACTCGGTGTCGTTCGCGTCGACGGTCGCGATCGCACAGTTCTCGATGACGATGCGCCGGTCTGCTGCCATGGTTCGTCCTTTGCGCTGATGTGGAGAGGGCACGGCAGGACCCTGGGAGTTTTGAGTGCCGCGGCCGGGGAGCCTTCTGAAATCCGTGTCCCCCGGCCGCGGGTGCCGAAATATGGAGTTGATCAGAGGTTGGTGAGGTCCACCGGGATCCTCGCCTCACAGCCGTCCCGCAGGACGGTGGCTTCGATCAGGCCGTACGGGCGGTCGGCGGCGAAGTACACCTCGTTGTCGTTCTTCAGCCCGAACGGCTCCAGGTCGACGAGGAAGTGGTGCTTGTTCGGGAGCGAGAAGCGGACCTCGTCGATCTCGCTGCGGTTGTCGATGATGCGCGCGCCCATTTGGTACAGGGTCTGCTGGAGCGACAGCGAGTACGTCTCGGCGAAGGCCCGGAGCAGGTGCGTCCTGGTCTCTTCGTAGGACGTGTCCCAGTCGGGCATCTCCTGCTCGTCGGCCGACCAGTTGAAGCGCCAGCGGGCGGAGACGGACGTGGCCAGGATGCGGTCGTACGCCTCGGGGAGGGTCGTGTACTTGTCCTTGACGTAGCCCCAGAACTCGGAGTCGGTCGAGTTCATGACGGTCAGGTCCTTGAGACCGGAGACGACCTCCCACGACGAGCCGTCGAACGTGATCTGGGTGAGCCGGGTCTCCTGGCCCTTGCGGACGAACGAGTGCTCGCCCTTCCCGGAGTTGTCGATCCGCTCCCAGGCGTACTCCTCGATGCGGATACGGGCCGTCCTGATCGGCTCCTGCGAGGTCACGAAGTGCCGGGCCAGGTGGATGCCGAACTGCTCGGCGGACTCGATGCCGTGCTCCTTGGCGAACGCGTACACCGTGTTCTTGGTGGTGTCGGTCGGCAGGACGTTGGCGTTGGAGCCGGAGTAGTGGACCTCGTCCATGTCGCCGGAGAGCGACACGGACACGTTCAGGTCCTTGATGTGGTGGGTGGCGCCGTCCCGCGTGATCTTGACGACTCGGTTCTCGGCCTTGCCGTACTGGTTCTGTCCCAGGATCGTGGGCATGGTGTCTGCTAGCTCCCTCGGTATACGGAGTAGCCGAACGGGTTGAGCAGCAGCGGTACGTGGTAGTGCTCACCGGCCTTCACGGCGAAGGTGATGGCCACCTCCGGAAAGAACACGGCACCGCTGTCCCGATTCGCGGGGGCGTCCTGCTGCGCATCGGCTTGCTTCTTCGCGAACTTCTCGAAGTACGGTTCGACGGCGAAGTCGAGCCGTACATGGGTCGTCCCTTCCGGCAGCGCCGGCAGGTCCTTGCACCGGCCGTCCGCGTCGGTCGCCGAGCCGCCGAGCGCCTGCCAGTCCGCATCGCGCCCGGCGCGGGCGGAGAGGTGGACGGCGACGCCCTCGGCGGGGCGGCCGATGCTGGTGTCCAGGATGTGGGTGGACACGGAGGCGGTGGTGCTCGTGCTCATGTCTGATCTTCCTCTACGAGGTTGGCCAGTCGGATGCGGTTGATCTTCCCCAGCTCGGTGCGGACGATCTCCCGCTCCCGCTCCGGCGAGTTGCCGATCCGCTCCTTGACCGCGTCCCGCATCTGCTCGCCGGTCCGGCCGGTCGCGCAGATCAGGAAGACATGGCCGAACTTCTCCTGGTAGGCCAGGTTCAGTTCGAGCATCTCCGCCTTGAGCTCCGCGGAGGCGCCGGCCATGCCGCGCTGCTCCCGGGCCGAGGTCGGGTCGCCCGGCTTGGGGCGGCCGATCGGCGGGTGCCCGGCCATCGCCTCCTCCAGGTCCACGGCGGTCAGCTCGGCCATCGCGGCGTCACTGGCGGCGTAGAGGTCGTCGGGGGTGGCGTAGGGCCGGGCGGCGAGCAGCCGCTTCGCCCATGTGGTGGAGGCGCACGCCTCGTGGAGAGCGGCGTAGGCCGCGTGCTCCTCCAGGGCGTTGAACCGGGCCAGGCCCGGGGGCGTGGAATTCGACGTCACGGGAGCCTCCGTGGCCGCGAAGGGCCTTCGTGCTGAACGGGCGTGCCGATAGCTAACGCCCTGCGACGACGAGACGTCAACACTTTGTTGAAAATTCGCGGTACCGGAACCTGAGCAGGCCGCCTCAGACGTTCTTCTCGCGGTTCAGGTAGTTGTAGACCGTGAAGCGGCTCACCCCGAGCGCGCTCGCCACGGTCTCCACGCCGTGCCGCACGGAGAAGGCGCCCCGCGCCTCCAGTGTCCGTACGACCTCCTGCTTGGCCTTGCGGTCCAGCTCGGCCAGCGGCTTGCCCTTCTTGCGCTCCATGGCGGCGAGGATGTGATCGAGGGAGTCGGCGAGCTGCGGGAGGCGTACGGCGACGACATCGGCACCGTTCCAGGAGAGCACGACGTCGTCGGGGCCGGCCTCGTCCGGCGGGAGTATCTCGCCGCCCATGGCGTCGACCAGCGGTTTCACGGCCGTGATGAAGGGCTCGTCCTCGCTCACTTCTCGCCCTCCGCGATCACGTTGACCTGGAGCGAGATCCGGGTGGCGCCGGCCTCGAGGGTCTTGCGCAGCAGCGCGTCCACGGCGGTGAGCACGGCGTCGGCCCCGCCCTCCGCGGTGTTGCCGAACGGACCGACGTCCACCGCGTCCAGCTCCGCCGCCTCCACGACCTCACGGGCCACCAGCGCGTGCGCAGGTGCCTCGTCGAGGTCGAACGGCTCGGTCGTGAATTCCACTCTCAGTCGCACTGTGCCCCCAGAGCATGCCTCTGACCTGCAATTTTACCCAGATCACCCACCGCGAGGGCACATCAGGGCACAACGAGGATGCATCAGCCGACTCCTTCACAGCCGCGACGCACCCCAGGCCAATCAATTTCACTGGGACGGAGCCGCTTCGTCCGCCACGAGGCGACCCTAACCGACCATGGCCTCCCTCCGCCCTGCACGTGACCAGCCGCCCGCGCAGCGCCATGGCCCAAAGGCTGGTCGTCTCAAATCCGGCCGTCCCGTCGAGCGCGCCCCAATCCGTCGCCTCCGAGCGCCTATCTGAGATCTTGCAACGCGTGGCCCCACGGGCAGAAACCAGGCCGGAATCTCGGCAGGAGCAGGAAGTCGCCGAGCATCCGACGCCCACCCCCACTTGTGGGCCCCGGACACACCGGCGGTCAAGATAGCCGTGAGCCAGGCATTCTGTCCGCTGGAAGCACCATCGCGTAATCGATGAGAGCCGGAGCGCCCGCTCCTCAGCACGAGCGGAACCCCGGCTGGAACACGACACCCAGCGATGGGACGCCGTGGGCACCGGGTTCAGGACGTCCCCACGACCTTCCCGAGGCGGCGGTCGTCGTGAAGCCGCGCAACATCACGCGCGAGAGCGCGACGGCGTGTACACCCCCGCGCCGCCCCCGCTGCCGACGGGTGTGGTCCCGGGCCGCACCCCCGAACCGCTCCTGCTGCCTGGTTGCGGTCACGGGACCGCAACCAGGCCGCCCCCGCTACGCCGGCCGGACCGTCACGGTCGCCGAGCGCGGCCGGGCCGCCGCCTCGCCGTCGGGCCAGGAACTCACAGCCCGCGGGTCCGCGGCCGTGGGGATGCCCCAGGCACGAGTGCGCTGGCCGGGGTGCTGGATGTTGACGAAGAGCGCGTCACCGTCCGGAGTGGCGGACGCGCCCGCGACCTCGGCACCGCGGGGAGCGACCAGGAACCGGGCCACCTCCCGGGTCCGGGTGTCGGCGACCAGGAGCGCGTTGTTGCCGACCTCGGCGAAGACGGTGTCGTCGCCGTCGGCAAGGCTGTGGCCGGGGACACCGGTGGAGATCCACAGCCTGCCGTCGGTGCCGAACCAGAGGTTCTTCGGCCCGGCGAACAGGCCGTCCGGGGTCAATGCCGGGTCGCCGCCGGAGAGGAACACCTCCCAGGCGAAGGTCCCGCCCTCCGTGCTGGTGCCGCCGGTCTCGGTCCAGCGCACGACCCGGCCGTAGCGTCCGGCACCGGTGGCCTGCCCGGCGGCCGCCGCCCCACCCGAGCCTGCCCGCTGGTGCTCCTGGCCCTGCTCCGCGTGTCCGGTGCAGGCCGGGGTCGCGGTCCCGCCGACGACGGCGAGATACACCTCCCCGGTACCCGGGTGTACGGCGACCCGCTCGGGCCTGGCCAACGGGGTGGCGCCCACGGCGTCGGCAGCGAGGCGGGCCCGGACCAGGACGTCGGCCTGGTCCCGCCAGCCGTTCCCGGCCGTGAGCGGCCCACTGCCGAAGACCAGCGGCAGCCAGCGCCCCGAGCCATTCGCGCCGAACAGGGCCACGGACAGCGTGCCGTGGTCCAACGGGTCCTCGCCCTGCGCGCGCAGGGTGCGCCACGGCCGCGCGCTGACGTACCTGTAGAGGTACTCGCCGTCCTCGGCGTCCGTGCTGTACACCACGACCCGGCCGTTCACCTCGGTGACGGTGGCGGCACCGTGCCAGAAGCGGCCGAGGGCAGTCCGCTTCACCGGGACAGAGGCGGGGTCCTGCGGGTCCAGCTCGGTGATCCAGCCTTGGTCTTCCGGCCGGGCCCCCTCGTCCGCGAGGTCGAAGCGGGCGTCGGCGGTGTGCCAGGGCGCGCCGAAGCCGCTCGCGGAGAAGCCGTACCGTACGGCCGTCTCATCGCGCCGCCAGTCCGGACTGTCCGTACCGAAGGCCGCGTTGGCGTTCTCCTCTGCGATCAGGAGGGTGCCCCACGGGGTGACGCCGGTGGCGCCGGGCGCCAGCACGCCCCGTGCCTCGCGGCCGCCAGCCGGGCCGGAGAGCCGTACCGGGGTGTCCGCGGTGATCCGCCGGTTGAACCGGGACCCGGCCAGGGCCCAGGTGCCGCCGGCGGCGCGGTGCACGGCGGCGACAGTGACGCCCTGCGCGGCCATGGCCAGGCGCGGCGCCCCCGCCCCGGACACGGTGATGCCGGGGGCGGCCTCGTGGGTGAGGACCAGCAAGCCTTTGCCGTCGGTGAGCGGGAGGAACTCGACACCATGGTGGTGGCTACCGACCTGGGCCGTTTGCGCGTCCGCCACCGCCCCAGCACCGCCCGCGTCCGGCTGCCAGGCCGGTGCGCTACGGGTAAGGGCGTCCCCCCAGCGGGCCAGTACGTCGGACCGGAACCCGGACGGCACGGTGACCCGGTCCGCCGTGGACGCGCCCACCGCGCGGAACGGCGGCGACGGCACGGACACCGGCGTGGCCGCGCCACCCGGTCCGGGCGCGGCGTGCGCCGGACCCGCCGTGCCGGTCACCGAGAGGGCCACCGCCGCGGTCGTGGTCAGGACGGTACGACGGGACACCCCGGCAGGGGCACTCGCAAAGGCACCGGAAACGGCGCCCGCGGTGCGCACGGCGTCTTCGTTGGGCTGACTCATGTCAGAACTTCCCCTGGTTGAGTGCGGTCTGCAGGGCTCGCGTGGTGCCGGCGCCCCAGACTCCGTCGGTGACGAGTCCGGCGCGTGTCATCGTGTTGATGTGGCGCTGCATGGCCTGGACGCTTCCGGTGCCGAAGACACCGTCGACGACGAGTCCCGCGTCCGCCCACAGGTTGAGGTGCCGCTGAGTGGCGCGCTTGGACGCATCACCCCACACACCGTCCGCCTCGACACCGACGGCGCGCTGCAGGGCACGCTTCGTCGCGGTGCCGAAGACGCCGTCGACGGCGAGGGCCTCGCCGTTGAGGTAGGCGGTGTACGCGGATTCCGTGGCCGGCCCCCAGAGCCCGTCGGCCAGGGTGCCGACCTGCTCCTGCAGCCAGCGGACACCGTTGAAGGTGTACTGGCCGAAGACCCCGTCGACGACCAGGGCCGGCGAGTACCCGAGCCGGTTGACGGCGGTCTGCTGCTGCACCACCGACCGGATGGTGGTGTTGGCGCCGCCGGACCAGCCGGTCTCGCCGGACCGCTCCCTGTAGGCGTCCTCGGTCATCGGGCCCCACAAGCCGTCCGCCTCGAGGCCGAGCTGCTGCTGCAGCCAGCTCACACCCGCCGCGGTGGCCGCGCCGAAGACTCCGTCCACGACCAGCGGCGGCTGGTACCCGAGGTTGTTCACCGCAGTCTGCTGGCCCCGGACCGAGCGGATGTCGGTCCGCCCGCCGCCCCCGCCCCCCGCGACGTACGCCTTGTACGCGCTCTCGGTGATCGGGCCCCACTTGCCGTCGGCTTCGACCCCGACCACGCCCTGCAGCCACTTCACACCGGCGAGGGTGAGCGCACCGAAGACCCCGTCCTCGACCAGTCGGGGGGTGTACCCGAGGAGGTTCACGGCCCACTGCTGGGACACCACTGAGCGGATGTCGCTGCGGCCCCCAGAACCGGTGCCGGGGCTCACCACGATCGGGATGTCCTCGCCGTCCATGCCGCCCAGCACCCAGTTACGCAGGTCGTTACCGGGGCAGGCGGTGGAGGCGCCGGGCAGGCCGCTGTGATAGGTGGCGTTGAGTGTGCGGCCGCAGAGCTCCGAGGCCTTGTAGTAGAGGGAGCGGATCGACGACTTCGCCGCGGCCGTGGCGTCCCCGTCACTGCCGATGAAGCAGACCCCGATGTGGGTGGTGTTGTAGTTGACCGCGTGCGAGCCGCGGTGGTTCCAGCCGACGCCCTCGTAGATCCATCCCTGCCGGTCGACAAGGAAGTTGTAGCCGATGTCTGGCCAGCCGCGGCCGTCCATGTGGAAGTTCTGGATCTGCTTGACGGTCTGGGTGGGCGGTCCCGCGGAGTAGTGCACGGTAAACCCTGTGCGCTGGGAGAGCGCGACCGGGTACTCGTCCGTCGGCGGCCGGGCTCCCCACGACTCCCGCGGGATGATGGAGACCTGCGGACCGGGCACCACGACCACACCAGGGTCCAGCGAGCCGTCCAGCGTATACGGAAGGAGCGGGCCGGGGCAGTCGGTTGCGTCGCCGTGCTGGTGCGGGTAGAGAAGGTTCCCGGCCCGCCGGTCCGGGTTGGAGTAGGACCTCAGGTGATATACGAGGTCCCGGATCGTCGTGCGCAGTGCCGAACTGGGCTGGTCGTTGGCGCTGACGAGTCCGAGGATCGAGTAGAACGCGGCGTTGCGGCCCACCACTCCGTAGGTGGGGACCCGGATGTGCCGGGCCGGGAGCGTAGGATCGGCCGGATTCTGGCCCGCCGGATAACCGCCATTGGCCTCGCCACGCTGGTATCCCTGCCCCTGGTAGATGGTGCCGTGCTGGCAGACCACGTAGTTGTAGGCGAGGTCGCCGAACTCGCCGAGGTAGTGGTCCATCCATATCTCGGCGATCTTGTATTGGCAGTCCTCGCAGGAAGGCGTATTGATGCTTCCGCCGCCCTCGTAGTGGATGAAGACGCCACCCTTCCAGGGGGTCCACTCACCACCTGTCAGGTTCCGGGGGACCGAGAGTCTGCTGAGGACCACTTCCTCGGCCTCGTAGTAGCTGAGGCCGGAGTTCTGGGCCAGGTTGGAGGCCATCGCGAATATGACTTCACCGCTTCGGGCCTTCTCGAGCCATGTTCGGCGGGGTTGAATCGTTACCACTGAGGTCTCCTCCATGGGAAGAACCCGCGTCGTCCGTGCGCGACGCCGGGACGGGCCTCGCGTCACCGACCGCTCTGTCGGTGCCGGGGCCCGGCAGCGCGGAACCAGGGCAGGCCTCCTCACGAGAGCGCCTGGAAAGGCCGGGTGCCTCTTCCGCCTGCCGCACAGGGCCCGGAAAAGACCGGGTTGACGCGTATGCACCAAGCGTCGCTGACCTCGGAGGGAGCCGTTCCGGGACGCCGTTCCGGGAGAGGATCTGCCGTCCCGGCAGCCGCCGGAAACGAGGCACGCCTCGGCAGCATCCTGCCAACGCCCCTGCAACAAAGGGCCGGACGCCGCGGCACGCCGGCGAGGGGGTCGCCGTGTGGGGCCCGATCTGGGGAGCGGACATCTGCGGAACGACCGCCGCCGCTCCAGCGGGTATTGCCGGTCGCGTTTGACCGGGCGGGCGGCATTCCCCTGTTGGCGCATGGGAAGACGCGACCGGCCCGGTGCGGGGCTCTGTGCGATGAGTGCTTCAGCGCGGGTGAGGCCGCCGTCACAAGTGGCGACTGCGGCCTCTCATCTCTCCGTGCTGGGTTCAGCCGCCAGGAACAAAGCAGGTCGCGAAGGGGTCGTACTTTGCCGTTTCCCACCAATTCGAGCCCACACCCGCCTCAGGGTTCTCAAAGCGGTAGGCGCCACCAGAGGTTCGTACGAACGTAACGGCGCGCGCTTTACCGAAGTAGGTGACCTCACCCGTGCTTCCCCGGAGGTGGTTGTCCGCGATACTGAAGGTCTTGCTGCCCACGACCCCGTCTGCCTCCAGGCCCCATCTCGCCTGCAGTTTCTTGGTTGCATAGGTGGTGTTGGCACCGAAATCGCAGTCAATATCTGCGTAGTCGTAAACTGTGCCGTTCTGTTCTGTGGCGCCCTCTGCCCACAGGACGTATTGCCAGAGACCAACCGCGTTGGATATCTGATAGTTGCCACCCGCCCAAAGAGGGCCCTCATCCCCCCAGTCATCGGTGATCGTGCCGCTACCAAAGATGTACCCTTGCGAGACACTTGCCGACGCAGGGCTCGTGCTCAGCGCCGTTACGCCCAGAGCCGCACATGCGGCAAGCGCGACCAAACCCCTCGTGATGGACATACGTTCTCCTCATTCTTCAGAGAGGGAGGCAGCAGGATTGTCCGCCTCGAATTCGATCCGGCATGACCCTGCCGGTGCCGACTGTCCGGGTCATGAGCGGGAAAGCGAAGGCGAGGTCATGCGCGCCCGCCACGGCCGGTGTCAGCCCCGCACGACGGGCACAGTAGCCCGGCCCGGTCGCTGAGTGTGCCGGTCGTTTGCCCCACAAGGAACGGCCGCCGCACACACGGGAATACGCGGAGGCAGCGGACGAGACCGCCCCTGGTTGACAGCCGTGACCTTGTTGAGCTCGGCTGCCGCTACCGCTGGGACCACGAGAAGCCGCCCTACAGGTCCGTCAGATCCGTGGCTCGCAGCGAAGGCGCAGGCCACCGCGAAGTCGGAGGGTTGGGGTGTCGGTTCGACTCCCCCTCGGACGCCCATCCGCATTCCGCCTGTCCTCGCCGGGCCCTTGGAACCGCCACTTCCCCGACAACGACGTTCTGGTCAAGGTCGCGCTGACCCAGCCCGCCCAGAGCTCAGTGATCTTGCATCCCCATGCGCCGGGTCGCTTGCCGCCGCCAATGGGCGTTCTTCCTTGATCGTGGGTCAACTACCCTTGTTTCTATGCGGCATGGGGGGCACGAGGAGCGGGTTGGAGCCGCTGAGCCGATAGACGGCCCCAGGTCCAGCGAGCGCCTGTTGATCCTGACCCTTGAGCGGTACGGGGTGTGGCTCCGGTCCACCGTGGTCTGTCTGTGCAGTGCGCTGGGCGTCGTCTCGGCGGACGTGGCGGAGATTCCCCTGGCGATGTCTCTGCTGGTGCCCGCTCTCCTCGCCTGCGGTGTGCGCCTCTATGCGCTGCGCCGCCCGCTCCCGTTCGCCCCGCTGTGGACGTTGGACGCGGCCGTGGTGGTGCTGACAGGGCTGTCTCAGCCGGTGCTCGGCGGCGACGGCGCGGATGTGATGGTGGAGGCGGTTGTCGGCATCTGCGTCATCACTTTCCAGCACGAGTGGGCGACGCGCCCCCTGGCCGGGGCTGCCCTGGCCGCGCTGGGGGCTGTCGCCTGTGCGCTCGGCGACCTCCTCTCCTCGCCCGGGCACAGCCCGGAGTTGATACCCCTGGTGCGCATGCTTTTCCTGGCGGGCCTGTCGAGGGCCGCTTACCTCATCGTCCGAGCGCGGGCCAGGGCCGCTGACCGGTCGGCCGCGCTCAGGGCGGCGTCACGCCGGGAGGCCGATGTCGCCGCCGCACGGAGAGCGGCCGAGCGCGAGTACCTGGCGACCCTGCACGATACGGCGAGCGCGACGCTGCTGATGGTCTCCCAGGGCGACGGGCGGGACTGGTCGTGGCTGCCTCCACGTGCCAGACAGGATCTGGAGGCACTGTCCGCCGTGCCCGGATTCGAGACGGGGAGCGTCGACCTCGCGGCACTTCTCGGCTGCGTGCCCGAAGGCGAGGGACAGGCCAGGGTGCGGCTCAAGACGCACATCGACGGCCCACTCACGGTCCCGTCCGGCCCTGGGCTTGCGATATTCAACGGAGTCCGGGAGGCCGTCACCAATGTGGCACGCCATGCCGGGGTGCGGGAAGCGGAGCTCAGGGCATGGACGGAGGAGGACGGCGCCGTCGTCGAACTGTCCGACACGGGACGGGGCTTCGACCCGCAGTCCGTCCCCGCGCGGCGCCGGGGCATCAATGGTTCCATCATCAGCAGGATGCACGCGGTCGGAGGCTCCGCCACGGTCTACTCGCATCCGGGCACCGGGACCCGCGTGCAGTGGCGCTGGCACGCCCGGGCCCGGGCGTCACAGTCAGGGGACGGAGCGCAGGCGACGGGCATACCGCGCCCGCCCCGCGTCCGGGCGCACACGGCCGTCGTCATGCTCATCCGCAGGCAGCTGCTGCACGGGGCCCAACTGGCCGCGCTGCTGATCAGCCTGCTGTCGCAGGTCACTCTCTCGCTGCACCAGCTCACGGCCTACCAGAGCGTGTACCGCCCCGCGTGGGCACAGACGGCGGCCTTCGTCTGCCTCGTCGCCGTCGCGGCGACCGGCGCCGCCTATCTGCTGCGTGGCAGGCAGATCCCGCCGAGGGTGCGCTGGTGGAGCCTGGGCGCGGTGCTGACCGTTTCCGCGACAGGCGCGTTCACGCTCCCGCCGGAGCGGTTGACCGGTGCGGAGGACTGGGCGTTCGGACTGGTCGGCTGGCATGCGCTGTTCCTGCTGGCAGACCTGCGGGTCAGGGCGTTCGCGGCGTTCCTCGGGGCACATATCGGGCTCAACGCGACCGCTGTGTTCCTATCGGGGGCGCCAACCGCCGCAGAGTCGGCCACCATGGGGATCTCCGCGATATCCAACTGCGGCCTCCAGCTCTCCGTCGGTGTACTACTGACGCGCCTGCTCCACGGCACGGCGCCGGCAGCGGGGACCGCGGCCGCACGGGAGGAGGAACTGCGTACCCGGGAACGCATCCACGAGGACATGCAGCGTGATCACAAGGACCGCTACCGCGCCCTGACGGCGACGACAGTGCCACTGCTCGTGGGTCTTGGTCACGGTGTGCTGAGCCCGCACGATGAGGAGGTCAGGCTGCGGTGCGGCGTGGAAGCCGCCCGTATGCGGCGCCTGTTCGCGGAGAGCGATGCCGTCTCCGACCCGCTGCTGAACGAGTTGCGGGCGTGCGTCGAGGTGGCCGAGCACCGAGGGGTGACGGTGAGCCTGGCCGTACGAGGCCGGCCGGGTGAGGTGCCTGTGGAGGTACGCAGGGAGTTGGTCGACCCGGTGACGGTGATTCTGGGCCGTACCCGGTCGACCGCGCGGGTGACCGTCGTATGGACACCCCGCACGGTCCGTGTGAGCGTGGTCAGCGAGGACTGCGCCGGGGGCCGTGGCGCGGACGAAGCCGCTCAGGCACACGGCCATGTCTCGGACTCGAAGGTGACCGTGGCCAGAACAACGCGCGGCGGAAGTGTGTGGGTGGAGGCTGGCTGGAGTAGACCGGCGGCCTCCGGAGTTGACCTGACATGAGTACCAACGCACCGGTCAGCGTGGTCGTCGTTGACGACCATCCCGCCATCCTCTCGGGCGTAGAGGCGTGGTACGCCGTATCGCGGCGGCCCATCACCGTAGTCGCGGCCGGCGGCTCCGTACGGGAAGCCTGGACCGCGCCGGGCAGCACGGCCGATGTCGTCCTCCTGGATCTGCAACTGGGCGAGGGCGGCCCCGCCTTCGGCAGTCTTCGAAGACTCGTCGACGCCGGGCGGCAGGTGGTCGTCTATTCGATGCGGGATGACGAGAAGACAGCGCTCAGCTGCCTGGACCTGGGAGCCGCGACCTTTCTGACCAAGAGCGAGGGCCGGGAGCACCTGGTTGAGGCGACGCTGGCGGCAGCCGATGAGCGGCCCTACATGCCGCCCGCGCTGGCCGGCGCGCTGGGAACAAACACCCGCGCCGACCGCCCCCAGCTCTCCGTGCGCGAGGAGAACGTGCTCATCGAGTGGTTCCAGTCGGAGTCGAAGGAGTTGGTCGCGCAGCGTCTCGGGATCTCCGTACGAACGGTCAACTCGTATCTGGACCGAGTGCGCATCAAGTACGCGAACGTCGGCCGCCCCGCCCGGACCAAGGCAAGCCTGGTCGCCCGCGCCATCCAGGACGGGCTGGTCGACGTGGACGACCTCTGATACTCCAGCAGGACTTTGCTGTCTGACCTGGGACGATTCCGGGCGGCTGGAGTATTGGCTTGTCAGTGAAGTCCGTCCACCGGTTCGTCGTCGGTGGAGCGGGCCAGTTCACCACGGGCAGCTCTGGCAGGCCGAGCCAGGGGGGCGATGCTGTCGTTTGCGTCGGACCTGCACGTGTCGGTGATCACGTTCACGCTGCCGTCGTCGCAGGTCTCGGTGGTGTGACGGGCTCCTTGCGCCACAAGCCTGCCAGGTGGCATCGTTCGCATGATTGAACAGATGTACGGCCATCAGGAACCACAGGCGGGGGATGAACGAGCAAGCGTTCGACGCCTTTTATGCCGGAAGCGTGGGGCGGCTCATCGGCCAGCTGTACGCCATGATCGGCGACCGTACTGAGGCGCAGGACGTGGTCCAAGAAGCCTTCGTCCGGGCCTGGGAGCACCGGGCCCAGCTGGACAAGGACGGTGCGCCCGAGGCATGGGTGCGTACCGTGGCCTGGCGGCTGGCGGTCAGCCGGTGGCGGCGCGTGCGAACCTCGCTCTCCTTCGCGCGGCGCCAGGGCCCGCCCCCGAACGTACCGCCGCCGGACACCCACCACGTGCTGCTGGTGCAGGCGCTGCGGCAGATCCCCGCGGCGCAGCGACGGGCCATCGTGCTCCACCACCTGTGCGATCTGGAGGTGAAGCAGGTGGCTGCCGAGACCAACTGTCCCGTCGGTACGGTTAAGGCACAGCTGAGCCGGGGTCGGGCCGCGCTGGCAAGGATTCTGGCCGACACTGAGCTGGATCCGCGGGCGGGCCGAGTTTCGGAGGTGGAGCATGGTTGACGAGACCAGCTTGGATGATCACCTTGCCGGTCTTGCCGCCGAGGGCCGGCGGTTCGCCGTGCCGATGGCCGCGGAGCAGATCCGGGTGCGCGGTGACCGGCGTCGGCGCCGTAAGCGGGCAGCACAGATGTCGGGCGGTGTGCTGCTGGCCGCTGCCGTCGCCGTGGGAGGTCTGTCGCTGGTCCTGCCCGGTCCCGGACCGGCGCCGACCGCCGCGAAGCCGACGCCGTCGCGGAGCGCTCCCCAGTTCGTGCCCCCGACGCCGGCCCCGGGTGAGGAGTACGCCAGCGAGATCGGCTATGTGTACAACGCGATGGTGCTGGCGGACGGGGTCCAGGTCACCGTGAAGCAGCTTCGTACCGAGCGGGGAACGGCCGTACCCACCGGAGTGGTGCACAAGGTGACCCTGTCGCCGCAGACCCCGGTCGAGGTGGAGCAGGTGGCCGGTGGGAAGCCGGGGGACATGCGGTTGGGGGAGCTGGTGGACCGGCTGCGTGGCGGGCCGCGGTGGGTGTTCGCCGTCGACTACGACGGCGAGGGCCGAATCCAATCGCTGCGGGAGGCGTTCTGGCTGACCGTCGAGTGAGCTTCGGCAGAAACCCCAAAGAAAGCTGACCGGGATGCAACCCGGGGGACGGCGTGCGGCGTAGAGACCGTGTAACCCAACCACACCGGATTCCAGGAGAACGTTGACCATGTCTGCCTCACGCCGCCGGGCCACCATGCGCCTGCTCACCGTTGTCGCCTTCGGCGCCCTTGTCCTGACCGGATGCGGCGAGAACGGCAAGGAGCCCACGGATCCCACCGCGGTCGCGGCGGCGGACACCGCACAGGCTGGCAGTGACCAGACGGCCGCCCCGTCGGACGACGGCGAGGGTTCGCAGGACACGCAGGCATCGACCAGTAAGACCCCGTGGGCGGGAACCAAGCAGTTCGTGACGATCGACAAGGCCTGGACCGAGGGCGGACTGACCTATCTGTCGGTGCGGCCCGCCCAGAAGAAGGTCAACACCCAGTTCGACACCTGGGAGATCATCCCCGGCACGGGGGCCTTCACCACGGTGACCATGGGCAAGGACGCCCGGGTTCTGCTGACGGTCCCGGTCCGAGGCGACGACGCGTCCGGTGCCAGCCGGGGCGAGCCTCTGCCGTCCTCCCAGGCCGAGTTCGTCACCCTGCTGAACCAGCTGGACTCCGGGGTTGCTGCGGGCGTCGGGTACGACCTGAGCTTCGACGGAGAGGGTCAGGTAGCCAAGCTGCAGTCCGTATACAGGCCGTGAGTTGCGCGCGCCTGGACCTCATGGGGACCGCGGAGGAAGTGGAGCATGGTTGACGAGACCGGCTTGGGGGATCACCTCGCCGATCTTGCCGCCTCGGGTCAGCGGTTCGCCGTGCCGCTGGCCGCGGAGCGGATCAGGGCACGCGGCGATCAGCGGCGGCGGCGCATGCAGGCGGTTCTGACATCGGGTGGCGTGGTACTGACCACGGCTCTGGCCGTGGGCGTCCTGTCTCTGGTCGGGCTCGGTCCAAAGCCGGCACCAGCCGCCGTGAGGCCGACAGCGCCGAGCACTTCACGGTTCGTGCCCCCGACGCCGGCCCCGGGCGAGGAATACGCCAGCGAGATCGGCTACGTGTACGACGTGGTGCTGCTGGAGGGGGATACGGTCCAGGCCACCGTGAAGCAGCTTCGTACCGGAGTGGTGCACAAGGTGACCGTGCCGACGCAGACCCCGGTGGAGGTGAAGCATGTGGCCGACGGGAAGCCGGGGGACATGCGGCTGGGGGAACTGCTGGGCCGGTTGGGCACCGGACCGCGGTGGGTGTTCGCCATCGACTACGACGGCGAGGGCCGAATTCAATCGCTGAGGGAGGCCTTCTGGCTGACCGTCAGTGAAGTAATCAACGGCAGTTCCTGAGTTCGTTCGGGAACGATGACGAGACCCCGGCCGATCTTCTTGATCGGCCGGGATCTTTGCGTGGGGATGCGGCGACATCACAGTTCGGTGCGCTCGTGAAACTCCCACAATAGAAAGCTGACCGGGATGCAACCCGGTGGACGGTGTGGGACGTAGAGACCATGTAACCCAACCACACCGGTTTTCAGGAGCAGTTGACGATGAACACCTCACGCCGCCGGACCGCCAAGCGCTGGCTCACCGTTGTCGCCCTCGGCGCCATTGCCCTGACCGGGTGCAGCCAGAAGCCCGCGGATCGAATGGAATCCGCCGCGGCCGCAAAGCCGGCGTCATCTTCCGCGTCGGCCGACAAGACGGACGCCCGGCCTAATGGCGGCAAAGAGTCCGCGGACCCTGCCGAGGCCACGAAGAAGGCGTCGCCTTCCGCGCCCGCCGGGAATTCGGGCACCCGGTCGGACGGCGGTCAGAAGTCCGCGGAGCCCACCGCGGCCGTAAAGACACAGTCGCCTTCCGCGCAGACGGGCACCCGGTCCGACAGCAGCGAGGCGGCAAAGGACACGTCGGCCTCGACCAGCCAGGCCCCCTTCGCTGACACCCAGCAGTTCGTGACGATCAACAAGGCCTGGACCGAGGACGGACTGACCTATCTGTCGGTGCGGCCCGCCCAGAAGAAGGTCAACACCCAGTTCGACACCTGGGAGATCACCCCGGGCACGGACCCGTTCACCACGGTGCCCATGGCCAAGGACGCCCAGGCTCTGCTGACCTGCCCGGTTCGCGACGAGGTTGCCGGGGTCAGCCGCGCCGAGCTGCTGCCGTACTCCCCGGCCCAGTTCGTCACCCTGCTGAACCAGCTGGACTCCGGCCTCCACGACGGCATCGGGTACGACCTGGTCTTCGACGGAGCGGGTCAGGTGACCAGCCTGAAGTCGCTGTACAAGCCCTGACGGGACCACCATCGTCCAGCACGGTGCGGCCCGCCTCCCGCCGTTCCTGCTTTGCGATGCTGTTGTGCCTGATCAGACCACATACGCCGTGCTCGGCACCGATATTTCGTGCTGCACCATCCAAAGGCGTCCGGCCACCCCTTGGCCACTCCCTGCCCTCCATCCACGTAACTCGCGGCCGTCGGCGCCTCACACCCACTACGGCGCAGCAAATGCTGGACGCACATGCGCCACAACACCTCTTGGACGCATCGAGGTGACAACCACTGCGTTTCGGCTCCCCAAACACTCCTCTGCCGCACACCCCAGCAGCCCGTGCCCCGAGTCGGACCCCGACTCCGCCGACCGCACAGACCACGCAGAACTCGCCTCCAGCCTGTCCCCCACAGGGCACATCCAGGGCACACGCCCCCGGAGAACACTGCGAAGCAACGCGAACGAGCGAGGGGTGTTTTTGCAGGTCAGGACGGGTTAGCGCACGTTCGCGCAGGTCAGAGCCGTGCGGCAGGGCTTCACTCTCAGTCGCACGCGCTCAACCTAACGCCCTGCACGGATTTCCGGGCAGCCCTCACCGGCACGGGATCCCCGCGACGGACCGCCCTCACTGCCCCGTAGAGCAGACGAGGAGAAACCACAGGGAGGGGACCGCGACGTGGCAGGGCACAGGGTCAGAGGCATCAGGGGTACGGCACTCGCGGCGGCGGCGATGGCGGCGCTGACCGCGTCGCAGGCGCCTGGGACGACATCGGCGCGGGCGGTGGCGCCCGCGGAACCCGCCGCCGGGCGCGGGCCCAGCGTGTCCGGGGACACGCCGTTCCGCACGGAGCTCCCACCGCTGCGGGTGCGGAAGGTCGAGACAGCCGAGACAGCACAGGCGGGTGGCGCGCTGCCGGCGAGCGTGTTCGCCGCCTACCGACGGGCCGAGACGCGGCTCGCGCACTCCGCGCCCGGCTGCCGGCTGCGGTGGCAGCTGCTGGCGGCCATCGGGCAGGTGGAGTCCGGGCAGGCCGGCGGCGGGCGGGTGGACGCGGACGGTACGACCCTGACGCCGATCCGCGGTCCCCGGCTGGACGGCGTCGGCTTCGCCCTCATCCGGGACAGCGACGGCGGGGCGTACGACGGGGACGCGGTGTACGACCGCGCGGTCGGCCCGATGCAGTTCATCCCGTCGACCTGGGCGGTCTGGGGCGTCGACGGCAACGGCGACGGCCGGGCCGACCCGCACAACGTCTTCGACGCGGCGCTCGCCGCCGGTCACTACCTGTGCGCCGGCGGACGCGACCTGTCCGTGCCGGGCGACCTGGACGCGGCGATCCTCGGCTACAACCACTCCAGGGCCTACCTGCGGACGGTGCGGGCCTGGTTCGCGTACTTCCTGGAAGGGCACCGGGTGGTGCCGGACGCCGTGGCGGCGGGCGGCGCGAGCCCGGAGCCCGAGGCCTCCCGGCCGGTGCGGCGCGAGCCGTCGCCGACGCCGAGTGCCCGCCCGGCGGGCGGTGGTTCCGGTACGCCGTCCCCGTCCCCGACCCCTTCCGAGCCACGGCCGACGCACAGCAGCCCGTCCGCCGAAGAATCGGCGGCCCCCTTGGCATCGCTCCCCGACACCGAAGTCGCCCCACCCGCCGAGGACATACTGCCCAGCACGGCTCCGCTGCCCGGCAACGATGAGAACCCAAAGGTCGCAGCCCCCTCCACAACCGCGACTACCGGGCGGTAATGTCGCCCCCCGCCGGGCGCACATGACCGGCGGGCGAGCGCGAAGGGGCCCTCATGGCGACGAACATGCCGGCGGAGATACAGGCGGCCCACGACCGGTGGGAACGCATGTGGAGCCACCGTGAGCATCTGCTCAGGGTGGCCCGCCGCAGATCGATGTCCCTGGAGGACGCCGAGGACGCCGTGCACGAGGCGATGCTGCGCGCGGCCGAGCGCCCCGACCTGGACGACGAGCGGCTGGCCGCCTGGCTGACGACGGTGACGATCCGGCTGTGCGTGGACCGGTACCGGCAGGTCAACCGCGAGGCCGAGGTGCGCACCAGCCCGACGCTGATCGCGCCCGGTCCGGTGCCGGTCGAGGAGGCGGTGTGCGACCGGGCCGAGGCCAAGTGGCTTGCCGTCCGCAGTGGTGAGTTGCCCGCCCGCCAGGCGGAGGCGCTCCGGCTGAAGTCGGAGGACCTGGACGTCGGCCAGGTCGCCGTGCGGATGGGTCTGAGCTACCGGACGGTCGAGTCGCTGCTGGCCCGGGCGCGCCGGACGCTGCGCAACTCGCTGGCCGGCACGCTCGGTCTCGCCCTGTTCCTGTGGGGACGGGGCAGGCCGCGCGGGGCGTCGCACGCGCAGGCCGTGGCGGTGGCCGGGACGGCGGCGACGCTGGCGGTGGCGGGGTTCGTCCTGCCGTACGCCCACGACTGGGACGGGCAGGGCACGGCGCCGCGGCCCTCCGTCTCCCCGGTCCCGGAGGCGTGGCAGCGGCCGGACAGCGGAGGCGGGGAGACGTCCCCGGACGCGCGTGAGCTGCCGACCGCCTCGAGGACCGGCGCCCCGGAGGCGACGCGGCCCCCGGGCGACCGTCCGCTGCTGCCGCTGTCCGTGCCGTCCCTGCCGGAGGTCCCCCTCTCCTCGGGGCCGGAGCTGCCGACTCCCGAGGTGCCCGCGGTGCCCGCGGTGCCTGAGGTGCCCGCGGTGCCCGACGTACCCGCGGTGCCCGACGTACCCGAGCTGCCCGGCATCTCGGCGGCCCCGGACGTGCCGGATCTTCCAGAGGTGCCGGACCACCCCACTGCTTCCGCCACGCTCGAAGCACCCGTGGACCCCCTGCCGTAACCCTTCTCAAACCCGTCCGCAAAAAAATTCGCCTCCGCCGCGACGGACGCCCCGCCCCTCCCCGTAGAGCAGATGTCGGAGCTGCTCCACGGGTGACTGCACGGGCGAAGGGTGGACTGGATGGGTGTCGAGATCTGTGTGGAAGGGCTGACCAAGTCCTTCGGTCACCAGGTCATCTGGCAGGACGTCTCGCTGACGCTGCCCGCCGGGGAGGTCTCGGTCATGCTCGGCCCGTCGGGCACGGGCAAGTCGGTGTTCCTCAAGACGCTCGTCGGACTGCTCAAGCCGGACCGGGGCTCGATCACGATCCAGGGCCGGGACCTCACCAGGCTCCGTGAGCACGAGCTGTACGAGGTGCGGAAGCTGTTCGGCGTGCTGTTCCAGGACGGCGCGCTGTTCGGCTCGATGAACCTGTACGACAACATCGCCTTTCCGCTGCGCGAGCACACCCGCAAGCCGGAGAGCGAGATCCGGCGGATCGTGCTCGAGAAGATGGACATGGTCGGTCTGATCGGGGCCGAGGAGAAGCTGCCCGGGGAGATCTCCGGCGGTATGCGCAAACGCGCCGGGCTGGCGCGGGCGCTGGTCCTGGACCCGGAGATCATCCTGTTCGACGAGCCGGACTCGGGGCTCGACCCGGTGCGTGTCGCGTATCTCAACCAGCTGATCGTCGACCTCAACGCCCAGATCGACGCGACCTTCCTGATCGTCACCCACGACATCGCCTCGGCCCGCCAGGTCCCGGACAACATCGGGCTGCTGTTCCGCCGCGAGCTGGTGATGTTCGGACCCCGCGACCAACTGCTGACCAGCGGCGAACCGGTCGTACGGCAGTTCCTGAACGGCCGGATGCAGGGACCGATCGGCATGGCGGAGGAGAAGGACGCCGCGCAGGTCGAGCAGGAACTGGCCCAGATCGGCGAGAGCGCCGATCCCGAGCACCTCACTCCCCGGCTGCTGCCCAGCCCCGGCATCTCCCGGCCGCCCCGCTGGCAGGCCATCGCGCGGCGGGAGGAGGAGGTGGCCCGCGCATGAGCCTCAACCCCGTCGGCGCGCTGCGCCACTCCGGCAGCCTCTTCGCGATGGCCCTGGACGTCGTCCGGACCGTTCCCAAACGGCCGTTCCAGGTGCGGGAGTTCATCCAGCAGGCCTGGTTCATCGCCAGCGTCACGATCCTGCCGACCGCCCTGGTCTCCATCCCCTTCGGCGCGGTCATCGCCCTGCAGATCGGCAGCCTGACCCGGCAGTTGGGCGCGCAGTCGTTCTCGGGTGCGGCCTCCGTCCTCGCGGTGCTGCGTGAGGCCTCACCGATCGTCACGGCGCTGCTGATCGCGGGCGCCGGGGGGACGGCGATCTGCGCGGACCTGGGGGCGCGGAAGATCCGCGAGGAGATCGACGCGATGCAGGTGCTGGGCATCGACCCCATCCACCGGCTGGTCGTGCCGCGGGTGCTGGCCTCGATGCTGGTGGCGGTGCTGCTCAACGGCCTGGTGTCGGTGGTCGGGGTGGCGGGCGGCTACTTCTTCAACGTCGTCCTGCAGGACGGCACACCGGGCGCGTATCTGGCCTCCTTCACCACCCTCGCCCAGCTCTCCGACCTGTGGGCGGCCGAGATCAAGGCACTCGTCTTCGGCGCGATCGCGGCGATCGTCGCCTCGTACAAGGGACTCACCGCGAAGGGCGGCCCGAAGGGTGTGGGCGACGCGGTGAACCAGTCGGTGGTGATCACCTTCATGTTGCTGTTCGTGACGAACTTCGTGATGACCGCGGTGTATTTCCAGGTCGTTCCGCAGAGGGGCTAGCCGATGAGACTTCTCGACCGCCCCCTGAAGTCCCTCGAGGACCTGGGCGCTCAACTCTCCTTCTACGGCCGCTCGCTGGCGTGGACGGGCCGGACCCTGCGCCGCTACAAGAAGGAGATCCTGCGGCTGCTCGCCGAGGTCAGCTTCGGCCGGGGCGCGCTCGCCGTGGTGGGCGGCACGGTCGGCGTGATCGCCTTCCTGTCGTTCTTCACCGGCACCGAGGTGGGCCTGCAGGGGTACGCCGCGCTCAACCAGCTCGGCACCTCCAACTTCGTGGCGTTCCTGTCGGCGTACTTCAACACCCGTGAGATCGCCCCGCTGGTGGCCGGGCTCGCGCTGTCCGCGACGGTCGGCGCCGGGTTCACCGCGCAGCTCGGCGCGATGCGGATCAGTGAGGAGACCGACGCCCTGGAGGTCATGGGCGTGCCGTCGCTGCCGTTCCTGGTGACCACGCGGATGATCGCCGGGTTCGTCGCCGTGATCCCGCTGTACGTGGTCGGGCTGCTGTCGTCGTACCTCGCCGCCCGCACCATCACCACGGGCTACTACGGGCAGTCGGCGGGCACCTACGACCACTACTTCCAGCAGTACCTGCCCCCGGTCGACGTGCTCTGGTCCTTCGGCAAGGTGCTGGTCTTCGCCGTCGTGATCATCCTTGTGCACTGCTTCTACGGCTACTACGCGAGCGGCGGCCCGGCGGGCGTCGGCGTCGCGGTCGGACGGGCCGTGCGGACCTCGATCGTGGCGATCAACGTCCTGGACTTCTTCCTGAGCCTCGCGATCTGGGGCGCCAACACGACCGTACGGATAGCGGGGTGAGCCGGGTGAGAGTGGTGAGACTGCGGGTGTACGGCGTGGTGTTCCTCGCTGTGCTGGCCCTGCTGTTGTCCCTGTCCGTCGCCGTCTACCAGCAGGCGTTCACGCCGGTCGTGCGGATCACGCTGGAGGCGGACAGCCTGGGCAACCAGCTCGACCGGCGTGCCGACGTCAAGCTGCGCGGGCTGCTGGTCGGCGAGGTGCGCGAGGTGCGCGCGGACGGGACGAAGGCGACGCTCGACATCGCGCTCAAGCCGGAGCACGTCGCGTACATCCCCGCCGATGTGCACGCACGGCTGCTGCCCAAGACGCTGTTCGGCGAGAAGTACGTCGACCTGGTCGTGCCCGCCGGCTCGTCCGCCCGGGCGATCCGCGCCGGGGACGTCATCACCCAGGACCGCACCCGCGTCGGCATCGAGCTCCAGCAGCTGATGAACGACCTGCTGCCGCTGCTGCGGACCGTCAAGCCCGGCGAACTCAACGCCACGCTCTCCGCGTTCGCCACGGCGCTCGAGGGGCGCGGCGACCGGATCGGCGACAACCTCACGCGCGTGGAGGCCTATCTGCGCAGGCTCAACCCGCATCTGCCGTCCCTGAAGGAGGACATCGCGCGGTTCGCCGACGTCGCCGAGGTGTACGGCGACGCGGCGCCCGACCTGATGAAGATCCTCCGCAACACGGTCACGACCAGCCGCACTCTGGTGGAGAAGAAGGAACAGTTGGCCGCAGCGCTCACCTCGACCACGACCACCGCCCGCACGGCGGACGACTTCCTCGCCGCGAACGGCGACCGGCTGATCACCCTGGGCCGGGTCTCCCGGCCCACGCTGGAGCTGTTCGCCCGCTACTCGCCGGAGTACCCGTGCCTCCTGGACGGCCTGGTCCGGCAGGAGGAGGCCTCCGAGGAGGCGTTCCGGGGCGGGAAGATGCGCATCACACTCGAAGTGGTGCGGCAGCAACCGGCGTACGAACCCGGTGAGGAGCCCCACTACGGCGAGCGGTCGGGGCCCAACTGCCGCGACATGCCCCACCCTCCGGTGCCCGGACCCAAGCCCCACCTCAACGACGGTACGGCCGCGGCGAGTTCGTCCGGTGTGTCCGGTACCCGGGCCGAGCAGCGCGCCGTCGGCTCGCTCGTGGCACCTGTCCTGGGCGTGCCTGCCGACGAGGTGCCGCCGGTCGCGACGCTGCTGTTCGGGCCGATGGCACGCGGGACGGCGGTGAGCGTCGCATGAGCAGCAGCACGACGAAGGCGCGCCGGACCGCCGGACCGCTGATCAAGTTCAGCCTCTTCGCACTGGTGACGATCCTGGCGACGGCCCTGCTGGCCGCCACCATCGGCAACCTCTCCTTCACGCCCAAGGACACGTATCGCGCGGTGTTCAGCGACGTCACCGGCCTGGAGGAGGGCGACGACATCCGGGTGGCCGGGGTGCGGGTCGGTGAGGTCGAGGGCATCCGGATCAAGGACCGGACCCGGGCGGAGGTCACCTTCACGGTGACCCAGAAACGCCCGCTGCTGACCGGCACCGGCGCGGTCATCCGCTACCGGAACCTCGTCGGGCAGCGGTACGTCGCCCTGACCGAGGGTGCGGGTGACGGCACCCGGCTGCGGCCCGGCGCGACGATCCCGCTGTCGCGGACGCAGCCCGCGCTGGACCTGAACGCGCTGCTGAACGGCTTCAAGCCACTGTTCGCCGCGCTCAGCCCCAAGGACGTCAACCAGCTCGCCACCGAGATCATCAAGACCCTCCAGGGCGAGGGCGGCACGGTCAACAGCCTGCTCGCGCACACGGCGTCGCTCACCACCACACTCGCCGGCCGCGACCAGCTGATCGGCTCCGTGATCGACAACCTCAACACCGTGCTGGAGACGCTCGACAAGCGCGGCGCCCGCTTCTCCGGGCTGCTCAAGCAGTTGCGCCGGGTGATCTCGGGGCTGTCCGCCGACCGCAAGCCCATCGGGAAGTCGCTGGTGAGCATCGGCGACCTGACGGAGGCGACGTCGGGGCTCCTCGCGGACGCCCGCCCGCCGCTCAAGGACGACATCGCCGAGCTGACCGAGCTCACCGGAACGCTGAACAGGAACGAGAAGACCGTGGAGGGCGTCCTGAAGCGGCTGCCGAACAAGCTCAACGAGCTGACCGGGACGGCGTCCTACGGCTCGTGGTTCAACTTCTACCTCTGCGACTTCGACGGCCGGATCGTGCTGCCGAAGACGCGTGAGGTGCTCACTCCGGAGATGCACGTGGCGAGGGCGAGGTGCGCCGGATGACCATCCCGCTGCGCAGGAAACGCAGGCCTCGCCCCGAGCCGCTGGTCAAGGTGCGCATCGACCCTCCGCGGCTGCCGCGCATCCGGCTCCCGCGGATCGGAGGGCGACCGCGCCTCACCCCCTTCCGTGAGCGCAATCCCGTCACGATCGGCGCCGTCGGTCTGACCACCCTCGCGCTGCTCACCGTGGCGGCGTTCAACGCCGACTCCCTTCCGGTGATCGGCGACGGCGAGCGGTACAGCGCGGCCTTCGCGGAGGCGGGCGGTCTCAAGCCCGGCGACGAGGTGCGGATCGCCGGGGTCAAGGTCGGCAAGGTCGAGGAGGTCGACCTGGACGGCGACCATGTCAAGGTCACCTTCAAGGTCAAGGGCGACCCGGACTTCGGCACCTCGACGGGGGCCTCGATCCGGGTGCAGACCATCCTCGGCGCCAAGTACCTCGCGCTGCACCCCAAGGGGCCGGGTCAGCTGAAGCCCGGCAGTGAGATCCCGCTGACGCGGACCGTCCCGGCGTACGACGTCGTGCAGGCGTTCAGCGATCTGACCACCACGACCGAGGAGGTCGACACCGACCGGCTGGCGACGGCCCTGGACGCCATCTCCACCACCTTCCAGGACTCGCCCGCCGAAGTGCGGGCGTCCATCAAGGGCCTGTCGAAGATCTCCCGGACGGTCGCCTCGCGCGACAAGGCGCTGCGCGAGCTCCTCGACCACGCCAACGGGGTCACCGGCGTACTGGCCGAACGCTCCGAGGACTTCACCGCCCTGGTCGACGACGGCGACAAGCTGTTCAAGGAGATCAGCAAGCGACGCAAGGCCATCAGCAAGCTGCTGAAGTCCTCCGCCGCGCTCGGCGTCGAGCTCTCCGGCCTGGTCGAGGACAACGACAAGGAGATCGGACCCGCGCTCAAGGGCCTGAACCGCGTGGTCGAGATGCTCGAACGCAACCAGTCGAGCCTGGACCGCAGCGTCAAGCTGCTCGCGCCCTACGTCCGGGTCTTCACCAACACCCTCGGCAACGGCCGCTGGTTCGACTCCTACGTCCAGAACCTGGTCGCCGCCCCGGTGGTGCCGCGCACGGGAGGCTCGCGATGAGGAAACGTCTGGCGCTGCTGCTCGCCCTGGCCCTCGTCGCCGGGCTCGCCCTCGTCCTGTGGCCCCGTCCCGAGAAGGTGCAGGTCACCGCCTACTTCCCGCGCACCGTCGGCATCTATCCCGGCTCGGACGTCCGCGTCCTCGGGGTCCGGATCGGCGAGGTCCGGAAGATCACGCCGGAGGGCGGCCGGGTGCGGGTGGAGCTGGAGTACGACGAGGGGCGCAGGGTGCCGGCCGACGCGCAGGCCGCGATCATCAACTCCTCGGTGGTCAGCGACCGTTACGTGCAACTGCTGCCCGTGTACCGGAGCGGTCCGGTGCTGCGGGACGGCGCCGTCATCCCCGAGTCGCGTACGGCCGTGCCGGTCGAGCTGGACCGGATCTTCGACAGCCTGCACACCACGGCCGAGGCGCTCGGCCCCGAGGGCGCCAACAAGGAGGGCTCCCTGTCGCGGCTGCTCGGGGTGAGCGCGGACAACCTTCAGGGCCAGGGCGGGAACATCCACCAGACGGTGAAGGACCTCTCGGAGGCGGTCACCACGCTGTCCGACGGGCGCGGGGACCTGTTCGGCACCGTGCAGAACCTGCAGGTGTTCACGGCGGCGCTGGCGGCCGACGACAAGAACGTGCGGTCGTTCAACACCAGCCTCGCCAAGGTGGCGGAGCAGCTCGCCGGGGAGCGCAAGGATCTCGCGGCGGCGCTGCGCAACCTCGGCACGGCGCTCGGCGACGTGTCCGCGTTCGTGAAGAAGAACAAGAAATCGCTGACCTCGAACGTGAAGGGCCTCAGCAAGGTGACCAAGGTGCTCGTCACCCAACGCGCTGCGCTGGAAGAGCTGTTGGAGGTCGCCCCCACGGGTCTGTCGAACCTGCAGAACGCCTACAACGCCTCCTCCGGCACCCTCGACACCCGCAACAACCCGCAGCACCCGCAGGATCCGGCCGCCCTGCTGTGCTCCGTGCTGCGGACGACCGGCGACGAGGGCGGCGAGAACCCCGACTGCACGGAGCTGCAGAAGCTTTTCGACTCGCTGCCCGAGGTGCCGAGCGAGCCCGCGGTGTCGGGCACGGTCGACCGGACCCTCGGCGGAATCCTGGAGGGCAAGGCATGAGCGGGCTGCGCAAGGGCGGTGCGGTCGCCTGGGCGGCGGTCGGTTCGCTGCTGCTGTCCGGCTGTGAGTTCAACGGCTGGTACGACGTCGAGCTGCCCGGCGGGGCGGCCTCGGACGGCCACGCGTACCGCGTCACCGTCGAGTTCCGCGACGTCCTCGACCTGGTGCCGCAGTCGGCCGTGAAGGTCGACAACGTCACCGTGGGCGCCGTCGAGAAGGTGGAGCTGGAGGGCTGGCACGCACGCGTACAGCTGCGGGTCGCCGACTCGGTGAAGCTGCCCGGCAACGCGGTCGCCGAGCTGAGGCAGACCAGCATGCTCGGCGAGAAGTACGTGGCCCTGTCCGCCCCGCCCGGCACCGACCCCGTGGGCCGGCTCCGCGACGGCGACCGCATCCCGCTCAGCCGCAGCGGCCGCAACCCGGAGATCGAGGAGGTGCTGTCCGCCCTGTCCGCGCTGCTCAACGGCGGCGGGGTGGCCCAGCTCAAGACGATCACCGTGGAGCTGAACAAGGCCCTGGAGGGTCGCGAGAACCGGGTCAAGTCCCTGCTCAAGGAGCTGGACACGTTCCTCGGCGGCCTGGACGACCAACGCAAGGACATCGTCCGCGCGCTCAAGGCCGTCGACCGGCTCGCCAAGCGGCTCGGGAAGGAGAAGAAGACGATCGCCAAGGCCGTGGACACGATGCCGCCCGCGCTCAAGGTGCTCGCGGACCAGCGGCGCGATCTGACGAAGATGCTCACCGCTCTGTCGAAGCTGGGCAAGACCGGCACGAAGGTGGTCAACGCATCCCGGGACGACACGGTCGCCAACCTGAAGCAGCTGCGGCCGATCCTGCAACAGCTCAACAAGGCGGGCAACGACCTGCCCAACTCCCTCGAGCTGCTCACCACTTACCCCTTCCCGCGCAACGCGGTCGACGCCATCAAGGGCGACTACGTCAACCTCAGCGTCACCGCGGACCTCGATCTGGCGAGCCTCTACGGCAACCTGACGGAGGAGCCGGACGACAAGGGCGATACCCCAAGCGCACCGGACCTTCCGGATCCTCCGGACCTTCCCGACGTCCCCGATCTCCCCGACCTGCCGAGCGTGCCCACGCCCACGCCCGGTCTGCCCGACGCGCCCGCCACCCCCTCCGCACCATCCGGCGGTGACCTGCTGTGCCCGCCGGTGTGCACCGCCGGTCACAGCACCCACCGGGGCCTGCCGCCGGGGATCGACCTCGCGCTCGCGGAGCTGATGCTGAAGGGGATACAGCCGTGATCACACGTACGGTCAAGGCCCAACTGCTCGCCTTCGCCACGGTCACCGCCGTCGGCGTGTCCTATGTCGGCGCCGAGTACACGGGCCTGGTGGACAGCATGCTCGGCCGCGGCTACACCGTGCAGGCCGACTTCGCCGACTCCGGGGGCATCTTCACCGGCGCCGAGGTCACCTACCGCGGGGTCCCGGTGGGGCGGGTCGGCGCGCTGCGGCTGACCGGCGCCCGCGGGGTCTCGGTCTCGCTCGACATCGAGGACGGGGCGCCGCGCATCCCGGCGGACACCCTCGCCGTGGTGGCGAACCGCTCGGCGGTGGGCGAGCAGTACGTCGACCTCCAGCCACGTACCTCCGGCGGGCCGTATCTGCTTCAAGGCAGCACGATCCCCCGCGGCCGCACGCGCGTGCCGCTGCCCACGACGGACCTCGTGCTCAGCCTCGACCGGCTGGTCGACTCGGTCGGCAAGGACGATCTGCGGGTCACCGTCGACGAGCTGGGCAAGGCCTTCTCCGGCACCGGACCGCACCTGAGCAGGCTGGTCGACTCCGGCAACGCGCTCGTGGAGTCCGCGTCCGAGTCGCTGCCCGAGACGATCTCGCTGATCGAGGACTCCCGGAAGGTGCTGAAGACGCAGGCCGACCAGGGCTCGTCCATCAAGGCGTTCTCGCGCGATCTGGCCTTGCTCACCGAGGAGTTGAAGTCGAGCGACGGGGACCTGCGCAAACTCATCGGCAACGCAAAACCGGCGGCGGTCGAGCTCAACTCGCTGCTGAAGTCGATCGAGCCGCGGCTGTCGGTGCTGCTGGCCAACCTGATCAGCGGCGGGCAGGTCACGCTCGCGCGGCTGCCCGGCGTGGAGCAGGCCCTGGTCACCTTCCCGGTGGTCGTCGCAGGCAGCTACACCGTGATCCCCGGCGACGGCACCACCCACTTCGGCCTGGTGGTGAACGCCGACGACCCCCCGCCCTGCACCCAGGGGTACGGCACGGCCCGGCGCGACCCCGCGGACACCAGCACGCGCGAGGCGAACACCGACGCGCGCTGCACGGCCCCGCGCGGCAGCACCACCTCGGTGCGCGGCGCGCAGAACGCGCCCGGGGCGTCGTCCCGCAGCGGGGCCGACCAGGCGGCGTACGTCACGCCGTACGACCCGGAGACCGGCACTCTCACCGGCCCGGACGGAACGCCCGTCGAGATCGGCTCGACGGGCGGCCAGCAGACCGTCTTCGGAAAGGAGTCGTGGCAATGGCTGCTCGTCGGACCGATGGCATGAGCGGGCGCGTGATCCAAGCGACCCGGAGCCTTCTCACCCGGGCCGGACGCTCCAGAGCCCTGTCCGTGGGGCTCATCGTGGCGACCGTCCTCTGCACGGCGTCGGCGCTCTGGCTGAGCAGCCGGCTCTACGACCAGCGCGCGGCGGAGCAGCGCCGGCAGGACATCCTGGCAGCGGCCCGGCAGTCGGCGCTGAACTTCACCTCGCTCGACTACCGGCGCTACGACCGGGACAGCGCCAATGTGCTCAAGGGGGCCACCGGCGACTTCAGGAAGGAGTTCGCCGCGCAGACCGAGGAGCTGACCGAGCTCGTCGCGCAGAACAAGTCCGTGTCCGAAGGCCAGGTCCTCGACGCGGGCATCGTCCGCTCCGACGAGCGCTCGGCCCGGGTGCTCGTGGTCGCCGACAGCAAGGTGACCAACACGGCCGTGCCCAAGGGGGAGGCGCGCACCTACCGGCTGCAGCTCGACCTCGTCCACGAGGGCGGCCGCTGGCTGACCTCCGACGTCGAGTTCGTGGGCTGACCTTCTGCCGTATCACCCAGTGAGGAGTAAGACCGTGGCGAAAACCACCACCCGAGGCCGCGGCTCCGGTTCCCCGACCCGGCACACGATGACGGCCGCGGCCCGCGCGGCGGCCAAGCGCGCGGAACGTGCGGAGCGGGGCCCGGCGACCGCCGTCGCAGAGCTGAGGCCGCTCGCCGGGCGCACCGTCGTCATCGAGCCCCCGGACGGCTGGGACGATCCGCCGGAGCCGTCGCCGGAGGACTTCGACGCGGACGCCCTGGAGGAGACGGCGGCCGTGCGCGGTTCCCGGCGGGGGCTGCTCACCGGGATCCTGTGCGTGCTGCTGGTGGCGGGACTGGTCGCCGTCGCCGTACTCGGGATGCACTACCGGGAGGGCGTGCAGGCCGAGCAGGCACGCGCGCAGGCGCTCGCGGCCGCGCGGAAGGCGGCGCCCGTCGTGCTCTCGTACGACCACCGGCATCTGGACCGTGACTTCGCCGCGGCGCGCGCCCACCTCACCGGCAAGTTCCGCGACGAGTACGGGAAGACGACGCGGACGGTGGTCGGGCCGACGGCGAAGAAGTACGACGGCGTGGTGAAGGCAACGGTCGCGGAGCCGGCCGGCGGCGCCGCGGCGGTCTCCGTGGTGTCGGCCTCGGCGGACGAGGCGGTGGTCCTGCTCTTCGTCAACCAGGTGACCAGGAGCACCCAGGTGACCGGTTCCCGGCTGGACCTGAACCGGGTGCGGATGACGATGACCCGCACGTCCGAGGGGTGGAAGGTGAGCGCCGTCGACGCACTCTGAGCCACCGTCTCCGCAGCGCCCCCGCGCCCTTTGCGCGGGGGCGCCTTTTTGCTGGTCGCTCTTGACAGCCCTCAGCCATCCCGGGCAGTCTTTCCATTAAGCAGAAAGCAACTTCCGCAATACGGAAATAGCAGGGAGGGAGCGCCGACCCCATGGGATTCACAGAGCAGCGCTTCAACGTCAACCTGTCGATCCTCTTCACGGAACTCCCGCTCCTGGAGCGCCCGGCGGCGGCCGCCGCGGCGGGCTTCACCGCGGTCGAGCTGTGGTGGCCCTGGGTCGACTCCCCCACCCCCGAGCAGTCCGAGCTCGACGCCCTGAAGAAGGCGATCGAGGACGCGGGCGTCCAGCTCACCGGCCTGAACTTCTACGCCGGACAGCTCCCGGGCCCGGACCGCGGCGCCCTGTCCCTGCCCGGCGTGGAGTCGGAGAGGTTCCGCGCGAACATCGACGTGGCCGCCGGCTTCGCCGCCTCCCTGGGCTGCAGGGCGCTCAACGCGCTCTACGGCAACCGGGTCGAGGGCGTCGACCCCGCCGAGCAGGAGGCCCTCGCGCTGGAGAACCTGGCCCTCGCGGCCCGCGCCGCCGACCGGATCGGCGCGATCCTGCTGATCGAGGCCCTGAACAAGCCCGAGTCGCCGCGGTATCCGCTGGTGTCGGCGCCGGCCGCCGTCGGGATCGTCGACAAGGTCAACGACGCGACGGGTCTGGGCAACGCCCGCTTCCTCATGGACCTCTACCACCTGTCCATGAACGGCGAGGACCTGCCGACGGTGATCGAGGAGTACGCGGCGAAGACCGGCCACGTCCAGATCGCGGACAACCCGGGACGCGGAGCGCCCGGCACGGGCTCGCTGCCCCTCGAGGACCTCCTCGACCAGCTGACGAAGGCGGGTTACGACGGCTGGGTCGGCCTCGAGTACAAGCCGGGCGACCGTCCGAGCGCCGAGGCCTTCGACTGGCTGTCCCGCTGACCCCCGTACCGAAAGGCACCTCTCATGAGCAACACTCCCCCCAAGATCGCCTGGATAGGCCTCGGCATCATGGGCTCCCCCATGTCCGAGAACCTGATCAAGGCGGGTTACGACGTCACCGGCTACACCCTGGAGCAGGAGAAGCTGGACCGCCTGGCCGCGGCCGGCGGCACCGCCGCCTCCTCCATTGCCAAGGCCGTGCGCGACGCCGACGTCATCATCACGATGGTCCCCGCCTCACCGCAGGTCGAGGCCATCGCGTACGGCCCGGACGGCATCCTGGAGAACGCCAGGTCCGGTGCCCTGCTGATCGACATGTCCTCGATAACCCCGCAGACCTCGATCGACCTGGCGAAGGCGGCCGAGGACAAGGGCATCCGCGTCCTGGACGCCCCCGTGTCCGGCGGTGAGGCCGGCGCCGTCGAGGCCGTGCTGTCCATCATGGTCGGCGGTGAGCAGGCGGACTTCGACACGGCGAAGCCGATCTTCGAGGCCCTCGGCAAGACCATCGTGCTGTGCGGTCCGCACGGCTCCGGCCAGACCGTGAAGGCCGCCAACCAGCTGATCGTCGCCGTGAACATCCAGGCCTGCGCCGAGGCCGTGGTCTTTCTGGAGAAGTCGGGCGTGGACCTGAAGGCGGCGCTGGACGTCCTGAACGGCGGCCTCGCGGGCTCGACCGTACTGACCCGCAAGAAGGACAACTTCCTCAACCGGGACTTCAAGCCGGGCTTCCGTATCGACCTGCACCACAAGGACATGGGGATCGTCACGGACGCGGCCCGCAACGTCGGCGCGGCCCTGCCGGTCGGCGCCGTGGTCGCCCAGCTGGTGGCCTCCCTGCGCACGCAGGGCGACGGCGGCCTGGACCACTCCGCGCTGCTGCGCGCGGTCGAGCGCCTCTCCGGTGCCCAGCTCTGAGACTTCCGGGCGGCGCCGCCGCTGACACTGTCCTGTCGCGCCCAGGCGTCGGTGTCGCCCGGAACCTGAACACCTGGACCGCGTCCGGCACCTGTCAGTAGGTCAGGTGCCGGACGCACAGCCCGCCCAGACCGAGCGACCCGAATGAGGGGTGGTCGCTCGGACGGGGCGGGCAGGCGAGGACCGCGGCGGCGTGCGAGCCAGTGCGGTGGTGAAGGTCCCGAGGCTCCCTTCTCGACCTGAGGGAAGGCGCCCCGGTTCCGTCGCACCGCCGCGGTCCCAGCCACACCGACTCCGTCCGGCGGTGCGAACGTCCTGTCGCGCCCAGCCTCGCACCGTCGGACGGCCACAACGCAGGGCGCCGGGAAGGAACCCTCATCTTCCCGGCGCCCTTCCGCTGTACACCCGCCCCCCTCCCGGCTGACGTGCGGATTGCCCCCGCCCGCAGCAACCTGGAGGCATGGCACACCCCACACAGCCCCCGCACGTCGTCGTGCACCCCCCGGCCCTCGACGGCTCCCGCCGGGTCACCTCGGGCGACGAGACCCTCGGCATCGCCACTCACCTGGACGACGTCGTCGAGATCCTGCGTCTGGCCGATCTGGACACGATCGAGGTCGAGGAGAGCGACCTCATCGAATGGCAGGGCGGCGGCCCGGACGACTGGCCCGGGCTGTCGGAGCATCACGAGCAGCCCGGCACCGAATGACCCGTGTACGTCAGGGGACGTACGCCGGCTACGGCACCCTCAAATCAACCTCTGAACCCGCCCCGGGATGCTTCGCCCCCGCGCCGACGCGGGCAGATACCCCTCACACGGGACCCGCCGGCACGGGGGTGGCGGGCCCCGTGGATCGGGGGTGTGTCATGGGTGACAGAACGACGGACCGGCTGGAGCCGCACGAGATCGCGCTGCTGCGGGGCGGCCCACGCGCCGCCGTCACGGTCGCCGTGCTGGCGCTGCATCTGCGGGGCATCGTCGAAGCCGGCCGGCCGGGGACCCTGCGCAAGGCGACGCCGCCGGGCGCGGACGCCCCGGCCCCACTGCACCCGCTGGAGAAGGCGGTACGCGTCGGTCTCTACCGGCCCGCCGGCATACGGGAGTTGCTCGGCCGGTCGGTGGTACGTCGCGCCCTGGCGCGGATGCGCGGCGAACTCGCCGCGGCCGGGCTCCTGCGCTCGACGCTGCCCGGCCCGACCCGCGCCGCCCGCCGTCACCTGGCGGCCCTCCGCGAGCTGCACCCGCTCCCCGCGGCCCCGGACGGGCGGGGGGACGATGACGTGCTGCTCGCGGTGGCGCTGTTCGGCGACCGGGCCCTGACCGCGCTCCTGCCGCGTTTCGCCCACGCCTCGGGGCTCGTCGGCCGGAGCGCGCTCGCCGACGAGGGGCGCTTCCCGTTCGGCCGGGGCACCGACCTCCGCCGGACGTTCGGCGCGGAGGAAACACCCGGCCAGGGCGACGGCGAACCCGGCGCCACCCCCGGCGGGTACCCCTACGGGGGCGGGGGATACGGATGCGGCGGGGGTGGCGGAGGCGGCGGGGACTGAACTCGGACGTGCGTCAGACCTTCAGTGCCTTGATCGAGGTCGGCGCATGCCCCGGCTCGGTCGCGAGCTCCTCGAACTCCACCACGCTGCTGATGTCGTTGGTGGTCGACATGGAGATGTTGGTGACGCGCTCCAGGATCGCCTCCACGACGACCGGCACCTGGAACTCGGCGGCCAGCTTCTTGGCCTCCTCGAAGGCCGCGCCCAGCTCGTCCGGGTCGGTCACCCGGATCGCCTTGCAGCCCAGGCCCTCGGCGACCTTGACGTGGTCGACGCCGTAGACGCCCAGCTCGGGCGAGTTGACGTTCTCGAACTCCAGGTTGACCTGGAAGTCGATCTCGAACGCCCGCTGCGCCTGGCGGATCAGGCCGAGGTAGGAGTTGTTGACGAGGACATGGACGTACGGGATCTTGTGCTGCGCCCCGACCGCCAGTTCCTCGATCATGAACTGGAAGTCGTAGTCCCCGGAGAGCGCGACCACGGACGCCTCCGGGTCGGCCTTGGCGACGCCGAGCGCGGCCGGGACGGTCCAGCCGAGCGGGCCGGCCTGGCCGCAGTTGATCCAGTGCCGCGGCCGGTAGACGTGCAGCATCTGGGCGCCGGCGATCTGCGAGAGGCCGATGGTGGTGACGTACCGGGTCTCCGGGCCGAAGGCCTTGTTCATCTCCTCGTAGACGCGCTGCGGCTTGATCGGGATGTTGTCGAAGTGCGTACGACGCTGGAGCTTCGCCTTCTTCTCCTGCGCGGCGGCGGCCCAGCCGGAGCGGTCGGGCAGCGCGCCCGCCGCCTTCAACTCCCGTGCCACCTCGACGAAGAGCTCGAGGGCGGCCTTGGCGTCGGAGGCGATGCCGTAGTCGGGGGCGAAGATCTTGCCGATCTGGGTCGGCTCGATGTCCACGTGGACGAACTTCCGCCCGGCCGTGTAGACGTCCAGCTTGCCGGTGTGGCGGTTGGCCCAGCGGTTGCCGATACCGAGGACGAAGTCGGACTCCAGGAAGGTCGCGTTGCCGTAGCGGTGCGAGGTCTGCAGGCCGACCATGCCGGCGTTCAGCTCGTGGTCGTCGGGGATGACGCCCCAGCCCATCAGGGTCGGGATCACCGGAGTGCCCGTCAGTTCGGCGAATTCCACGAGGAGTTCGGCGGCGTCGGCGTTGATGATGCCGCCGCCGGCGACGATCAGCGGGCGCTCGGCGGCGTTCAGCATCCCGATCGCCTTCTCGATCTGGGCGCGGGTCGCGGCCGGCTTGTAGACCGGGAGCGGCTCGTACGTGTCCGGGTCGAACTCGATCTCGGTGAGCTGGACGTCGATCGGCAGGTCGATCAGGACGGGACCGGGGCGGCCGGAGCGCATCAGATGGAAGGCCTGCTGGAAGACGCCGGGGACCTGCGCGGCCTCCAGGACGGTGACCGCCATCTTGGTCACCGGTTTGGCGATGGAGGCGATGTCGACGGCCTGGAAGTCCTCTTTGTGGATCACCGCGGTGGGGGCCTGGCCGGTGATGCACAGGATCGGGATCGAGTCGCCGGTCGCGGAGTACAGGCCGGTGATCATGTCGGTGCCGGCCGGTCCGGAGGTGCCGATGCACACGCCGATGTTGCCGGGGTGGGTGCGGGTGTAGCCCTCGGCCATGTGGGAGGCGCCCTCGACGTGCCGGGCGAGGGTGTGGCCGATGCCGCCGGAGGCCTTGAGAGCCGCGTAGAACGGGTTGATCGCCGCACCCGGCACACCGAAGGCGTCCGTGACGCCCTCACGTTTGAGGATCTCAACTGCCGCGCGGGCAGCGGTCATTCGAGCCATGGAGTACTCCTGCTTCGGCTGTCGGATTCGCACTCCCGTCGCGCCCCGCGGTGAGCGGCTTCCGTATGAGCGAGCTTTCCGTATAGTTTTTCCGTATAACGGAAAGCAACTTCTACTATCTGGAAGCAATGTAGGGGGCTGTGCGAATGCCGTCAAGAGACGGACAGACGGGGTCCGACAGGAGCACGATGGGACAGCTGCCCTGCTACGACGCCTTGGAGTGGGCCATGCCCGAGAGCGTGCCGGTGCGCTGCCCGGCCTGTCGGCGTGAGCACGTCTACGCCGCGCCGTCCTACCCCTGCGCCTGTGGCGCTCCCGTCAGCCCCGCGCTGGACCGGCTCACGGCACCGGCGGTGGTCACACACCGCGTCTGGGACGAGGAATGGGTCGCCGTGCGCTGCCCGGCATGCGGCCGCGGCAACCAGTGGCCCCGTCCGGAACTGGGCTGCCCCTGCGGGACCGTGCTGCGGATCCCGGTGGTACCCGGCGCGGACCACCGCCCCGTCGCTCCGCGCACCGCTCTCGACGTCGTCACGGCCGCCGCCCTCCACCTCCACCGGCTCGGCCACCGGGACATCCGCCGCGCCGACCAGCGGCCCCCGTCCGGCGTAGGGCTCGCCGCCCGCGGCCTGCTCGCCCAGGTCGACCCGTCGGTGCGCCCGGCCACCCTCCGGGACGTGGAGTGCCTGTGGCTGACGGCCATGACGGAATCCGCGGAGTGCGTGTACTTCTCGCTCGCCGGCTACACCGAGGACGCCCGCACCCGCGCCGACACCCTCGGCATACCGCTGTTCGTACTCGGCCCGACGGGCCCGCCGCAACCGGCCAACGGGCCCGCCGACGAACTGCACGCCACGGGGGCCTGAGGTAACCGTCTGCGGACGACTGCTCAGTCCGCCGCGTACGTCTCCCGCAGCTCGACCTTGCGCACCTTCCCCGAGACGGTCATCGGGAAGGAGTCGAGGATCCGCAGCCTGCTGGGGATCTTGTAGTGCGCCAACTGCCCCTCGCAGAACGCCCGCAGCTCCTCCAGTGTCAGCGGGTCGGCCGGGTCGCGGGGGATCACACAGGCGAGCACCTCCTCGCCGTACCGCTCGTGCGGCACACCCACGACCTGGATGTCGGCGATCTTCGGGTGGGCGTACAGGAACTCCTCGATCTCGCGCGGGTAGATGTTCTCCCCGCCCCGGATGATCATGTCCTTGATGCGGCCGACGATCTCGACGTACCCGTCCTCGCGCATCACCGCCAGGTCCCCGGTGTGCATCCAGCGGCCGGGGTCGATGGCCTCGGCGGTCTTCTCGGGCTCGTTCCAGTAGCCGAGCATCACGCTGTAGCCGCGGGTGCACAACTCACCGGCGGTGCCGCGCGGTTGGGTCACGCCGGTCGCCGGGTCGACGATCTTCACCTCGATGTGCGGGAGGACGCGGCCGACGGTGGTGGTGCGGTGCTCCAGGTCGTCGTCCCTGCGGGTCTGCGTGGAGACCGGGGACGTCTCGGTCATGCCGTAGCAGATGGAGACCTCCTCCATGTGCATCTCGGCGACCACCCTCTTCATCACCTCCACCGGGCAGGGCGAGCCCGCCATGATGCCGGTGCGCAGCGACGACAGGTCGTACCCCGCGAAGTCGGGGTGGTTCAGCTCCGCGATGAACATGGTCGGGACGCCGTACAGGGACGTGCAGCGCTCCTGCTGGACGGCCTCCAGGGTGGCCTTCGGGTCGAAGGAGGGCGCCGGGATGACGATGCAGGCTCCGTGGGAGGTGGCGGCCAGGTTGCCCATCACCATGCCGAAGCAGTGGTAGAAGGGCACGGGCAGGCAGACCCGGTCCTGCTCCGTGTAGCCGATCGTGCGGCCCACCCAGTAACCGTTGTTGAGGATGTTGTGGTGGGAGAGCGTGGCGCCCTTCGGGAAACCGGTCGTGCCCGAGGTGTACTGGATGTTGACCGGGTCGTCACAGCTCAACTCGGCTCCGACGCTGGTGAGCTGTTCGTACGGCACCTGCGCCGCGGCCGCCGTCAGCGCCTCCCAGGACGGGTCGCCGATGAAGACGGTCTCCCTCAACTGCGGGCACTTGCCGCGCACTTGCTCCACGAGCGCCCGGTAGTCGCTGCTCTTGTGGGCGAGCGAGGAAATCAGCACCGAGATGCCGGCCTGCTTCAGCACGTACTCCAACTCGTGTGCGCGGTAAGCCGGGTTGATGTTCACCATGATCGCGCCGATGCGGGCGGTGGCGTACTGGACGAGGACCCACTCGGGGCAGTTGATCGCCCAGATGCCGACCCGGTCGCCCTTTGCCACGCCCTTGGCGAGCAGTCCGCGCGCCACCTCGTCGACCGCCGCCCCGAACTCGGCGTAGGTCCAGCGCCGCCCCGAGGGAACGTCCACGAGTGCCTCGCGGTCGGGATACGCGGCGATGGCGCGGTCCAGGTTGGCGCCGATGGTGCCCCCGAGGAGCGGGACCTCGCTCGTCCCGTGCGTGTACGACAGTTCGGTCACCGGAAGTCCTCCTCGCGGTACTCGCCCGCCGAGCCCGCGGCCGTGGCCTCGCGCAGCTCGACACGGCGGATCTTGCCGGAGACGGTCTTGGGCAGGTCACCGAACTCCAGGCGGCGGATGCGCTTGTAGGGGGCGAGCACCTCGCGGGAGTGCTCGAACAGGACCTTGGCGGTGTCGGGGCCGGGCTCCCAGCCGTCCGCCAGCACGACGTACGCCTTCGGCACGGCGAGGCGTACCTCGTCCGGGGCGGGCACGACGGCGGCCTCGGCGACCGCCTCGTGCTCCAGCAGGGCGCTCTCCAGCTCGAAGGGGGAGATCTTGTAGTCGGAGGCCTTGAACACGTCGTCGGCGCGTCCGACGTAGGTGATGTATCCGTCGGCGTCCCGCGCGCCGATGTCCCCGGTGCGGTAGTAGCCGTCCGCCATCGCCTCCGCCGTGCGGTCCGGGTCGCCGTGGTAGCCGGTCATCAGGCCGACGGGTTCCGCCGACAGGTCGAGGGCGATCTCGCCCTCGTCGGCACCGGGTGCGCCGGTGACCGGGTCGAGGAGTTCGACGCGGTAACCGGGGCTGGGGCGGCCCATGGAGCCGGTCTTCAGGGGCTGTCCCGGAGTGTTGGCGACCTGGACGGCGGTCTCGGTCTGTCCGAAGCCGTCCCTGATGGTCACGCCCCAGGCGCGGCGGACCTGTTCGATCACCTCGGGATTCAGCGGCTCACCGGCGGCGACGGCCTCCCGGGGCGGGGTGCGCAGCTGGGTCAGGTCGGCCTGGATGAGCATCCGCCACACCGTCGGCGGGGCGCAGAAGGTGGTGACGCCCGCACGGTCCATCTCGGACATCAGCCGGGCCGCGTCGAAACGCGTGTAGTTGTGCAGGAAGACGGTCGCCTCCGCGTTCCAGGGGGCGAACAGGTTCGACCAGGCGTGCTTGGCCCAGCCCGGCGAGGAGATGTTCAGGTGCACGTCGCCGGGTCGGAGGCCGATCCAGTACATGGTGGCCAGATGCCCGACCGGGTACGAGGTGTGGGTGTGCTCGACCAGTTTGGGGCGGGCCGTCGTCCCCGAGGTGAAGTACAGCATCAGCGGGTCGTCGGCCAGGGTCGGGCCGTCCGGGGTGAAGGCGTCGGAGGCGCCGTACGCGTCCTCGTACGGCTGCCAGCCCGCGCCCGCGCCGCCGACCGCGATACGCGTGTAGGTGCCGGGCACCTCGTCGAACTTGCCAGTGTCCGCGGCGCGCACGATCACGTGTCGCACCCGGCCCCGGTCGACACGGTCGCGCAGGTCGGCGGGGCCGAGCAGCGGGGTGGCCGGGATGACGACGGCACGCAGCTTCATCGCCGCGAGGGCCGTCTCCCACAGCTCGGCCTGGTTGCCGAGCATGACCAGGACCCGGTCCTCGGCGCCGACGCCCCGCGCGCGCAGCCAGTTCGCGACCCGGTCGGAGCGGGCCGACATCTCGGCGAAGGACAGGCGGACTTCGGAGCCGTCCTCCTCGACGATGTGGAGCGCGGTCCGGAGGTTTCCGTCCGCGATGACGTCGAACCAGTCCAGCGCCCAGTTGAACCGCTCGAGACGGGGCCAGGCGAAGCCCTCGTATGCGGTGGCGTAGTCCTCGCGGTGCTGCAGCAGGAAGTCCCGCGCCCTGCGGAAGGGTTCCGTCGCCGTTGTCATCCATCCTCCTCGGTACCGGACCATTGCCGGGCGGCTCTTCGCCATCGTCTAATCCGTGATGCAGGTCTCACTACCCCCGAACGGGGGTGTGCGGCAGGAAAGGGCGAGCACGTGGGAGCAGACACGGCGGAGTCGGTGGAGATACGGAACGCGCTGGTGCGGCTGCGGCGCACCACCAGACTCCCGGTCGCCTTCGGCGGGCTGATGGAGGCCGGGCGTCAACAGATGCGTATCAGCGAACTCAGCGGCACCGCGACCTCCGCGCTGCGCGCGGTCTCGGTGACCTCCGGCAACGGCCTGGGCGGCAAGGCGGTGGTGCTCGCCCGGCCGTGCGCGGTGACGGACTACTCGTCGTCGCGGCAGATCAGCCACGAATACGACGCCCCCGTCGTCGCCGAGGGGCTGCGGTCGGTGGTGGCGGTGCCCGTCGTCGTACGGCACCGGGTGCGGGGTGTCCTGTACGGCGCCCTGCGTACGGCCCACCCGCTGGGCGACCGGACGCTGAGCGTGGCGGTCGAGGCGGCGCGGGACGTGGAGCGGGCCCTGGTCGTGCGGGAGGAGGCACGGACGCTGGCCTCCGAGGTCGCGTCCGGCGCGAGATGGGAGCAGGTGCGGGAGGCGCATGCGGCGTTGCGGGCGCTGGCGCCTCGGATCGCGGACCCTTCGTTGCGGGCTGAGCTTCTCGACGCCTGCGAGCTGCTGACTGTCGATGTGTCGTCGGTGGGGGTTCGTCCGACGCCCCGGGAGGTGGATGTGCTGGCGTGCGTCGCCGCGGGGGCCACGAACGCCGGTGCCGCCGAGCGGTTGGGCGTGACCGCCGAGACAGTCAAAGGGTATCTGCGGTCCGCCATGCGGAAGCTCGGGGCCCGGACCCGTGGAGAGGCCGTGGTCGCCGCGCGTCGGGCAGGGTGGTTGCCGTAGGTTTGTGGCGTTTTCCGACCCACCCGCCCGTGCGGTGTCCGAAAGGCTCGAGCCGGGCGCGTCCCTTGCGCTGCTATTCAGTCGAGCGCGCGGTGAAATTCCCCGTGCCACCCCGCTGTTATTTCCCTCACCACGGCGGCACTCCGAATTTCAATGACTTGTTGCCTAGAATTTGGCCAGGACACGACACGCGGAGGGAGCGGTGACCATGCGACGGGACTTCTCGGAGCCTGGCAGATGCCGCTCCGACCTGGTCATCGGCCGGGAGGAGCCGTTCACGGCGGCGTGTGAGCAGCTCGGCCGTGGCGGCAGCGTGCTGCTCCACGGGCCCGCCGGAATAGGAAAGTCGACGGTGCTGCGTGCGCTGGCCGCGGAATACGGCGGGGCGGCACGGACCGTGTTGCGCTGCTCGGCGACGGAGTCCGAATCCCATCTGCCGTTCCTGGCCCTGGCGGACCTGTTCGGACTCGTCCTCGACGAGGTCTCGGGCAAGCTGCCCGCCGCCCAGCGCACCGCCCTGGAGTCGGCGCTCACCGGCCGCGGCGAGTCCACCCTCCAGCGGGACGGTCTCGCGCTGCGTCTGGCGGTGCTGTCCGCGCTGCGCGCGCTCGCCACCGACGGTCCGGTCCTGATCGTCGCCGACGACGTGCAGTGGCTGGATCCAGCCAGTGCCGAACTCCTCGGCTTCGCCGCCCGCCGGCTCGGCGACACGCCCGTCCGGATGCTGTGCGCGGTACGGACCGAGGGCCAGGAGTACGACCGCCATCTACGCGCGTCCCCGCCGGACACCCTCGCCGTCCGCCTCGGTCCGCTCTCCCGCACCCAGGTCTCCGCGCTGCTCGACCACCGCGGTTACACCGGCCTGCCACGGTCCACCGTTCGCGAGATCCACCGCACCAGCGGCGGCAACCCGCTGTTCGCGCTGGAACTGGGCCGCGCCCTCGCCGAGAATCCCACCCCGCCACGCCCGGGCGAGCCGCTGCCCGTGCCGACCTCGCTGCGGGCGCTCGTCCTCAGCCGGCTGGAGATGCTCTCCGACGAGGCACGGCACACCCTCCTCGTGGCCAGCGCGGGCGCCCGCCCCACGACGGCCCTGCTGCTCGCGGCCGGCCGGGAGAACGCCGAGGCCGACACCGCCCGGGCCGCCGAACTCGGGCTGCTGGCCACGGAACCGGAGGGCCCCACCGTACGGTTCGCGCATCCGCTGATCTCGGCCGCGCTGTACGCGGAGGCGCCCGCGCACCAGCGGCGGGCCGCTCATGCCGCGCTGTCCACGGCGGCCTCCGACCCGATCGAGCGGGCCCGGCATCTCGCCCTGGCGACCATCGGCACCGACCCGGACGTGGCGGCGCGGCTCGCCGGGGCCGCCGCGCTGGCCCGGGACCGCGGTGCGCCCTCGGTCGCCGCCTCCCTCGGACTGCTCGCGGCCCGGCACACCCCGGCCGACAGCGTGCCGGGGCCCGACGAGCGGCGGTTGCTGGCCGCCGAGGACGCGATCACCGCCGGGGAGGTGGACCTCGCCCGGGACATCGCCCGCGAGGTGCTGACCGTGGCCACGGTGCCCGCGGACCGGGTGCGGGCCTGGATGGTGGTGATCGAGGCGGCCGGCCAGGCCCTCGGGGACGTCGACGCCGTCTTCCCGCAGGCGCTGGCCGACGCGGGCGACGACCCGGGGCTGCTCGCCCTGGTGCACTACCAGCTGGCCTGGCGGGTCCTCGTCGTCGAGGGCGACTTCGCCGAGGGCCGCGTGGAGGCCGCCCACGCGGCCGACCTGGCCGCCCGGGCCGGCGACCGGCGCACCGAGCTCCTCGCGCTCGCCTTCCAGGCGCAGGCCGAGACCCTGATGGGCCACCCGGACGCTCCCGCCACCATCAAGCGGGCGCTGAAGGAGCCGCAGGACCCGCAGGTGGCGTGCCATCACAACGGCGCGGGCTCGACGCGCTTCCGCTGGCTGCTGATGAGCGACGAGCTGCCGGAGGCCCGCCGGACCGTCACCTCGCTGCTGCGCGAGGTGCGGCGGCGCGGCATGGTCGAGAGCGAAGTGCACTTCCTGCGGCTGCTCGCCGAGACCGAACTGCGGTCGGGGCACTGCGGGCGGGCCCTGGATCTGGCCCGCGAGAGCCTGCGGCTGGCCCGGGACTCCGGGATCGGCGAGGTGGCCGCCGCCATGCTCACCTCGCTCGCGGAGGCCTCGGGCGGCAGTGTGGACCAGGCACTGGCGCTGGCCCGGGAGGCGGTGGAGCACGCGGAGGAGGACGGCGACCAGATCTATGTCTCCCGGGCACTGGCCGCCCTCGGCTACGTCCAGTTGGTCGCCGGGGACGCCCAGGGCACGGTCGGATCGCTGCGCCGGGTGCGGGAGCTGGAGCAGGGACTCGGCGTGACGGACCCGGCGCGCGGCCGCTGGCACGGGGACCTCGCGGAGGCGCTGGTGCGCATCGGTGAGCCGGCCGAGGCGCAGGACGTCATCGACGTGACACGAGAGCAGGCGATGCGGCTCGGCCGGGAGAGCGTGCTGGCCGTCCTCGACCGGGCCGAGGCGCTGGTGCGGGCAGCGCGCGGTGAACACGAGGCGGCGCTCGCCCAGTTGACGTCCGTCCAGGACCGGCTGGCTAAGCTGGGCTACGGGCTCGAGGAGGCGCGGGCCGCCTTCGAGTCGGCGCGGCTGCGCGCCGGGCGTCCGGGCCCGGCGTCGTACGACGAGGCGGCGCGGCTGTTCAGGCGGTGCCGGGCGCTGCCCTGGCTGCGTCAGGTGGACGCGGCGGTCGCCGCGGGCCCGTCCGTCCGGCCGGCCGTCCCGGCGGCCGCGCCCGCCGCGCTCGACGCGCTCGAGGGCCTGGCCTCGATGGAGCGTCAGGTCGCCGCGCTCGTGATGGAGGGCGCGACCAACCGGGAGATCGCCGGGCGTCTGTTCATCAGCGTCAAGACGGTCGAGGCCACGCTCACCCGGGTCTACCGCAAGCTGGGGATCCGATCGCGGGTGGACATCGTCAGACTGGCGGCGGGGCGCCACGCCAGGTGAGGGCTGTACGCGAGATCAAGCCGTACGCGAAGTGAAGCCGTACACCAAGTGCGGCCCGCGCAGGGCCTGTTGCGGGGAACCGAGGGATTTCCCTTCCCAACTCCCTTAGGGAGTTCCCTCATTGGGAGGGAAGTGTTCCGGGTTCTAGCGTAAGGGAGTGCCGCTCGCCGGGCACGCGGGGGTCGGTCCCGAGACCCTCGTGCTCCACCCCCACACCCGCGCGACCCCCCACCGGCAACCCCTTGAGGAGACTCATGCTCGGGCTCACCCGTCTCAGAAAGACCGCCGCCGTCCTCACGGCGGCCGCTGCCGCCGCCGCGACCGCGCTGCTGACCGCCCCCGCCGCCGTCGCCGCCCCGCAGCCCATCGTCGGCGGCACGACGACCACCACGACCGCGTACCCGTTCATGATGCAGATCACGGACGCCTCGCAGGACCAGTTCTGCGGCGGCACGCTGGTCTCCCCCACGAAGGTCGTCACCGCCGCGCACTGCATGGTCGGCGAGACCACCAGCAGCGTCCGTGTGGTCGGCGGCCGCACCTACCTGAACGGCACGAACGGCACGGTGAGCCGGGTCAGCAAGATCTGGATCCACCCGAGCTACACGGACGTCACCAACGGCGACGACGTGGCCGTCCTGACGCTGTCGACGTCCATGCCGTACACGACGGCGAAGTACGTCTCCTCCTCGCAGACCTCCGTCTACGCGGCCGGCACCACCGCCCGCATCCTCGGCTGGGGCACCACCTCCTCGGGCGGCAGCTCCTCCAACCAGCTGCGCACCGCGACGGTCCCGACGGTCTCCGACTCCAGCTGCGCCGGCTCGTACGGCTCGGACTTCGTCGCGAGCGACATGGTGTGCGCCGGATACACCTCCGGCGGCGTGGACACCTGCCAGGGCGACAGCGGCGGTCCCCTGCTCATCGGGGGCGTCCTGGCAGGGATCACGTCCTGGGGCGAGGGCTGCGCGGCGGCCGGCTACCCGGGCATCTACACCCGCCTGACCACCTTCTCGAGCCTGGTGACCGCACAGGTCAACTCGTAGCCAGGTCAAGGATTCCTGAGTACCCCTCAGGTAAGTGACCGGGGGGCGTTGCGGGCCTCCACGAGCGGCCCGCAGCGCCCCCTTTCCATGCCGTACAAGTGCCATACAGGTGCCATGCCGTTCAGGGGATGACGGTCCCGAAGCGGATGTCGTACGACGACTCCTTGTGCAGTACCCGGAGCATGCGCGCGCCCTCCTCGGCCACCTCTGCGCGCTGGGCCCTGGTGAGTCTGCCGAAGGGCTCGATGACGAGGGCGTCGCCGAGCAGCCGCCACACACCGGCCAGGAAGCCGTCGACGAGGAGCGGGCAGTAGACCGTGTTCGCCTGCCAGGTGCGACCCCGGTTCGCGGGCGGCACCACCCGGGTGCGGTCGGCGTGGGACAGCAGCAGGTTGTCGAACTCGGGCAGGAAGCGCGGCGGGGCCGGGGTGTCCGGGTCGGGGCGGGGCGCGTCGGGGAGGTCGAAGAGCTCGACGCCGTGCTCGTCGCGGAACGTGACCAGCCGGGGGCGGAGCCGTTCGAAGACGGGGCGCATCCGGGTCAGGCCGCACCAGGTCTGCATGTCCTTCACGGAGGCGGGTCCGAAGGCGGCGAGGTAGCGCAGCACGGCGGTGTCGGGGCCGGCGGCGGGCTCGGCGGGGCGGCCCAGCCAGTGCTCGGCGGTGGTGAGGGCGACCTGCGCACTGCGGCCCCACAGCCCGCGCGGGGTGACCTGGACGAGGGGGAGGGTGCAGCGGGCGGCCACGGCCAGGGCCTGCGGGTCGGCGTCCGGCCACTCGACGAGCAGGGCCTCGCGCAGCTGCCGCATCGTGCGCGGCTCGGCCTCGACCAGCTCGCGGGCGAGCGCGGCGAGCCGGCCCAGGTCGACGCCGACGAGCCCCTTGCGGAAGAGGCTGAGCTCCCGGGTGCGGGCGGGCTGCACCAGCGGCCGCAGGGTGAGGCAGTCGTCGGCGGTGTGCAGGTGGATGGTCGAGCGCAGGGTGACGATACGGACGGCATCGCGGCGGGCCAGCAGCCCCGACAGCTCCTCGGGGGTGAAGCCCTCGAGGCGGGCGGCGAGCGCGTGGTACGGGGGCTTGACCTCCTGGGCCTGAAGGCCGACGAGGTGCTCCACGGCCGCCGCCGCGGACAGCGGTGAGCGGCGCAGCAGCAGCTGCCGGTCGAGGGTCGCGCGGTTCAGGGCGCGGGTGCCGAGCACGGGGGCGGTCACGACGGGCTTCGTCCTGGTCATGCAGCGCACGCTAACGCGACCTGCGGACAGCTTCTGTCCGCAACTCTCACCAAGCCCCCGGCCGACCGGCCCCGCCGATACCGTTTGCCCCGTATATCCTGCTGAACGATCACACAGCCGCAGGCCAGACCCGGGAGGCAGCGCGATGTCCGAGCGACGCGCCCGACCCGCCGCGAAGAACTCCAGAAGGTCCGGCTGGCGCCGCGCCCTTCCCCCGGCCCAGCCGCCGAAGACCCCGGACCCCGCCTCCGGGGCCTCAGAGGCGCTGCCCACGGAGATCCCCAGCGTCGTCCAGGCCGTCGTCTACCAGGACGGCGTCCGCGTCTCCTCCCCCGCCGGTCTCGCCGAGACCTACCGCGAACTGCGCGAGCAGCCGTCGGGCATGGCATGGATCGGCCTGGCCCGCCCCACCGAGGGGGAACTGCTCTCCCTGGCCGAGGAGTTCGACCTGCACCCGCTGGCCGTCGAGGACGCGATGGAGGCCCATCAGCGCCCGAAGCTGGAACGTTACGGAGACACGCTGTTCGTCGTGCTGCGGGCGGCCCGGTATCTCGACGCGCCGGAGGAGGTCGAGTTCGGCGAACTGCACGTCTTCGTGGGCCCCGACTTCGTGATCACCGTCCGCCACGGCGCGGCCCCCGACCTGTCGGCGGTGCGCCACCGCATGGAGGAGACGCCCGAGCTGCTGAAACTGGGCCCGGAGGCGGTGCTGTACGCGATACTGGACGCGGTGGTCGACGGCTACGTGCCGGTCGTCACCGGCGTCCAGAACGACATCGACGAGATCGAGACCGAGGTCTTCGGCGGCGACCCCGCGGTCTCCCGCCGCATCTACGAACTCTCCCGCGAAATGGTCGAGTTCCAGCGCGCCACCCGCCCCCTCGTCGGCATGCTGCACGGCCTGATGGCCGGCTTCGCCAAGTACGGCACGGACGAGGAACTGCAACGGTATCTGCGGGACGTCGCCGACCACGTCACCCACACCAGCGAGCGGGTCGACGGCTTCCGCCAGGCCCTGACGGACATCCTCACGGTGAACGCGACCCTGGTGACCCAGCAACAGAACGCTGAGATGCGGGCGTTGGCGGAGGCGGGGTTCGAGCAGAACGAGGAGATCAAGAAGATCTCGTCGTGGGCGGCGATTCTGTTCGCTCCGACGCTGGTCGGGACGATCTACGGGATGAACTTCGCGCACATGCCGGAGCTGCACTGGGCGTTCGGATATCCCTTCGCGATCGCCCTGATGGGGGTTGTTTGCGTCAGTTTGTACGTGATTTTCAAGCGGCGGGACTGGCTCTGAGGGCGAGGACGCGGCGCAGCGCGCTGTCGGGGCGGGTGGTGAGTTCGTCCCAGGTGCCTTCCTCCGTGATGCGGCCGGCTTCGAGTACGGCGATGCGGTCGGCGCGGCGGATGGTGGCCGGGCGGTGGGCGATGACGATCGTGGTGCGGCCTTCCTTACCGAGTGCGGTGGCGAGTTGGGCGTCACTCGCGTTGTCCAGGTGGGCGGTGGTCTCGTCGAGCACGAGGACTCTCGGCTCCGCCAGCAATGCGCGGGCGAGGGCGATCCGGGCGCGCTGGCCGCCGGAGAGGGTGGAGCCGCGCTCGCCGACGAGGGTGTCCATGGGGGCGATCCGGTCGACGGCGCACAACCGGGCCGTTTCGGCGAGGAGTTCTTCGTCCGCCTCGGGGGCGGCGAGGCGCAGGTTGTCGGCGAGGGTTCCGTGGAAGAGGGAGGTGTCCTGGCCCACCACGGCGACGGCACACCGGAGTTCGGCATCGCTCACGTCTCGCACGTCGACGGGATCGCCGTCGCCGGGTATCAGCTGGACGGTTCCCTCGGACGGGTCCCAGAAGCGGGCCAGCAGGTGGGCGCAGGTCGACTTTCCGGCCCCGGACGCACCGACCAGTGCGAGGGTCTGCCCCGCGGGGACCGTCAGCTCGACTTCGTCCAGCACGGGCCTGTCCCCGTAGTCGAAGCTCACCCTGTGCAGCCGGACACCCAGCGGACCGGAGGGAAGCCGACGGGGTGAGGCGGGCGGCGGGGCGAGCGCAGGCGCCTTCAAGGCCGCGTCGACCCGGGCGGCGGCAGCGCGCAGTCCCACTGCCTGGCTCAGTGCCCTGGCCGACTCGGCGACGGGGCCCAGCACCGACAGGGCCAGCGCCATCGCCGCCGGGGCCCATGCGCCGTGCAGCCGCCCGGAGGTGACGGACTGCGCCGCGGCGGCTACCACGCCGAGGATCGCGAGCACGATGAGGAGGTCGCGGACCGCGGCGGCCATGGCTTCCCAGGTGGCCTCGGCACGTTGGGCCTCGCCCACCCGCCGGCCCTGTTCGGCGAGACGGCCGCGCCGCTCGGCCAGCCGGCCGAAGGCGAGCAGCTCGCGCAGCCCGTCGACGGTCTCCACGGTGTCGGCCGACAGCTTCGCGGCGGCCGCCCGGGTGCGGGCCCCGCGCGCCGCGCGTCCGCGCGCGTCGGCGAAGGGCGCCGCGGCGAGCAGTGCGGCGACCGGCAGGACCGCCGCCAGCAGCCAGGGCTCCACCGTGGCCAGAACGGCGGCGCCGCCGGTGAACACCGCGCCGGATGCGAGGAGTTGGGCGGTGGTGTGGGCGTAGAAGAACTCCAGTGCTTCGACGTCGGCCATGGCGGTGGCGGCGAGGTCCCCGCTGCGCCGGCCGGCGACGCGGGCGGGCGCGCTGCGGGCGAGCCCGTCGAAGACGCGCACGCGCAGTTCGGCCAGTACCCGGTAGGCCAGGTCGTGGCTGAGGTCCATCTCGCGCCAGGTCATCAGGGCACGGACGAGGACGAGGACGATGAGCGCGCCGACCGTACCGGCCGAGGGGGCGTGGTCCTCGATGACGGCGGTTCCGACGGTGTGGGCCGCCAGCGTCAGCAACGTGACGAGCGAGCCCTGCTCGATGAGTGCGGCGGCACAGGTGCGGGCCATCATGATCCGGTGCCCAGCGAGGGCGGGGAGCAGGGCGCGCAGTGAGCCGCGCGCGGGCATGTCGACGGTACCGCGGTCGGTGGTGGTGCTGATCATGCGGCGAGCCCTCCCTGGTGAGCGTGGCCCGCCTTGACGAGCTCGGCGTAGACTCCCCCGGCTTCGACGAGGGTGGTGTGTTCGCCGATGGCGTCCACGCGTCCGCCGTCGAGAACGACGATGCGGTCGGCGTACCGGACGGCGGCGAGCCGGTGGGCGACCACCAGGACGGTTCGGCCGCCTGCGGCGTGGAGCAGTTCACGGACGATGTCCGCCTCGCGGCGTTCGTCGACCGCGCTGGTGGCCTCGTCGAGGACGAGCACCGGAGCGTCGGCCAGCAGGGCGCGCGCGAGGGCGAGCCGCTGCCGCTGGCCGCCGGACAGGGTGGCGCCCCGTTCACCGAGGACGGTGGCGTAGCCGTCGGGGAGGGCGACGATCTCGTCGTGGATGCCGGCGGTGCGTGCCGCGCGCATCAGTTCGTCGTCCGCGGCGTCCGGCCGGGCCAGACGCAGGTTGTCGGCGATGGTGGCGTGGAAGAGGTACGTCTCCTGGGAGACGACGGCGATGCCCTGCCGCAGCGAGTCGAGTGCGTACGCGGTCACGGCGCGGCCGTCGAGAGTGATCCGGCCGCCCTGTGGGTCGTGGTGGCGCAGGAGCAGGGCGAGGAGCGTGGACTTGCCGGCGCCGGACGGGCCGACGATCGCGGTCGTACGTCCCGGCTCGGCGGTGAAGGTGACACCTTGGAGGGCGGGCGTCTCGGCGCCGTCGTAGGTGAACTGGACATCCTTGAAACGCAGTTCGGGCGGGCCCGGCCAGTGCGCCGGTGCCGTTCCGGTGTCGGGGACGGCGGGTTCGGCGGTGCGCAGCGCCGCAAGCCCGTCCGCGGCCGACACTCCCAGGTACCCGGCATGCCACTCGCGGGACAGGTCACGGACCGGCCGGAAGCACTCGGAGGCCAGGAGCAGCACCAGGTAGGTGCCGGTCGCCGTGGTGGATCCGGTGACGGCCGACCAGCAGGCGAGGAGCGCGGCGGCCGCGGTGCCGCCCTGGATGGCCAGGTCGGTGATGCCGGTGTCGACGAGGGACACACGCAGCTTGGCGACGGTGGCCCGGTGCAGCTCCGCCGACCGCTTCTCCAGCCGCTCCCGGGTACACCCGACGGCGCCCGCGGCCCGCAGCGCGGGCATGCCCTGGAGGGCTTCCAGGTAGTCGGCACCCAGTTCCTCGTACGTGTCCCAGTGCTCCTTTCCGCGCTGCGCGAGGAGCCGGTCCCAGGCGCGCGGCCCGACCAGGGCGAGCAGCAGGGCGGGGACGAGGCCGAGGAGGGCGGCCGGTTCGATGACCGCCAAGGCCGCGAGCAGCAGGGGCGGCACGGTGAGGGTGATCAGGAGCTGGGACAGATAGCGGGAGACGTAGGCGTCGACGCCCTCCACTCCGTCGACAAGGGTGGTACGGACGGCCCCGGCACGCGCGGTGGTCAGGTGCGCAGGGCCAAGCCGTCCGAGGTGGGCGAGGAGTTCGTCCCGCAGAGCCACCCTGACCCCGACCCCGGCACGGGTCGCGGTGCGCCGCTGCCAGTTGTCCAGCCCGGCGCGCGCGGCGACGACGCCGAGCACCGCGCCGAGGAGCAGCGGGAGCCGGTCCGTGTCCCCGCGGGCCAGGCCGGCGAGGGCGACGGCCAGCAGTACGGCCTGCGCGAGGTGGGTAAGGGTGACGGCCGCCTGCAGGAGGGTGGCCGTGAGCAGGGGGCGCCGTGCGTGCCGTGCGGCGCGGCGCAGCTCGGGGTGGACGATCACGAGGTCTTCTCCTCGTCGGGGTGGGTGGTGCCGAGGGCCAGGCCGTGGACGATCCAGTCCCGGCCCGCTGGGCCGCCGAGTGCGGCGCCCAGGTCCGCCTGCTGCCAGGAGCCGACAGGGCGGGCCGCAAGCCCATGTCGTATGGCGGCCATTTGGGCCAGGTGGACGGCGAATCCGGCCCGTAGATACGCTCGGCGGATCAGCGGAGGGCCGGCGTCCGACGGGCAGCCGTACGCGAGCAGTACGGCGCCCGCCTCCGCAAGCCATGCCTGACCCCCGGCCCAGACGGCGAGCGTCGGCCGGGCCTCCCCCGCTGCGAGCCGCCGCAGTGTGCCGTCGGGGGCCGACTCGACCAGCTCGGGCTGCGGTTCGCCGACGGCCGCGCACCAAGCGAGCTCACCGGCACTCGCCTGGACGGCGGTGGCCAGCACCGCACGCAGAACATCCCGGGACGGGGTGCCTGTGAGCGGTGGCGGGGCGCTGCGGCGGCCCAGCAGCTCGCGGGGGGCGGGCACGTCCATGGGCGGGCTCGCCGGCTGAGGCTGAGAAACCCGGCCTCTCTCCTGAGGCAGGGCGAAGTGCAGTGCGGCCAAGGGGTGTTCGGCCCGCCCGTCCAAGCTGGGTACCGGCTCTGCGATGCCCGGCACGCGAGCCGCGAGCCACAGCGCCGCGGTGACGTGTCCGATGTCCAGCAACATCAGCGGCCAGGCGCGGTGGCCGTAGTGGGAGACCGTACGCTGTGGGGTGACGGAGAGTTCGACGGTTGCCCCGGGCTGCGTGCCGTCGGGTTCCCGGCCGAGGCGGTGCACGCGATGGCGCAGCGGATCGTAGCCGTAGCGCCCGGGCGGCAGCGAGCAGCCGGTGCCCACGATGAGTTCGGCGTCCACCGGGTGCCGCGCGCCCGCGGAGGGGGCGGGCCGCAGCCGCCCGGAGCCGTTCGAGGCCGCCAGGGAGAGGCGGAGCAGCCGGTCCAGGTCCAGCTGCCCGGGGCCGGCCTGCGGCAGGGCGCACGGCGGTGCGGGCCAGGCGCGGACGGCGGGCCCGGCGGGCGTGTCCGGGCCGGGCCGCTCGTGCGAACGGGCACGGGCGAGGGCGGTGACGAGGTCCACGGGCTCATAAGTGAGGTCCACTGGGAGATCCCTCACATGTGCGGCGGAGGAGCCAGCGTGAAGTCCTCCGGCGCGCCCGGCGCGGTCGTCCGCCAGCCGCGGTCGACGGCGGCGTCGGCGAGGCGCGGGCAGCCGAAGTAGCCGAAGGCGGCCGGGGCGTTGGGGAGGAGCCCGGAGACGAGGACCCGGGCGACGCGCAGGGAGGTCTCGGCCACGTCCTCGGTGGTGAGGTCGAACGTCATGATGCGGTGGCCGCCCTCATGGAGGGCGCGTTCCAGCCGGTCGCGGCTGCCGGGCTCGACCGCGTCGATGGGCACGGTCCCGTGCGCGGGGTCGGTGAACCGCCGGGCCTCGGGCGCCATCCGCTCGTCCAGCCACACCTGGACGTGCGCGCCCAGGTCCCGTACGTGCTCGAACTGTTCGCCGCACACGTCGAGATAGCGGCCGTCGGCACGGTGGTCCAGGTACAGCCCGCGGGCGAGCAGCCCGGCCTCGACAGCCTGGAAGACCCAGCCGTCGGGGTCGGTGAGACCTCGGGTGAAGACCCAGGTGTGGACGGCTTCGAGGACGGCCTTGCGGGCGGCCTCGGCCGGGTCGTACTTGCAGGCGAACCCGGCGGCGTACAGCCCGAGCCGGGGGTCGTGGACGAGCGCGGCCATGCAGGGGGCGAACTCCGAGGGCATCTCGACGAGATGGACGTCGAGCGCGGATCCGGCGAGGTCGTCGGTGAGGCCGGGCACGCTGGCCGGGTCGATGCCCCGGGTCGAGCCGTCGAGGTGCCACCACAGTTCGAGGGCGTCCCGTTCGACGATCTCCAGCAGGCCGCGCTCGGCCGCGTCGTCGAAGCCCTGCCCGGTGGCTATTCCCGCGTAGTTGAGGTGGTGGGTGCGTGGCAGTGAACGAAGGTCGCCCTGGCGCCAGTTGAGGTGGGTGAGTGCGACGGGCGCCCAGACTTCGGCGGTCCGGCCCTCGGGCAGCCTTTCCGTGCCCCGCGTCCACAGGGACGGCGTGTCGTCGGTGAGGGGGCGGTAGGGGAACTTCTCCCGGGCGTACTGCCAGTCGGCGTATGCCGGCAGTTCGCCCGGCCCGTACAGCCGCAGCCCCTTCTCGGCCAGTTCGGCGGCCGTGGCCCGCAGGGGGGCGCCGGGATGGCCGGGCGGCGGCACGCGGTTGCCGCAGTATCTCTCTATTCCCTCGGCTATCGCGGCTGTTCGAGCGCCCTCGGGGTCGCCGAAGGTGGTGCCGAGCGACACCCGGTCCGCGGGCCACAGGCCGAGCCGGCGGGCGTCGGCGATCTCGGCGGTGAGCGCGGTGTAGCGGGGCGGTGCGCCCACGGGGTGCTCGACGGGCTTGACCGTGCGGACGATGCCGCAGACGGGGTCGACGAGAGCTTCCAGCGGCAGCGACGTCATCGCAGGATCTCCTCTGCAGGACCAGTGGGAGTGGGACGGGACGTGAGCACGGGCAGCCGGAGCGCCACGCTCCCGGCGTCGACCTCGCGCCGGGACGTGACCATCCGGGTGGCCGTGACCGGGTCGTCGTCGGTGTGGGGGTTGCGGGCGTGGGCCGGGAAGTGGTGCCCGGCGATCTCCAGGCGGAGCCGGGTACCGGCGGGCAGTCGCCGGGCGAGCCGGCCGAGTCGTACGGTGAACTCGGCTTCCCTTCCCGGTGGTTCCTCGCGTCGGACGACGCCGACGGCGAGCCGCTGAGCCACCCCTTCCGGTGTGAGGGCGACGAGCCGGACGGCCCAGTCGGCGGACGGCGTGTGGGCGGTGGCCCGCAGCCGCACCTCCGCGGGCCCGACCACGTCCAGCGGACGCGGCAGCGGCGGAGTGACCAGCAGACAGCGGTCGGGTGGACCCTCCGTGGGGACGGCCAGGTCCGCGGACGACACGGGGCGTTCGGGATCGGCCGTGAAGGAGGAGCCGTGCAGCAGCCGTATGTCTTGCGTGCGCGGTTCTCCCTCGTTGTCGGCGGGCACCCACAAGGGGCTGCCGCCCAGGCCGACCGCGCCACGGTGCCCGGGGGCGAGGTCCCCGGCGAGGGCGCGGCGGGCCCAGCGCACGTAGAGCTCGCCGAGGCTCACCCGGTGCGCGGGCTCGGCTTCGGGGCCGGGTTCGGCGACGAGGCCGTGCCCCCAGGGGCCCAGCAACAGCCGCGCCGACGGACCGCCCCAGCGTCGCCACAGCGCGACGGTGTCCTCGGTGAAGTGGTCGTGGTGGCCGCCCACCGCGAGCAGGGGCGTCCCGGCGTGCTCCGCCCGCGAGAGGAGCTGTCCGCGTTCGCGGTGCCGCCACAGGCCCGGCCAGGAGGGCAGGCTCCGGCCGAGCCGCTCGGGCAGGCCGGTCAGCGGCAGATGGGTGAGCAGGCCGGGGTCCGCTGCGAGTGCCTTCTCCAGGGCGTTCTCGTCGGAGTCCGGCCGGTCGCCGTGGGCCGCCCACCACCCGGCGCGGGCCAGCAGCCGTTCCACGCCCGAGGGTTCGCGAGCCGTCTCGGCGGGGCCCAGCGCGGGCACGACGGCGATGACGGCGTCGGGCCGGGCCTCCGTGGGCGCGTCGAGCGCGAGGACGAGGGAGCAGTGAGCGGCGTAGGAGGCCCCGGTGGCCACCAACCGCCCGTCGCTCCAGGGCTGTCGGCGGATCCAGCGGGCGGTCGCCGCTCCGTCGGCGGCCTCGTTCTCGTACGGGTGCCACTCCCCCGGCGACGCGTGCCGGCCCCGTACGTCCTGGACCAGTGCGGCGAATCCGCGGCGGGCCCAGCCGCGCAGCTCGGCGCGGTGCCGTCTGCGGTCGTAGGGGGTGCGGATGAGGACGGCCGGGAAGGGGCCGGCGCCGTCCGGGAGGCGGATGTCGGTGGCGAGCCCTTCGACGGGCACGGTGAACGGCGTCATCCGGCCTTCTCGGGCATCGGGGCGACGTCGGGCACGGGCAGCACGGGGTGCTCGGTGACGGTCAGCGTGCGCAGGTCGACGCGCCGGAGCCGGCGCCGGGCAGGCAGGGTGCCCGTGTCGGGCGCGCCGGTGATCCACCGGCTGAGGTCGTCGGCGAGCAGGGCGGCCAGCAGCCCTGCAGCGGGGGCGGTGAGGTGAACGGGCGCGCCGGACGTACGAGGCCCGCTCCAGTAGGCGGCCAGCTCGCGGTGCGCGGGTGTGGCGGCGAGCCGACGGGCCCGGACGTGTGCCGAGGTGACGTCACCTGGGGTCACGGCGAGGGGCTCGACGTACGCCTGCCAGCCCTCGCGGTGGCAGCGGAGCCAGGCGATGCCGCGCTCGGGCAGCCGGTCGGCAGCGTCCCACAGTCCTTCGGGCACGGGCCCGTCGAGGCACCACACGACGGCGGCGGGATCTCCGGCAGACAGGTCGTCAGGTGACGGTGACGTGCTGCTGTGCACGGCCGTTCGCGGCTCGGCGCCCAGGGCGCGCAGGAGTGCCTCCAGTGGTTCGGTCAGTACCGCGTCACCCAGCAGCCGGATGTCCCGGCGATCTGAGGGCCATGCGGGGCGCTGCGGTCCGTCCGCCAGGTACCCGGCGTCCTCGAAGGCCCGGACGATGCGGTCGAGTTCGCCGTCCGGCTCGTCTGCGGCCGTACCGGAGAGGCGGGACAGCAGGGAGTCCCGATCCACGTCGCCCGTCCTGACGCCGAGGAACTCCCCCCCGGCCGTACGGACGGCGAGGCCCCGCCCAGGCACGGCGACAACCTCGACACCGGATGCGAGCCGACTGCGGGACACGTCAGTCCTCCTATGGGGAAGTGGCCTTGGAAGGGCGTGGGCCCGCCCGCGAGATGACGGGCGGGCCCACGGTCGAGGGTGCTGGACCCTCGCTTACTCCTCGGTGTCGTCGAAGGGGTTCTCGACGAGCGCGTTGGAGTGCGTGGCCGAGGCGTGAGCCAGCTGACCGGGGTCGGCGATCGGTGCGAAGACCTTCTCGTTGTCCATGAACTCTCCTTCTGCATCAGGGAGATGCGGCGTTCTGGGTGAGCGCCACACAGGGAACACTAATGAATATGATTTTCATATTCTAGTGCTGGGAGGGGGTGATCTGGGTAACACACGGGCCAGCCGCCCTCGGGGTCCCGGCCGACCCGGCCGGCCACCCGGAGAACGTCCGCGAGCAGCCCGGGCGTGACGACCTCCTTCGGCGTGCCGTCGGCCATCACACGGCCGTCGCGCAGGGCGACGATCCGCTCGGCGAACCGGGCGGCGTGGGCCAGGTCGTGCAGCACCATCACGACGGTGAGGCCGCGTTCCTCGCGCAGGCGGACCACGGTCTGCAGCACGTCGAGCTGGTGGTGCAGGTCCAGGTAGGTGGTCGGCTCGTCCAGCAGCAGGACGCGGGTGTCCTGGGCGAGTGCCATCGCGAGCCGCACCCGCTGCCGCTCACCCCCGGACAGCGCGTCGACATCACGCTCGGCCCACTGCTCCACGCCGACGTCGCGCAGCGCGCGGCGTACGACGGGGTCGTCGCCCTCGCGCAGCATGCCCAGCGGACCGCGCGCCGCGTACCGCCCCTGCCGGACGAGATGCCGCACCGTCATACCGGGCACAGCCGGGGCCGACTGGTGCAGCAGCGCGACCCGTCGGGCCGTGGCGCGCCGGGACAGCCGGGCGAGGTCGTCCCCGCCGAGCAGCACCCGCCCGTCGTCGGGGCTCAGCAGCCCGGCGGCCAGCCGCAACAGGGTCGATTTCCCACAGCCGTTGAGGCCGATGAGGGCGGTCAGTTCACCCGGCTCGACGGTCATGTCGACGCCCCGCAACACGGGTTGTCCGGGGTAGCCGAAGTGGACCCCCTCGACGCGGATCCCCACGGACTCGGTCATGCTCTGTCCTTAAGTCGACATCAGAACGTACGGCTCGGCGCGCGGCGCACGACGACCAGCAGCAGCGCGGCCCCGAGACAGGCGGTGAGGGCCCCGACCGGCAGCGTGAGCCGCCCGGAGTCCAACGCGTCCGCCAGCAGGCGCGACGACAGCTGCGCCGCCGCGTCCGCCCCGCACACCACGGCCGCGCCCACCAGGGCGGCGCCGGGCAGGGTCACCCGCAGGTCGGCGCTGAAGACGGCCAGGGCTACGTGCGGTACGAGCAGCCCGACGAACCCCAGCGCCCCCACGGCGGCCACGGCACCGGCCGTCAGCGCCACCGCGCACAGCAGGGCGAGGGTCCGGGCCCGCCTGGCGGACAGCCCGGCGGCGAGGGCGATGTCGTCCCCGCAGCGCAACAGGATCAGCGGCCCGGCCAGCAGCCACGCCATCACACCCCAGGCCAGCGCCCACGGCCAGAGCAGGTGCCAGTGCTGCCACACCCGGCCCTCCGTGGTGCCGACGAGCCACTGCACGACGCTGCCGAGCTCACCCGGATCCACGAGCAGCACCATGGCGGTGAGCCCGCCGAGCACCGCCGACACCAGCACCCCGTGCACGGCGGTCTGCGCAGGGTCGCTCCGGCCGCGCCCGGCGAGCAGCCACAGCAGAGCGGCCCCGGCGCAACCGCCCACGCACGCTGCGACTACTACGGCGAGGGGTGAATCCCACCCCGCGAGTCCGAGACTGGTCGCGACGACGGCCCCAAGCACCGCCCCCGGCGTCACACCCGTCACCTCGGGCCCGGCCAGCGGGTTGCGCAGCGCCGACTGCAGCACCAGGCCCGCGACGCCGAGGCACGCACCCGCACCCAGGGCCACCAGGAGTCTGGGCAGCCGGAGCTGGAGCAGGATGTGCCGTTCCGTCGTATCGCCGCCCCCGCCGAGGACGTCCCAGACCACGGCCGGGGACATGCCCCGCCCGGCCACCAGTTCGACACCGGCGCATACGACGATGAGCGCGGTGAGCACCGCGAAACGTCGGCTCACCGGCCCTCCTCCGCTCCGGTCGCCTCACCGCGCGAGGCGGAAACACCGGAAGATCCGTCGCTCCCGGGATCCCCGCGACAGACACGCTCTCGGGTCCCCGTGGCAGGCTCCTTCTCCGAAGGGCTGGAGGGCACGGCTTGGACACCCTGCGGCGCCGAGCCCGCGGCAGCGGTGCCCGCCGCTCGGCGCCGGGCCGCCGGCCCGCGGTTGCCCGACCGGAGCAGGGCGACCCCGGCGGGCACACCGACCAGGGCCGTCCAAGCGCCGACCGGCGTCTCCACGGGCGCCAGCGCGAGGCGGGCCGGGACGTCGGCGACGGCCACGACGACGGCGCCCCAGGCCGCCGACCAGGGCAGCCAGCGCACCGCGTCCGCCGCGGGGTTGAACCACCGCGCCAGGTGCGGAGCGAGGAACCCCACCCACGCCACCGGCCCGCACACGGCCGTCACGGGAGCGATCAGCACGACGGCGATGGCCAGCGCGGCCAGCCGTGCCCGCTGGGCGCGCACACCGAGCGCCTCGGCATCTTCGTCCCCCAGCCGCAGCACCGAGAGCACCGGCGCGCACAGCACGAGCGCGGGGACCGCGACAAGCAGCCAGGGCCACAGCCCGGTGACGTCGTCCCAGGTACGGGCGGAGAGCGAGCCGAGCAGGTAGCGGTAGATCAGCTGGAGGTCGAGTTGGTCGGCCATCACCATCAGCACGAGCAGCGCGGCCTGCAACGCAGCGGCGACCGCGGCACCGGTCAGCAGTACGGCCGACGGGCTGCGCCCCAACCCGGCGGCGAGCAGCGTGAGTCCGCCGCCGAGCGCGGCCCCGCCGATGGCCAGAAGGGGCTGGACGGCGGCGGGCAGGGACACCGCCAGCACCAGCGGCGCGGCCACCCCGAGTGCGGCCCCGGAGGACACGCCCAGCATCTCGGGAACGGCCAGGGGGTTGCGCAGCGCCTCCTGGAGCACGAGCCCCGCCGCGCCCAGACAGGCGCCGGCGACAAGCGCCAGCACCAACCGGGGCACGCGGAGTTCGGTGACGACGATCCCGGCGAGCGTGCTGTCCGCCTCCAGCAGCGCACCGGGCAGCCGGTACAGCGGTATGTAGGGCGTGCCCAGGCTCAGCGCGCAGACCGAAGCCGCGACCAACAGGACGACCACGACGGGCAGTTGCCACGCTCCCGAGAGGCGCACGGACCGCCGTGCGCCGGATGCCGGGTCACCTGCCGCGGTGTGCGTCGCGGAGGGCGTGCTCACCGCAGCGCGGCCGTGGCCTCATCGAGGATGAGGCCCAGCGAACGGGTACCGCGCCCCTTGGCCCACACCTCGGAGTTCACCTCGTGGACGTCCCCGTTCTTCACCGCCGGGATCTTGCCCCACAGGGGGTTCTTCGCCAGCTTCTCCGACAGCTTGCCGTCCGCCTCGCCGAAGCTCATCGTCTCGACGAACAGCACGTCGACGTCACGGGCGAGGATCTCTTCAAGGCTGTAACTCCCCTCCACACCACGGGACTTCCAGGGGTAGTCGGCGAGCTTCGGGAACAGGCTGGCGCCCACGTCCGTCTCCGGGGTCGCGACGCCGAAGTTCTCGTCACTGCCGTAGATGATGAGCGCGGTCTTGTCGCTCCTGGTCTTCTCGGCCTCGGCGAGCTTGGCGCGGAAGGTCTTCTCGGCCTTCTCGCCCTCGGCCGTACGGCCGGTCAGCGCGGCGACATCACGCAGGTAGCCCACGCTGTCCTCCCACGTCTCGGGCTGCATGGGCCAGAAGGTGGTGGCGTCCTTCAGCGCCGGGGCGAGCTTGCCGTGGGTGTCTTCCAGGCCGATCACAAGGTCGGGCTTGTGGGAGAGGATCGCCTCCACTTCGGGCGCGATGAACCCGCCGGGGATGACGTCGACGTCCTTCGCCTTCTCCTCCCCCAGGAAGTCGGGGTGGGCGAGGAGCGCGCCGTTGGTGGCCGTGGGGACGATGCCCAGCTCAGTCAGGATGTCGTCGCAGAGCGCGAACAGGCAGACGATACGCTCGGGTTCCTTGTCGAGGGATACCTTGACCCCGTTCGTGTCGGTCAACTCCCGTGTCGCCTTGATGGGTTCGACGGTGACGTCGGTCTTCTGGCCGGCCGCAGCGGCCTTCTCGCTCGCCGGTTCGGTGGACGAGCCGCACCCGACCAGCACCGAGGCCACCAGCGCTGCGGTGATCCAGCTTCGGACGAATCTCGACGGTGAGCGCAGCATCGATGCCCTCGCTTCTTCTCAGGAACCCGGAACGCCCCGAAGATACATGATAATCGTTTTCAATATGACCCTGTTTTCATGGAGGCATCGATGACCGCCGCCCTCGCTTTGCTGCTCGTCTCCGACCATGTGGAGGGATCCGTCCACGTACTGACCGTGCCGGACGGCACCGAGGCCGGCCGCCTCACCGGCCGTCATCTCTCCGAACATGCCGGGTTCCTGGCGTTGCCGGGCGGACGAGTGGCCTGCGTCGACGACCGCAGGGGCGAGCTGCTGGTGCTCGACCCCTTCGGCAATGAGCTGGTGGAGACCGCGATCCCGGTCGCCGTGCCGGCCGAGCACCTGGCCTGCGACCCGTCCGGCCGGTGGGTGGCCGTCACGACGGGCCTGGGCGACAACGGCGAGCCGTGGTCGGACCTGCTGACGGTTGCCGACCTCACCACGGGAGACGCTGCCCGGGTACGCACGCGCGTCGGCGAACCGGGTGTGACGGTTCTGGGCAGCAGCGATCCGCTGGTCGTCCTACGGCACCGGGAGCCCGGCGCGCTGGCCGTCCACCGGTTCGCCGACCTGCTCGGGGCTCCGCCCGGCTGCCCTCCGGTCACGCCTCACGGCCACCTTCCGCTGCCGGACGACGGACACGGGGACGCCCAAGATCCGTACTCCGGCCACGTGTTCGCGGCCACGGGCCACGGCGTATACCGGGCCCGCCCCGAGGGAGACGCACTCGTCCCGGAGCAGACGATCCCCTGGGATTCGCCCGCCCGGGGCTGGTACCTCCGGCTCGACCCTCGGCGACGGGCGCTGTGGTCGACACTGCGGGGCGGCCCCGCGGACCCGCTGCGGTGGCCGGAATGGACCAACCAGGCGTGGCGCCACGACCTGAAGACGAACCGCACGACCCTGACAGAGCTCGGCCCCGGCCTGGTCTTCCGGCTGGCCCTCGCCCGACACCACACCGCGTTCACCCGCATCCACCCGGACGGCGACGAACTGATCCTCCTGGACGCCGACGACACCACCCGCCGCGTCCCTCTCCCCGCCATGGACGGCGCGCCCCGCCGCGGCGGCACCCCCTGGGAGGGCGTCCAACGCCGTGCTGTGGCCGCCTCACCGGGCGCGGACTGGATAGCCGTCACCCGCGGCGGCCACGGCGAAGTCCACGTCGTCGACGCCCGAACAGGCAGCGAAGCAGCCCGATTGAAGCTGGACACACCCTTGAACCACGGCGGCCACGCGATGCTGCGCACACAGACCGACTGCGCCGAAGGCGATCCCGCGGGCCGGTGACGGCCGGGCCACGCCTGGCGGCCGGTGCGGAGCAGGCGAAGAGCAGCACCCCCAGCTGCGGACAGCGCTCCCGCAGGGTCAGCGCCGCCCGCAGCCCCTCGTCACGGTGGGTGGGCGGCATCCGGATGTCGGCGACGACGACGTCGGGGCGGTGCTCCGCCACGGCGGTGAGCAGCGCCCGGGCGTCACCGACGGCGGCGGCGAACGCGCCGGCGAACGCCGAGGGGCGGGCCCGGACGGAAGCGGTGGCGAGGCCGGTGGTGGCGAACAGGCTCATGCGAGCACCCCCGCCGTGTCCTGGGCGAGCCGGCCGTCCGCCAGCCGCAGCACCCGATCCGCCCGGGCGACGACCGCCGGGTCGTGGGTCACGACGACGACCGTGGCCCCGTGCTCGCCGACCGCCTCCCGCAGCAGCCCCAGCACGCCCGCCGCCGTGTCCTGGTCGAGCGAACCCGTGGGCTCGTCCGCGAACACGACGTCGGGCTCGGTGATGAGCGCGCGGGCGATCGCCACACTCCCCCAGTGCCTGAAGGGCCTGGGGGGACCCCCAGCTGCTGGCCGCCGGACAGCTCCCCCGGCCGGGCGTCCGCGCGCCCGTCCAGGCCGACGCGGGCCGGCATCCGGCGGGCCCGCCCGGGGTCGCGGCGCCGGCCGGCCAGGCGCAGGGGGAGCAGGACGTTCTCCTGGGCGGTGAGGGTGGGCAGTTGGAAGAAGGACTGGAAGACGAAGCCGATGCGCGCGCCGCAGCCGGGTGAGCTCGCGCTCGCTCATCGCGCTGATCTCCTGGCCGGCCAGCCGCACCGTGCCGGAGGTGGGTTTGTCGAGTCCGGCCGCGCACTGCAGGAAGGTCGACTTCCCGGAGCCGGAGGGGCCCGTCACGGCGGTGAGGGAGTGCGCGTACACCCGGGCGTCGAGGTCGCGCAGCGCGTGCACGGCGTGAACCCGAAGACTGACGCAGGGTCGCGTAAATTAGGTTAGGCTAAGCTAAGCTTGGCAGTTCGGATCCGGCGGTGCGCGCGTCGTCAGGGGAGGGAAACCACGCATGGGCTTGCCCGCCATCGACTCCTACCCGATGCCGGACCGCACCACCCTCCCCCGGTCGCGCGTCTCCTGGAGAATCGATCCGGCGCGCGCCGCGCTGCTGGTGCACGACATGCAGAACCACTTCGTCGGCGCGTTCCCGGCGGGGCGTTCCCCGGTGGCGGAACTCGTCGACAACATCGCGGCGCTCCGGGAACTGGCAGGGACGCTGGACATGCCGGTCGTCTTCAGCGCGGAGCCGGCCGGACAGCCGCCGGAGCAGCGCGGGCTCGTCGCCGACATGTGGGGTCCGGGGATCGGGGACGAGCCGGACGCCGCCGCGATCGTGGAGCCCCTCACGCCTCGGCCCGGTGAGCATCTGCTGCCGAACGTGCGCCACAACGCCTTCCTGCGCAGCCATCTCGGCAGACTGCTGCGGTCGAAGGGCCGCGACCAGCTGATCATCTGCGGGGTGTACGCGCACCTCGGTGTCCTGCTGACCGCGGCGGACGCCTTCATGAACGACATCCAGCCGTTCGTCGTCGCCGACGCGGTGGCCGACTTCTCCGCCGAGGAGCACGCGTTGGCCCTGCGGTGGGCCGCACGCAGCGGCGTGGTCTGTACGACGGACGGTCTGCTGCGCGGTCTTCTCCTGCACAGGGAGCCGAAGAACGCGTGACCACATCGCGCGCGGCATCGGGCCGTCAGGAGGAGCTGCGGGGCAGCGTGGTCGTCGTCAAGTTCGGTGGCCACGCCATGGTGGACGCCAGCCTGCAGCGGACGTTTGCCCGGGACATCGTGGAGTTGTGGCACGCGGGCCTGCGTCCGGTCGTCGTACACGGGGGCGGGCCGCAGATCAGTGCGATGCTCGGCCGCCTCGGCCTGGAGACCCGGTTCGAGGCGGGCCTGCGGGTGACCACGCCGGAGACCATGGAGGTGGTGCGCATGGTGCTGACCGGCGGGGTCCAGCGGGAGCTGGTGGGTCATATCAACGCCCATGGGCCGTTCGCCGTGGGGATGACGGGCGAGGACGCGCACACGATGACCGCCGTGCGGCGGCCGGCCTGGGTGGACGGCCGGCCGGTGGACATCGGTCTTGTCGGCGACATCGTGGACGTGAATCCGGGCATGGTGCGCACGCTCCTGGAACAGGGGCACATCCCGGTGATCTCTCCCGTGGCACGCGGTGAGGACGGGCAGGTCTACAACGTCAACGCCGATCTCGCGGCGTCGGCCCTGGCCGTGGCCCTCGGCGCCGAGCGGCTGGTGATACTCACCGATGTGGCGGGGCTGTACGCGAACTGGCCGCACAGCACCGAGGTGATCGAGCGCCTGACGGCCGACGCGCTGGACGGGCTGCTGCCGGGGCTGGCGAGCGGGATGCTGCCGAAGATGGAGGGCTGTCTGCGGGCCGTCCGCGGCGGCGTGCGCCGGGCACACGTACTCGACGGCCGCGTGCCGCACTTGGTACTGCGAGGCGTCCTCGACGAGGCCGGGCCCGGCACCACCGTGGTTCCCGACCGCAGCCCGGTCACAGGATCCTCCTGAGGATCCGCGCATTGCGCCGTGGGTCCAGGGACTCTGCCCAGGACTGAGGTGCCAGGCGCGCAGTCGTGGGCGTGAAGCCGTACCAGAGGAACAGGCCGCCACCGCCGGTCGTCGCCGTGAACAGGCCACCGAGCGACAGGGCGCGCGCCCTGGCCAGCACGGCGCGCAGGAGCCCGGCTCCCACTCCGCTTCCCTGCCTCTGCCCGGCCACGCAGAAGTTGTACACAACGCCCGCGGCCCTGCGGCCCTCCCCCGGGCCGGCCGGGTGCACGCGCAGGCCCACGCAGCCCTCGAGGGTGCCTCCCGGGGCCTCCGTCACAAGGAAGTCGGCCGCGTGGGTGGCGTAGAGCGATACGGGCCGCTCCCGCAGCGCCCCCGAGCGGACGAAGGGCCGGGACAGGTCGGCGAGTGCGGCAGCGTCCTCCGCACGGGCGACACGCACGGAGAACGTCGGCGCGAGGAGCGTATGCGGCCCGGTCACCCCTCCGCGCACGGGCGGCCCGGATAGTCGTCGGTCTCGGGTACGCCCGCTTTGCGCATCCTGCGCAGAACCTCGTGCAGGACCGACTCGTCGCCGATGTCCACCGGGCAGTTGGTCTCCCTGTCGAAGACCAGAGTCTCGCCGGCCGTGTTCCAGACGACCCAGCGACGCCGTAACCCCTCTTCCTCCCAGAGGTGCGCGTAGCTCTCCACAACCGCCGCCTTCCTGCTCATGACGCCGACCTGTCGGTTTTACGGCCGTCGACGTACGTCGCCACCACCTCGATGTCTCCGATGCGTGACGTGTCGACGCGCCGGGGGTCGTCGCCGAGTACGACCAGGTCGGCGAGCTTGCCCGGGGTGAGGCTTCCCAGGTCGTCCTCCCAGTGGCAGGCGAAGGCGCCGGCGACCGTGTAGGCGCGCAGGGCCTCGTCGACGGTGATGCCCTCGTCCGGGCCGATCACCTGGCCGGACTCGGAGGCACGCTCGACCATGAACTGGACGGCCCGCAGCGGTGATCCGTCCGTCACGGGGCGGTCGGAGCTGCCCACCAGCGTGATGCCGTGGTCCAGGAACGCCCTGCCGCGGTAGAGCCACGGGGCCCGCTCCTCGCCCATGATCGCCGCGTAGTCGTCGCCGAAGTAACGCAGGAAGTTGGGCTGGACGACCGCGCTGACGCCGAGCTGCGCGAAGCGCGGGAGCTGGTCGGGGCGGATCAGGCCGGCGTGCTCGATGCGGTGCCGGGCGCCGGGGCGCGGCCGGAGGCGCTGGGCCCGCTCCAGGGCGTCCAGGGCGACGTCGGCCGCGCGGTCGCCGATCGCATGGACGGCGAGCTGCCACCCGGCGAGATGGCCGTCCACGATCGTGTCCGCGAGCACCTCCGGGTCGTCCTGCAACTGGCCCGTGTGGTCCAGCCCTTCGTACGGACTGCTGAGCGCGGCGGTCCGGGCCATCATGCCGCCGTCGGTGAAGATCTTCAGCGCGCCCACGGAGAGCCGGTCGTTGCCGAACCCCGTGCGCAGGCCGAGGTCGAGGGCCCGGGGAATCCCGTCGGCTTCGTGTGCGGCGACCGGGTGCAGCCGGTCGGCGGACACCATGAGCTGCAGACGCAACGGCAACAGGCTTTTCTCGCAGGCGAGTTGGTAGGCACCCAGCTCGACCGGGCTGTGGCCCAGGAGGGTGCCGCCGATTCCGGCCTCGGCGCAGGCCGTGACGCCCTCGGCCAGGCAGGTCCGGGCGGCGCGCCCGATCGCCTCGGCCAGTTCCTCCTGGGAGTGGGGCAGGCGCAGCGCGCGGGCGGCGCCCATGGCGCCCTCGGCGAGGAAGCCGTTCTCGTGCGGGATGCCGGCGGGGAGCAGGTCGAGTACGGCGGAGTTGACGACGCAGCCGTGCCCGGAGTCGTGCAGGATGAACACCTTGTGCCCGTGGCTGACCTTGTCCAGTTCGGCGGCGGTCAGATGGCGGCCCAGGGCCCGCTGGTCGTAGCCGGCGATGCTCACCCAGGTGCCGGGCGAGCCCTTCCGGGTGACGGCCTCCTCCACGACGGCGAGCACGTCGTCGATCCGCGTGCACCCCGCGATGCTCGGGGTGTTCTGCTTGAACCCGGTCCAGGCCAGGTGGACATGGGCGTCGATGAACCCGGGCAGCACGGTGGCGCCCTGCAGGTCGATCACCTCACGGGCGGGCAGGGCGGTCACGGCCTCGTCCAGTCCGACGATCCGGCCCCGCCAGATGCCCAGGTCGTGGGCGACGGGGTGGCCGGGGTCCATGGTGAGGAAGCGGGCGTTCGTCAGTCGGGCGCTGAGCATCGGGCGTCAGGCGTCCATGGACTCGGCGAGCGAACGGGGGCGCAGGTCCGTCCAGTTGGCCTCGACGAACTCCAGGCAGGCGTCCCGGGTGTTCTCCTCGAAGGCGATCGTCCACCCCCCGGGCACGTCCGCGAAGGACGGCCAGAGCGAGTGCTGGCCCTCGTCGTTCACGAGGACGAGGAAACGGCCGTCGGCGTCGTCGAAGGGGTTGGTGCTCATGTGCGGTGGCCTCCTGGAGAATTAGGTTAGGCTCGCCTAATCAAAAATGAGCTTAGCCTTCTCGGTTTCCGCTCCACAAGGAGACGTTCATGAGGTTGGTGGGGGAAGACGCCTTCGTCGCGTTCGGGCTGTCCGGCGCACCCGGCACCGACGAGTTCTGGGCGACTGCGAGGACACCGGCGTCGATACCCGACGGCGACGGTTGGGTGACCCTGTTCCTGCGGCGCGGGTCCAAAGCGGCGAGCATCGGTTTCGAAAGCTGGTCGGAGCCTGTACCCCTGCGCCGGTGGGGCGACACGGACTGCTGGTACGCCCAGGTGCGCATGCCTGCGCGACTGCGGGTGACCTACCAGTTCCTCGTGGGCGACGAGGCGTATGCCGACCCGCTCAACCCGGTCGGTGCGGGCGGTGACCGGTCCATCGCCGCAACGCCGGACGCCCCGGCCCAGCCGCACTGGCCCGTCGTCGGCGCCGACGGCGTCCTGCCCCTGCCGCGCACCCGGCTCCGCTGGAGCAGCGAACGGCTCGGCGGGCGGCGTACCGTGCGCGTCCACCCGGCGGGCGGCGGCGGACCGGTGGTCCTGCTGCTCGACGGGGACGACTGGCTGTATCTGCACCCGGCCATGACCGCGTTCGACTGGGCCGTCGCCAGTGGCGAGATGCCGCCGGTCACCCTCGTCTTCCTTCCGGCCAAGGACCGGGCGGCCGAGTTCGCGTGCAGGCCCGAGCTGTGGGAGGCGGTCCGGGACGAACTGCTGCCGCTGGTGGCGGAGAGCGGCGTACCCGCCGACCGGGACCGGCTGGTGGTCGCGGGGCAGAGCCTCGGCGGGCTGAGCGCGATGTACGCGGCGCTGGAGTACCCGGAGTTGGTGTCTCGCGTCGCCTGCCAGTCGGGGTCGTTCTGGTGGACACACGCCGCCATGGACCTGGCGGATCCCTTGGGCGGCCCGGTCGGCGGCGCCATCGCCGCGCGGCTGCGGGAGCGCCCCGGCCTGTCCGGGCTGCGGGTCGCGTTCGACGTGGGGGAACACGAGAGGCGGATGCTGCCGCACTGCGAGCTGGTGGAGACCCTGGCCGAGCAGGCCGGTGCGGCCGTGCGGGTTTCGCGGTCGGCATCGGAGCATGACCGAGCGGGCTGGCGGCACGCGCTGCTCAGGGATGTTGCCTGGACCCTTGGCTAGCAGGTCAGGTCACCGCGCCACCGCCAGGCAGTAGGCCTCGTCCTTGGCGAGGAGGTTCCTATGCGTGTCCTCTGCCGTGATGACGCCGTCGTCCAGTACGAGGACACGGTCCGCGGCGTCCAGGAGGGCCGGGCTGCTGGTGATCACGATGGTGGTGCGGCCGCGGCGCAGCTTTGCGACGTTGCGCGCGATGAGCTGTTCGGTGACCGCGTCGACGGCTGTCGTCGGGTCGTGCAGGACGAGGACGTCGGTGTCGGCGGCCAATGCGCGGGCGAGGGACAGCCGTTGGCGCTGGCCCCCGGAGAGGTTCGCGCCGCGGTCGCGGACGGCGTAGTCGAGCCCTTCGCGGTGGAGGGCGACGACGTCGGTCAGCATGGACGCCTCGACCGCCTCGGGGACCGTTCCGCTGGTGCCCGAGGGGTCGATGTTCGTGCGGAGGGTGCCCGCGAAGATCTCCCCGTCGTACGGGTTCACCAGCATGTGTTCGCGGACCGCCTCGATCGACAGGTCCGCGAGCGCCTGCCCGCTGACCCGCACCACACCCTCGTACGCGTCGGGCGGGACGTTCACGGCCAGGATCGACGCAAGGTCGGCCGCCGCGCGCGGCTGGTAGGGGGCGATCGCCACGAACTCGCCGGCGGTCACCTGGAACTTCAGATTCCGCAGGGTCCCGTAGCGGACACAGTCGATCTCGAGGTCTCCGCCCGTGGCCGGGCGCTGAGGCCCCGGGGTCGTCACCGGCGGTGCGGTCAGCACCAGCGCCATCCGCTCGGCGGAAGCGCGCGCGATCATCACGTACTTGGGCATCTCGGAGAACAGCTTGAGCGGTTCCATGATGAACTGCGCCAGCCCCACCGCCATGACGAGTTCCCCGATGTTGATCCGGCCGTTGAACGCCAGCCAGCCCGCGGTCAGGGTCACGGCGGCGGCGAGGACCGCGTTGAGGGCCAGCGCGGTGCCCGCGTACGCGCCGTTCACCTTGGCGACGGTGATCGCCTGGAGCTTCGCCTCCGTGCTGACCTTCCGGTAGGACCGGAACGCCGCGTGGTTGCCGCCGAAGCCGTGCAGCGGGCGCAGGCCGGTGATCAAGTCGGCGACCTTCGCGCCCGCCCGCGCCACCCGGGCCTGCTGTTCCTGGGTACTGGAGCCGATCCGCTTGGACAGCACGCTCAGGATCGACAGGATCGCGACGGTTCCCACGATCACCAGCAGGCCGAGCCGGATGTCGGCCAGGCCGAGCGCGACTGCCGCGACCAGCACCGCGACCAGCGAACTGATCAGCAGCGGCACCACCTCGATGATGTCGGCGGTCTGGTCGGCGTCCTCGGTGGCGATGGTCAGCACCTCGCCGGACTTCAGGTCGACGTCCCTGGCCACCGGCTGGAGTCCGCAGGCCGCGACCTTCACCCGCCAGCGGTGCGCCTCGGTCGTGTTGGCCTTCTGCAGGATGCGCATCCCGAACCGCCACGACAGCGACACGGTCGTGATGATCACGGCCAGCGCGCCGATCGACAGGCCGAGCGCGCCGAGGCTCCGGTCCCGCATCGTGTGCTCGACGATCAGACCGAGCGCGATGGGGAAGGCGGTCTCCCCCGCCTGGTACAGGCCCATGAGGAGGGTGCCCCAGGCCATGGCACCGATGTTGCGGCGCAGTGCGGTCCGGAGGATGTCGGACCCCGGGCGGGGCCGCTGCGTGTCAGGAGTTGTCATCGAGGTGGCGGGCAATCGCTTCCGGGGTGCGCAGGGTGAACAGGTCTCGGATCGTGATCACAGGACCGTACTCCCGGCGGAGCAGCCCGATCAGCCGCACCGCCAGCATGGAGTGTCCTCCGAGGGACACGAAGTCGCTCACCGCGCTCACCTCGTCGTCGTCCAGGTCCAGTGCCTCGGCGAAGAACTCGCAGACCATGGTCTCGGTCTCGGTCCGAGGGCCGCGCTCCCCTGCCGTGGTCAGCGCGCCCAGCGGCTTGGCCTCCGGCAGCGCCTCCGTGTCAGCCTTCCCGTTCACCGTCAGCGGGATGCTGTCGACCTGGGCGTAGTGCGTCGGCCGCAGGAAGTCCGGCAGCCCGGCGCCCACCTCGGCGGCGACCGCCGCCAGGTCGGAGCCGTCGAGGACGAGGTAGGCGGCCAGCCGGTACGCGCCGTCGACCTGCGGGTCGGGCTGGGCGACCGCGGCGACGAACCGCACCGCGGGGTGCGCCGCGAACACGGCCTCGACCTCGCCGAGCTCGACCCGGTGTCCCCGGATCTTGACCTGCTGGTCGGTGCGGCCCAGGTACATCAGGTTCCCGTCGGGCCGGCGGACCACCAGGTCCCCGGTGCGGTACATGCGCTCGCCGGGTTCACCGAACGGGCAGGCGACGAAACGGTGCGCGGTCTGGGCGGGCTGCCCGAGATAGCCGCGCGCGATGCCGATGCCCGACACGTACAGCTCACCGGGCACGCCGTCCGGCAACGGCCGCAGCCACGGGTCCAGCACGTACACGTCGGTGTTGTCGATCGCGACGCCCACCACCGGGTCCTGGCACTCGAAGGTGCCGACGCCGAGGGTGTTGATGGTGTACTCGGTGGGTCCGTACAGGTTGTAGCCGACCGTTCCCTCGGTCTCGGCGAGCCGCTGCCACAGCGTCGGGGTGACGGCCTCGCCGCCCAGCAGTACCAGCGCCGGCCTCCGTTCCGGGTTGTCGAGCAGGCCCTCGGCGACCAGCTGCTGCGCGTAGGTCGGGGTCACGTTGATGACGTCGATGCCGTGCTCGAGGCAGTACTCGACCAACCGGGGCGCGTCACGGCGCAACTCCTCGTCGCAGATGTGCACTTCATGCCCGTCGGCGAGCCACAGCAGCTCCTCCCACGACATGTCGAACGCGAACGACACGGTGTGCGCGATCCGGAACACCCGGTGGCCGTGCTCGGCCAACACCGGCTTGAAGATCCGGCGCTGATGGTTGATCAGCATGTTGGTGAGCCCGGCGTACTCGGTCACCACGCCCTTGGGCTTCCCGGTCGATCCGGAGGTGTAGATCGTGTACGCGGGGTGCCGCAGGCGGTCGGGGTCGTCCGGCGCGAACGTCACGAACGGCTCGGCGGCGGGCAGCGGGCGGTCCAGCTCGATCAGGTCGCCGGTCAGCGGGGTCAGCCGGGGCGACACGGCGCTCACGGTGAGGATCACGTCCGGGCGGGCGTCCGCGACGATCGAAGCGATCCGCTCGTCCGGGTGGTCCAGCTCCAGCGGCACGTACGCGGCGCCAGCGCGCAGTACGGCGAACAGCGCCACGATCGAGTCGAGGGAACGCGGGATCGCGAGACCCACGGTCGTCTCGGGGCCGATGCCGCGCCCGGCGAGCACACCCGCCACCGCCCGGCTGCGATCCCGGAGTTGGGCGAAGGTCATGGTCGAGCCGTGCGCGACGAGCGCGACCCGCTCGGGGGCGCGGTCCGCCGCCTGGTCGAACCTGTCGACGACGGTGTCGGTGCCGACGTCCGTACGCGCTCCCCGCGAGGGCTCCAGCCCCAACCCCCGCAGCGCGCCAACCGGCCCGGTCGCCCGGGCCAGATCGTCCAGCACGCGCAGGTAGTCGTCGAGGAGACGACGGGCGTTCTCGGTGTCGTGGTCGCGGTACTCCAGCTTGACCGTGAGCCGGTCGCCGGGCGTGACGACCCACGTGAAGGGGTAATGGGTGGAGTCATCGGCTTTCACCGAGGTGATGCCGTGCCGGGCGTTCATCTCGGCGAACGCCTCCATGTCCAGGAAGTTCTGGAGCACGAACAGGTTGTCGAACAGGGTGTCATGCCCACTGGCCCGCTGGATCTCGCCGAGGCCGAGGTGCTCGTGCTCCATCGCCTCGACCCTGGCCGTCTGTACGGCCGACAGGTAGTCGCGGACCGTGTCGTCCGGCCTGGCCCGCGTCCACATCGGCACGGTGTTGAGCAGCACACCGACGATGCCGTCCAGGCCTTCGCCTTCCCGGCCGGAGACGGTCACGCCGAACACGGCGTCGGTGCGGCCCGTGTGGGCGCCGAGGAGGAGGCCGAACGCGCCGGTCAGCACCGAGTTCAGGGTCACGCCGTGCGCCCCGGCCGCCTCCCTCAGCAGGACCGACTGTTCGGCGGACAGCGTGTGCACGAGCGCGCGCGGCAGGTCGTCCGAGAGGGACGGCGCCGGTCCGGCGAGCAGCGTCGGGCCGGGGAGGCCGGCCAGGTGATCCGCCCAGAAGCGTTCCGATACGGCGGGGTCCTTGGCGTCGAGCGCCCGGGCGTGGTCCTCGAAGCTCGGCGTGGCCGGGGTCGTATCCCACGGCTCGCCCGCTACGACGGCCTGATAGGCGTCGAACAGGTCCCGCAGCACGATCTCGCGGGACCAGCCGTCCCACAGCAGCAGGTGGTAGCTCAGCAGGAGACCGTCGCGGTCATCGGGCAGACGCACCACGGTCAGCCGGATCAGCGGTGGCTCACCGGGGTCGAATCCCGTGTCGCGGTCGCGGGTGCGCAGGGCTTCGACTTCCGCGTCCGTCGCCAACTCGACCGTACGGACGGCGACTTGCCGCCCTGCACTGAAGACCTGGACCGGGTTCCCGTCGTCGTCGGTGGTGAAGCCGGCTCCCACGACCGGGTGCCGCGCGATCACGTACGCCATCGCCTCGGCCAGCGCGTCGGTGTCCAGACGCCGGTCGAAGGTGAACCAGCTCTGCGCGACGTAGTGTCCGGCCGTGCCGGCCATCTGGGCCTGGAAGAACAGACCGCGCTGGAGCGGGGTGACCGGTGCGGTGCGCTCGGCTGTCGCGGACGCGTCCGCGATGCGTTCCAGTGCGCTCCGCCAGTGCTCGGCGAGCTCGTCGGGGATGCCCTCGGCGAGGGTGAAGGCCGCGTGCAGGCTGCCGGTGGCCTCGTCGAGCCACGCGTTGACCTCGACGGCGTACGGGCTGCCCTGGTCGCCGCCGGTGATGTGCAGGGCCTGGGACTCGCTGCCCCGGCCGAGGTAGTTGAACAGCACCTGCGGGCGGGCGTTCAGCAGCGGGGCCGTCTGCGGGTTGAGGTACCTGAGCAGGCCGTAGGCGACGTGCGCGCGCTCGTCCGGCCGGCGTTCGGTGACCTCGCGCGCCGCGGCGACGGGGTCGGTGTGCGCGGTGAGCCGTACGGGCGCGATGGAGGTGAACCAGCCCACCGTGCGGGTGTAGTCGTGGTGTTCGAGCACCGGGACCCGGCCGTGCCGTTCCAGCTCGATCGCGAGATCGGTGGGCGACGGCTGGACGTGGGTCAGCGCGGTGCGCAGCGCGCCGCACAGCAACTCGGTGAGACCGACGCCGAGTGCGGCAGGCGCGGTACGCGTCACGCGGTCGCTCACTTCGGGCGGGAGCACCACCGTGGTCTCACGCAGCCGCTCGACCGTGGGCAGCAGCGCGGGTGCCTGGAGCGTGGTGATCCAGTGCCCGAGGTCGTCAATGGCCTGGGCGGACTGGAGCGTCAGTGCCTCGGCGTACTCGGCGTACGACGTGGTCGGCGGCGCCAGGGGCTCCCCGCGCAGGGCAGTGGCCAGGTCGTCCAGCAGGATCAGCCAGGACACCGAGTCGACGGCGAGGTGGTGCACGGTGACGACCAGGGTCCGGCTCGCCTCCAGCCACGAGAACGCGATGACGTCCCCGGACTCGGGGTCAAGCCGTCCGGCGGCCTCGTTCGCCGCGGTGGTCGCGTCGGTCGTGTCCGGTCGTACGACGGTGACCTCGCGGGCGGGTTCGGTGCGCAGTGCCCACACCCCGTGCTCGACGCGCAGCCGCAGCCGGAGGGCCGGGTGTGCGGCCACGACGGCGTTCGCGGCGCGCTCGACGTCGGTGAACCCGGTGTCCTCGGGGGCGACCAGTGTCCTGGCCTGGGCGAACCGGTGGAGCGATCCGCCCAGTTCGCGCTGGCGGAGGATGATCGGCGTCGGTATCAGCGGGCCGTCCTCGCGGCGGGCGGGGGCGAGGGCCGCGGCGGGCGGTGTGCTCGTCCCCAGGTGGTCGGCGAGGGCGCGGGGGGTCCTGAGCAGGAACACGTCCCGTGGCGTGATCGCGAGGCCGAGCGCCCTGGCCCGGTTGATCACGGTGATGGCGAGGATGCTGTCGCCGCCGGCGCGGAAGAAGTCGGTGTCACCGTCGACGGCGGAGCCGGGCAGGGTGTCGGCGAAGATGTCGACCAGGGCGGCGAGCGCGGAGTCACTCACGGCCACCGGGGTGTCATCCTGCGCGGCCCGTGCGATCAGGGCCTTCCGGTCCAGCTTGCCGTTGACCGTCAGCGGCAGCGCGTCGACCGGCAGCACCCGGCCAGGCACCATGTGCACGGGCAGCTTCGTGGACAGCTGCTCGGTGAAGTCACGGGGCACCCGACCCACGACGTGCGCGACCAGATGGTCGCCGCTGTCCGCCACGGTGACGGCCACGTCGACCACGCCGTCGAGTTCCCTGATCGCGGACTCCACCTCGCCCGACTCGATGCGGAAACCCTTGAGTTGGACTTGGTCGTCGGCACGGCCGACGAACTCCAGCTCGCCGTCGAACGTGCGGCGGGCGAGGTCGCCCGTGTGGTACATGCGGGAGCCGTCGCCCGCGAACGGGTTCGCCACGAACCGGCCCGCGGTGAGCCCCGGCCTGCCCAGGTAGCCGAGCGACACCTGGTCGCCGGCGACGTAGATGGCGCCCACCCGGCCCGGCGGCACCGGCCGGAGCCGGTCGTCGAGCAGGTAGGTGACCAGGCCGGGTATCGGGCCGCCGATCGGGCTGACGTCGTCGCCGGAGGCGAAGTCCTCGTCGGTCAGCACCCGGTGGGTGACGTGGACGGTGGTCTCGGTGATGCCGTACATGTTGACCAGCTCGGGCGAACCGGTGCCGTACCGCTCGACCCACCCGCGCAGCCGCCCGAGATCGAGCGCCTCGCCGCCGAAGATGATCCGGCGCAGTGCGGTGACCGGCTCACCGGCGTGCCGGTCCGCCTCGATGAACTGGTAGAACGCCGACGGGGTCTGGTTGAGCACGGTCACTGAGCGCTCGCGGACCAGCCGGTGGAAGTCGACCGGGGAGCGGGTCAGCCCGTACTCCGGCACCAGCAGCTCACCGCCGTACGCCAGCGCACCCCACAGCTCCCAGACCGCGAAGTCGAAGGAGAAGGAGTGGAACTGGACCCACACGTCGTGCGGGCCGAAGTCCATGTCGGGCTGGGTGTTCGCAAGCAGCGTCACCATGCTGGAGTGCGGGACGACGACACCCTTGGGCCGGCCGGTCGATCCGGACGTGTAGATCACGTACGCGGGGTCGTGCCAGCCGACCTCGGGCTCGGTGGTGTCCCGCACCGGCAGCTCGTCCCCCTGCACGAGCACCCGGGCCGACACGCCCGCCCGGGCCAGCAGTTCCGTGAAGCGGTCCCGCTGCTCACGCTCCACGAGAACGACCTGCGGAGCGGCGTCGGCGAGGATGTACTCCAGCCGTTCGTCCGGGTAGGCCAGGTCCAGCGGCACGTACGCGCCGCCCGCGCTGACGATCGCGACCAGGGCGACCACCTGCTCCAGGGAACGCGGGACGGCGACGGCGACCCGCTTCCCGGGCCCGACACCGGCCGCGCGCAGTGCCGAGGCCAAACCGTTCTTCGCATCGGCCAGTTCGCCGTAGGTCAGTGAGCGGGTACCGCCGTCGAGACCGCACTGTGTGACAGCGGTGGCGACCGGGGCGCGGTTCGCGGCGGCGTCGAACAGCCCACCCAGGGTCGTCGGGGTGATCCGTGCGGGACGCCCAGCGCCTGCGGGCGCCAAGTCGTCGACCAAGGCGTCCGGCCGGGTGAGCAGGCCGGTGAGGGTCGAGGTGAACGTACGCAGGATCTCCTGGACGCTCGCCTCCCTCAACAGCTCACCGTCGTAGATCAGGTTGAAGCGCGGACGGCCGTCGACCGCCCGCTCCACCACCAGCGTCAACGGGTAGTGCGGAGCACCCTCGTTCACGATGTCGGTGATGACCAGCTCATCGCCGGACCCCCGCAGACCGTCCACGTCGGTCGCGACGTCGAACACCACCAGGGTGTCGAACAGGGGGCCGTCGGCGCCGGCCTGGCGGCCGATCCTGGCCAGCGAGACATGCTGGTGCGGCAGTACCGCGCTCTGGTGCTCCCGTACCGAGGCAAGCAGGTCACCTGCAGTGGTCGTACCGGTCCAACGAGCGCGCACGGGGATCGTGTTGATGAACAGACCCACCATGTCCTCGATGCCGGGCACTTCCGCGTCGCGCCCGGACACCGTGGAGCCGAACACCACGTCCCTGCCGTGCAGGATGCCGCCCAGCGTCACCGCCCAGGCGCTGTGCACGGCCACGCTCAGCGGCACGCCGGCCGACCGGGCGGCCGCGTCGATGTCGTCCGCCGGCTCCACGGCGGTGTCGGCGAACCGGTCGGACGGAGTGTGCCCCTCGGCGACCAGCGAAGGGCCCGGCAGATCGGCGAGCTGATCGCGCCATACCCGGTCGCTCTCGTCGTCGTCACGTCCGGCCAGCCAGCGCACGTAGTCGGAGAAGCCGCCGACCGGGTACACGCTCCCCGGCGCGTGGTACTCGGCCAGCAGCGCGCGGAGCATCGGCGGTACCGACCAGCCGTCGGCGATGATGTGGTGCACGGTCTGCACCAGGACGTTCCGGCCGGCGCCCGCGCGGACGAGCGTGTACCGCATCAGCGGGCCGGTGGCCAGGTCGAACCCGGCGCGGCGATCCCGCTCGGCGTACTCGCGTATCTCGTCGTCGGTGATGCCGGGGCGGTCCAGCGTGGTGAACGGCGCCTCCACACCGCTCTCCAGCACGGAGACCACACGGCCGTCGGCGAGGGCCACGAACCGCGCGGCCAGGTTCGGGTACAGCGTGAGCAGGCGAGTGGCCGCCGCCGCGAGCCGATCGGCGTCCACCTCGCCGTCCAGCGTCAGCAGTTGCTGCTCGACGTAAGCGCCCGCCGAGTCGTCGTCGAAGACGGAGTGGAAGTACAGGCCCTCCTGCAACGGGGTCAACGGCAGGATGTCCCGAAGCCCGGGGCCGTCCAGGGCGTCGACATCGGCCTGCGTGAGCGGCACCAGGCCGAAGTCGCTGGGAGAGTGGCCGCCCTGGTCGAGCGCGGCAAGCCCGGCCAGAGCCACCCGGAAGTACTCGCCGATGGTCGCGATGTCCTCGTCGGTGAACACCCCGTCGGGCCAGGAGATGGTGGTGACCAGTTCGTACTCGCCGCTCGCCGCGGGTTCGGCGATCGCGTTGAACTCCAGGGGGCGCGGCAGGCGCATCCTCGGGTCGCGCTTCTCGCCCAACTGCCCAGTTGTGCCTGCGAGTTGCCAGTCCCCCGACGCGCCCGCATCGAAGCGGCCCAGGTAGTTGAACAGCACCTGTGGCGCGGGCGCGTCGAACTCGGTGTGGGTCAGGTACCGCAGGACACCGTAGGAAACGCCGTTGTCCGGAACCCGGGCGAGGTCCTCCTTGACCGCCTTGAGCGCGGCGGCCAGGTACTCGGGCGCCGTGAAGTCGGCCGCCGTGCCGGGGTCCACGGTCACCGGGAACAGGGTGGTGAACCAGCCCACGGTCCGCGACAGTTCCGGCTCGAAGCCGGCGCTGCCCACCACGAACTGTCCCTCGCGGCCGTGGCCCTCGAGTTCGATGTGCGCGAACGTCTGGTCCTGCCCGAGGTCGCGGCGCCACCGGGCGAGGGTGACGGCGAGCGCGGTCAGCAGGACGTCGTTGACGCCCGCGTGGAACTTCGCGGGGATCTCGCCCAGCAGCGCGGCCGTGACCTCGGGACCGACCGAGACGGTCCGGAGCCGCTCGCGCGCGACGGTGTCGGCTTCGGACAGCGCGCGCCTGCCCACCGGCGCGTCCGCTCCCGGCAGGGGACGCCAGTAGTAGGCGCTGTCCGCGTCGAACGCCGCACGTTCCAGCAACTGCGTCCAGCGCCGGAACGACGTGCCCACCGGGGGCAGCTCGATCGGCGCGCCCGAGGCGAACTGCCGCCACGCCGTGGCCAGGTCCTCCATCAGGACCCGCCAGGACACGCCGTCGATCACCACGTGGTGGGCGACCAGGACCAGCTGCCGCGCCTCGCGGCGCCAGACGGCCCGCAGCATCACGCCGCCCGCCGGGTCCAGCCCTTCGGTGGCGAGCGCGACGCACTCCTCGACCGGGCCGTCGCTCTCCTGCCACCCCGCGACGGCCTGGTCCGCCTCCGGGATGTCGAAGCTCCAGTGGTCGCCGCGCACCAGCTTGGCGCGCAGCATGTCGTGCCACCGGACCACGGCGGTGAGGATCGCGTCGAGCGCGTCGGCGGTCAGGTCCGCCGGGGTGTTCAGCACCACCGACTGTACGAAGCCGTCGATCGCGTCCGTGGTCTCGCCGAGCCACTGCACGATGGGCGAGCCCACGACGGAACCGGTCGCGACATCGCCGTGGTCCACCGTGGAGACGTCCTCACGGCTCGCCACCGCCGCCAGCGCCCCTACGGTGCTGTGGGCGAAGATCTGCCGTGCCGTGACGTGGAGACCGGCGTCGCGCAGCGCGCTCAGCAGCGAGATCGCCAGAATGCTGTCTCCGCCGAGCTGGAAGAAGTCCTGGTCGACGCCGACCTCTTCGAGCCGTAGCACGGACGCGACCGCTGCGCACACCGCGCGCTCGTTCTCGGTGGCGGGCTGCACGAGCGAGCCCGTCCCGATCGTGGGCTCCGGCAGCGCGTTCCGGTCGAGCTTGCCGTTCGCGGTGAGCGGGAACTCCTTCATCACGACGATGTGGGCGGGCACCATGTACTCGACCATGTGCTCGGCGGCCCACGCCTTGACCTCGTCGGCCCGCAGGTCCTCGCTGCCGGCGGCCGGGATCACGTATCCCACGAGGTAGGTGCCGCCGGCCGCGTTCTTCTTCGCGACGACGCAGGTGTGGCGTACTCCGGGGTGCTCCGCGAGACCGACCTCGACGTCCTCGATCTCCAGCCGCATACCGCGGATCTTGATCTGGTTGTCGGCCCGGCCGAGGAAGTCCAGCGACCCGTCCGGGTTGAACCGGGCGAGGTCACCGGTCCGGTACAGCCGGGAACCGTCGTTCGCGAAGGGGTTCGCGACGAAGCGGGACGCCGTCAGGCCGGGCGCACCCACGTACCCCCGCCCCAGGAGGAACCCTCCCACGTACAGTTCGCCGCCGACCCCGACCGGGACCGGGCGCAGTTCGTCGTCGAGCACGTACAGCTGGGTGTTGGGGTTGGCCTTGCCGATCGATGTCGACAGGCGTTCCGCCGCGCCCCGGTAGATGACGTGCGAGACGCCGATCGTCGTCTCGGCCGGGCCGTAGCCGTGGTACATGGGGATGTCGAGCTTGGTGCGGAACCGTTCGTACAGCTCCGGGGTCAGCACCTCGCCGCCGCACCACACGTGCCGCAGGCTGTCCAGCCGTCCGGAGTCGCCGGCGATCTCCAGCAGCACGTCCAGCATCGACGACACCAGGTACGTGAAGGTGACGCGCTGCTCGGCGATCACGCTCAGCAGGTGGTGCGGGTCGCGTTCGCCGCCGGGCCGCAGGACCACCAGCCTGGCGCCGCTCACCAGCGGCAGGAAGATCTCGTTGATGGAGATGTCGAAGGACAACGGAGCCTTGAACAGCGACGCGTCGTCGTGGCCGAAGCCCAGGATCTCGTCGACCTGCCACAGCAGGCGCTCGCTGATCGCCTCGTGCCGGATCATCGCACCCTTGGGCCGCCCGGTCGAACCGGACGTGAAGATCACGTAGGCCAGCGCGTCGCCGAGGACGGTGACCCCAGGCCCCTCGGTGGGGTAGGAACCGAACCGCCAGTCGCCCAGGTCGACGGCCACGGCGTCCGGTTCGGCCGGGTCGTGCTCGCCCGAGGCGTTGAGCTGCACCACGACCCGGGCGTCCTCGATGACGACGGCTCGGCGCGCGGCGGGCCACTGTGGATCGAGCGGCACGAACGCGCACCCCGCCTGGAGCACGGCGAGCAGCCCGATCACCATATCGGCGGAGCGGCTCAGTGAGATGCCGACGACCTGCTCGGCGGCGAGGCCGCGTTCGAGCAGATGATGGGCCAACTGGCTGGACAGTTCAGCAGCCTGACGGTAGGTCAGTGATCGGTGCTCGTCGACGATGGCGACGGCGTCCGGCCTGGCCCGCGCCTGCTCGCGGAACATCTCCACAATGGTCGGGCGGACCCGGTCGGCCCGGGTGTCGTTCCACTCGGCCAGGGCCTCGAGCCGCGCCGCCACACCGGACGGGCCGATGGTGCCGAGGGGCCGGTCCGGGAAGTCGGCCAGGTCGTCCAGCGCGAGCTGCGCCTCGGCGGCCACTACGCCTTCCGGGATGGCAATGCTCCAGCCGTCCGCGCCGACATCCCAACCGCCAAGCCCGGCACCGCCGTTGTCGACCCACGCGAGAACGTCGGCGAACAGCGTGCCGGGGGTGAGGTCGATGCCGTCGGGGCTCCGGCCCGTCGCCCAGTACGACAGCCCGATGGCGCATGCTTCGGTGATGGTCCGGTCGGAGAAGTCGCCGGTTCGCCGGCGTACGTCGGCCAGGCGCGCGGGAGTAAGCCGTACGAGACGAGTGCTCGGTTCCATCATCGAAGCCTCAGCATCCCTTCCAAGGAATGAAAGTAAGCTCTCACCTAAATCAGGGTTACCTAACTGCCTTCTCGCCAGGCCCGCCACAGTCGCGCATACCGGCCGCCCAGAGCCACCAGCTCCTCGTGAGTTCCCTGCTCCACGACGCGCCCCGCGTCCAGTACGGCGATCCGGTCCGCCGCCATCGCCTGGGTCAGCCGGTGCGCCACGAACAACGTGGTCCGGCCCCGGCACGCCGCCAGCACGGCCCGCTCCAGCTCGGCGGCGCCCTCGCTGCCCGCCTCCGCCGTCGACTCGTCGAGCACCACCACCGGCGACCGGCCCAACACCAGCCGGGCCAGGGCGATCTGGGCGACCTTGGTGACGTCCAGGCGCTCGCCGCCCTCGCCGACCAGGGTGTTCAGCCCCTCGGGCAGCGCGTCGACCCACTCGTCGGCGCCGACCGTGCGCAGCGCGTCCACCAGCTCGGCGTCGGTCGCGTCCGGCGCGGCCAGCCGCAGGTCGTCGGCGAGCGGACCGGAGAACACATGCGTCTCCTGCGTCAGGATGCTCACCAAGGCCCGCGCCCCGGCCTCGTCCAGACCGGCGAGGTCGGTCGACCCGACACGCACCGATCCGGCCTGCGGGGTTCCGATACCCGCGATCAGCGCGGCCAGGGTCGTCTTGCCCGCGCCCGTCGCTCCCACCAGGGCGAGCGAACCACCGGCCGGGATCGTCAGGTCGACGTCCTTCAGGACCGGCTCGTCGGTGCCGGGGTAACTGAACGTCAGCCCCTCCACCGTCACCGGGAACGGCCCTGCGTTCGCCGACGCGACGGACGCGTCGCCCACCAGCCGGTCCTCCGCCTCCTCCCCCAGGACCCCGACCAGCCGGGTCAGGCTCGCGCCCGACTTCTGCGCCTCGTCGAAGGTGAACATGATGAGGCCCAGCGGGGTGAACAGCCGGTGGAACAGCAGCGGGGCCGCCGACACCTCGCCCAGGCTGGCGGCATCGGCCTCCAACAGGGCGTACCCCACCAGGAGGATCAGGGTCAGTCCGATGAACTCGGCGCGGTTCTCCCGGCCGACGAACCGGCCGAAGAACCGGAACACCTCGATGCCCAGATTGCGCACCCGCCATGACTCGTGGGTGACCTTCTCCCGGAAGGCGTCCTCCAGGCGGTACGCCCGGACCGTGTCGATCCCGTTCAGACCGCTGATCAACGCCTGCGCACGGTCGGCCTGGGCCAGTCGCTGCTTCCGGTAGAGCGGGGCGGACCGGGGGAGATACCAGCGCAGGGCCAGCGCGTACGCGGGCAGCGCGCCGGCGCCCGCCAGGCCGAGCCGCCAGTCCAGTCCGAACATGCCGACCGTGGCGATGGCGACCAGCACGCCCGCCGAGAACACCGTGGGGACGGCCGTGCGGATGCCCTTGGAGATGACGGCCACATCGTCACCGACCCGGGAGAGCACGTCTCCCCGGCCGACCTGCTCGATCCGTGCGCTCGGCATCCCCAGCACCGCCCGGACGGCGCCTTCGCGCAGCCGCGCGAGCAGATCCGCGCCCAGCCGCCCGATCAGGTACGTCGACACCGCGGTGGCCGCCGCGCCGAGCAGCGCGGCGGCCGCCATCAGGGCCCCGATCGTGACCAGGACCGACTGCGATGCGCCCTCGACCACCCCGTCGACCACCCGGCCGAGCAGGAGCACCGGGAGCACCTGGAGCGCCGCCCCGGCCACCGTGGTGAGCACGGTGGCGACCGTCAGCCAGGGCACTTCGCGGCAGTGTGCCGCGACCCATCGGGTGGCCTCGCGTCCGGTCGCCGTGCGCAGGGTCGCCGGGGCGACGCGTGTGACGGTGGTGCTCACACCTACTCGACCGACTTGACGAGTTCGTCGATCGCGTACGGCATGGACAGCAGGGTGCCCTGGGAGATGGCCGCGCCGACCGCCGGGCCCTCGCTGTCCAGCAGGTACGACACCTTGCCGTTCTTCACCGCGTCCAGGTTGGCGAACAGCTTGAACTTCTTCAGCGCGTCCGTGTCCGCCTTGTCGTTGATGACGAAGATGCGGTCGACGTCGACCAGGTCGATGCGCTCGGGAGAGAGCTTGGTGTAGAAGCTGCCGTCCGCGACCTTGTCGATCTCGGTCTGGTACGTGAAGCCGATGCCCGTCACCAGCCGGCCGCGCACGTCGGTGGAGGTGAACGGCGCCACCGAGTCCTCGTACCAGGACAGCGCGACGGCGGTCTGGTCCGCGAACTCGGGGTGCGCCTTCTTGGCCGCGTCGAGCCGGCCCTGGATGTCCGCCACCATCTTCTCGCCCTCCTCGGCCTTGCCGAGCGCCTTGGCGATGTGCAGCGCGTTGTCCTGCCAGGGGGCGCTGAACGGCTCCTTCTCGGCCTTGGTGCGGCCCACCGTCGGGGCGATCTTGGAGAGCTTGTCGTAGGCGGCCTGGTCGATCTCGGAGTAGACCGCGATGATCAAGTCCGGGCGCAGGGCGGCGATCTTCTCGTAGTTGGGGCCGGAGTCACCGTTCTTCATGATGACCTCGGGCTTGGTGTCGCCCCACTTGTCCTTCACCCAGGGCCACTGGGTGTTGATGTCGGGGCTCTGGCCCGCCGGGTTCGGGTACTGGTCGGTCATGCCGACCGGCTTGATGCCGAATGCCAGGACGCTCTGGTCGTCCGTGTAACCGACGGTGACCACCCGCTCGGGAGCCTTGGCAACCTTCGTGGATCCGAACGCGTGCTCCACGGTGACCGGGAATGCGCCGCCGGCGGCGGTCGAGGTGTTGTCGCCGGCGTTGTCCGCCGAGTCGGACGAGTCGGAACCGCATCCCGCGAGGAGGCCGACGCCGAGAGTCGCGGCGGACAGTACGGCCGCCAACCGCCGCAACGGCTTCATACGCGTCGTTCTTTTGAGGAGCATCCGGAATCCCCTTGCTGTCGCGCTGTCCACTGCACCCCGTCTGAGGGCAGGCAAACCGTACCGTGAGTGGGTGAGGTTAGCCTAGCCTAACTTCTGTAACTTTGTAGCGGTTTAGTCGAGTTGGACATGGGCACGGCCGATCGGCACGATCAACGGCCGGTCTCCCACCGGGTCGTCGATCACCTTGGCGCGCAGTCCGAACGCCTCGTGCAGCAGATCGGCGGTGATCACGTCACGGGGGTGCCCCTGCGCCAGGATCGACCCCTCCCTCATCACGATGAGGTTGTCGCTGTAGCGGGTGGCCAGATTGAGGTCGTGCAGCACCATGACCACGGTGCATCCCGACTCGTGCAGGTCGTCCACCAGGTCGAGCACGTCGATCGCGTGCGCCAGGTCCAGGTAGGTGGTCGGCTCGTCAAGCAGCAGCAGGTCGGTGCCCTGAGCGAGGGTCATCGAGATCCAGACGCGCTGGCGCTGCCCGCCGGACAGTGAGTCGACCGGGCGGTCGGCCAGGTCGGACACCCCGGTCATGGCCAGCGCGCGCTCCACGACGGCGGCGTCGTCCGACGACCACTGCCGCAGCCAGCTCTGGTGCGGATGGCGGCCCCTGGCGACCAGGTCGGACACCGTCAGCCCCTCGGGCGCGACCGGTGCCTGCGGCAGCAGGCCGAGCTTCTTCGCCACGTCCCTGGTCTTGAGCTTGACTATGTCGTCGCCGTCCAGCACGACCGTCCCCTTGGCCGGCTTGAGCAGCCGCGACAGGGTCCGCAACAGGGTCGACTTGCCGCAGCCGTTGGGGCCGATGACCGTGGTGATCACCCCTGGCGGGATGGCCACGTCGAGTTCGTCGATGACGGTCCGGGCGCCGTACCCGACCGTGACACCCCTGGCTGCCAGCCGTGCGGCGTCCTCGACCCCGGACTCGGTCTTGGTGATGGACTGAGCGACCACAAGGCCCCCTTGTTTAGGCTTGCCTAACTTTGTATCAGCTATCTGCGGTTCGCCCGTACCAGCAGATAGACGAGGAAAGGGCCACCGATCGCGGCGGTGACCACGCCGACCGGGAGAGTGACCGGCAGTGCGGTGCGTGCGACCAGGTCCGAGCCGATCAGCAGCAACGCTCCCACCAGGCCGGAGGCCACCATCGGCGGCGTCGGGTATCTCGCCAGGCGCATCGCCACCTGCGGCGCCACCAGCGCGACGAAGGGGACCGGGCCCGCCGCACTCACCGCCACACCGGCCAGCAGGACCGCGCACAGCAGCAGGACCGCCCGCACCACCGAGTACCGGACGCCCAGGCCCGCGGCGACCTCGTCGCCGAAGTGCAGCGGCTTGAACTGGAACGCGACACACGTCACGACGATCAGGAGGACGAGCGTGCACCAGAGCGCGATCCGGACCTCGCCCCATGACCGGTCGTCCAGCGAGCCGACCAGCCACGCCTGGGCCCGGGCCACGTCCCTGATGTCGGCCGTGGCCAGCAGCCAGGTCGTGATCGCCTCCATCACGGCGCTCACCGAGATGCCGATGAGGATCAGCCGGAAGCCGTCGATGCCGCGCCGCCACGCCAGGAAGTACACCAGCAGGCCCGTACCGAGACCACCGGCGAGCGCCGCCGCGGACAGGCCCACGGAGTCGACGACCGCCGCGGCGGCCCCGCCCGACACCGTCACCCCGAACACCGCGACCGCGCTGGCGCCCCAGGTGATCCCCAGAATGTCCGGGCTGGCCAGCGGATTACGCGCGATGGACTGGGTGATCGCCCCGGACACGCCCAGCGCGATCCCCACGACGAGCCCGGCCAGGGCACGCGGCATCCGCAGGTCCATGATCACGAACTCGTCGACCTGCTCGCCCCGGCCGAGGATCGTGGTGATCACCCGGGGCAGACTGATGGGGAAGTCCCCGATGCCGATGGACAGGCAGAACACCAGGAAGGTCGCCCCCGCCAGGAGCAGCGTGACGAGGACGATCCAGGGCCGCCATACGAACGACACATGGCCGAGCCGCACGCCCGGCGCCACCGATGGCTTCAACTCTGTCCCGTTCATGCGTTCTTGAACTTTCCGCGCCACACCAGACCCGCGAAGAACGGGGCGCCGAGGAGAGCGACGAGGACACCCGCGTCCAACTCGCCGGGCCGCACCACCAGGCGCCCCACGATGTCGCAGACGAGCAGGACGATGGCGCCGAGCAGACCCGCGTACGGCACCAGCCAGCGATAGTCCGGCCCGGTCAGATACCGGGCCACGTGGGCCACCATGAGCCCGAGGAACGCGATGGGGCCGCATGCCGCTGTTGCCGCGCCCGCAAGGAGGGTGATGGCGGCGATGCCGATGGTCCGGCTCAGCGCGATGTTCACGCCCAGCCCCCGTGCCACGTCGTCGCCCAGGTTGAGCAGGTTGATGGCGGGCAGCGTGGTCAGGGCCAGCACCAGCCCGACCGCGATGAACGCGGTCACCGGCCAGATGACGTCGAATCCGACACCGGCCACGGAGCCCGAGTTCCAGAACCGCAGCGCGTTCAGCGACTCCTTGTCCGACAGCGCGACCGCCGTGGTCATCGCCGCGAGGAACACTGTGACTCCTTGCCCGGCCAGTGCGAGCGTCAACGGGTTGCTGGCGCCCCGGCCGATGCTCGCAAGCCCGAACACGACGACACCGGCGACCCCCGCTCCCAGGAAGGCGAACCAGACGTACTGGAACGGGTTGGAGAACCCGAACAGGGCGATCACCGACACCACGGCGAACGAGGCACCGGAGTTCACGCCCAGCAAGCCGGTGTCGGCGATGGGGTTGCGCGTGTACCCCTGGATCAGCGCCCCGCCGACTCCGAGGGCGATGCCCGCCACGATCGCGAGCACCGTCCGGGGCACCCGCACGGTCTGCACGATCAGCCTGATCTCGGTGAGCCGCTGGTCGGAGTCCGGCGCCGCGAACAACCCGTGCCACACCTCGGCAGGACTCAACGCGCGCGCACCGACGGCCAACGACACCGCCCCCGCGATCACGAGGATCACCACAAGCGTGCCCAAACCCGCAACCCGCCGCCGACGGGCCTCTGTTGTGGCCTTGGACGCGGGGCGCTCCACTGCAGTCGTGCCCATGTCGACGTACGTTATCCCTTTGGTTTCACGGGGTTGCACAGTGCTGCCGCGCCTGCCGGGTGCGGTGCCACCCGGCGGGGCGCGGCGGTGTGGGGGCGAACCGGTGGGCGGGCTAACGGGCCGTGCTGCCGGTTCCGTCTGCGACCGTCCGGACCTCGTCCGAAGCGGACTTGAGACCCCGGTCGAGGAGCGAGTCCAGGATCTCGCCGACCCTGATCGCGGTGTTGGACAGCAGGGACGACGTGATGCCGTGCGTGTGCTCCGTGCCGCCCTGCAGATAGATGCCGCAGCGCAGGCCGGGGTCCGTCGCGATGCGGTAGTCACGCTCGACGCGGACCCGGCCCTGGTCGTCGCGGAGGCAGCGGTCCGCGACCTCGCCGAGGAGGCCGAGGGGGTCGGCCGGGCTGTAGCCGGTGGCGAAGACCACGACGTCCGCGTCGAGGAGCGTCTCCTCGCCGGTGACGAGGGACTTCACGGTGGCACGGACCAGGCCCTGCATCTCCTTGACGTCGGTGAGCCGGGACACGTTGAGGAAGCGCAGCCGCTCCGTGCCGAGGACCTTCTCCTGGTACATCTGCCGGTACAGATCGTCGATCAGATCGATGTCCACCACGGAGTAGTTGGTGTTGCCGTGGTAGTCCATCAGGCGGCGCTTGACGCCCTCGGGCGCGGCGAAGTACTCGTCGACCGCCCCGGGGTCGAAGATCCGGTTGGCGAAGCTGCTGTCGTCGGCGGGGCTGTAGCCGTAGCGGGAGAAGACCGCGCAGACCTCGGCCTGGGGGAAGCGGCGGTGCAGGTAGGCGACGTTCTCGGCGGCACTCTGCCCGGCGCCGACGACGACGAACCGGGAGGGCGAGGTGCCCTCCAGTTCGCCGACTTTCGCCAGCAGTTCGGAGTTGTGCCAGACGCGCTCGCCGCGCTCCACGCCCTCCGGCATGAGGGGCCGCAGCCCGGTGCCGATGACGAGGTTGCGGGCCCGGTGGACCACGAGGCCCTCCCCCGAACGGACCGTCACTTCCAGGTACTCCACGGCCCCGTCACGGACGACGGGCGCGACGCCGACGACCTCGTGACCGTAGGAGACCATGTCGTCGACCTTGGCCGCGGCCCACTCGAAGTAGTCGTGGAACTCCACCCGCAGCGGGAAGAGGTTCTTGTGGTTGATGAAGTCGATCAGCCGTCCCTTGCTCTTCAGGTAGCAGAGGAAGCTGAACTCGGAGGCCGGGTTCCGGAGCGTCACCAGGTCCTTGAGAAAGGACACCTGCATGGTCGCGTCGTCGATCAGCATGCCGCGGTGCCAGCCGAAGCACGGCTGCTGCTCGAAGAAGTGAGCGGTGATCGCCTCGTGCCTGCCGGCGCGTGCGTTGTGCTCGTTGAGTGCGATCGCCATGGCCACATTGGACGGTCCGAAGCCGATGCCAATGAGGTCGTGGACCAGTGGTGCGTCAGCAGGAAGAACCTGTGACATGTCACTCCCATCGTGCGGGGCAGTCGCCTGTCGTGCGTGGGGGAAGTACGAAAGGTGGGCACGCCGACGGAGCGGCCCCTAACTTAGGTGAGCCTAAGCTAAACCTGTGAGGCTGTCGATAGGGCAAACCGGACCGGCCGGGGCATCGACGCTCACCAACTGGGGCGTGCTGTACAGCCGTTGCAAACTAAGGTAAGCCTTGCTTCACTTGTCCCTGGTCGGTCAGCCCCTGCCTCGAGGAGGAACCCCATGCGGGTCGTCATGTTCGGTTACCAGACCTGGGGGCACCGCACCCTGCAAGCCCTCCTGGACTCCGAACACGACGTGGTCCTGGTCGTGACGCACCCCAAGAGCGAGCACGCGTACGAGAAGATCTGGAGCGACTCCGTCGCCGACCTCGCCGAAGAGCACGGCGTCCCGGTGCTGATCCGCAACCGCCCTGACGACGACGAGCTGTTCGAGCGCCTCAAGGAGGCCGACCCGGACATCATCGTGGCGAACAACTGGCGGACGTGGATCCCGCCGCGCATCTTCGACCTGCCGCGCCACGGCACGCTGAACGTGCACGACTCGCTGCTGCCGAAGTACGCCGGCTTCTCCCCGCTGATCTGGGCGCTGATCAACGGCGAGCCCGAAGTGGGCGTCACCGCCCACATGATGAACGACGAACTCGACGCCGGCGACATCGTCCGGCAGGAGGCGGTGCCGGTCGGACCGACGGACACCGCCACCGACCTTTTCCACAAGACCGTCGACCTGATCGCCCCGGTCACGATCGGCGCGCTCGACCTCATCGCCGCCGGGCAGACGGAGTTCACCAAGCAGGACCGGTCCCAGGCGAGCTTCTTCCACAAGCGGTCCGCCGAGGACATCCGCATCGACTGGACCTGGCCGGCGGAGGACCTCGAACGCCTCGTCCGCGCCCAGTCCGAGCCGTACCCCAGCGCCTTCACCTTCCACAAGGGCAGGCGACTTGAGATCCTCGCCGCCGTGGTGTCCCAGGGCCGCTACGGCGGTACGCCCGGCCGGATCTTCTATCGCGAGGGCGACGGCGTGGTGATCGTCGCCGGGGCCGACGCCCGCACCGGCCGCAACCACGGCCTGGCCATCACGCGCGTACGGACCGAGGACGGCCGGGAGCTGGGCGCGACGGAGTACTTCACCTCCATGGGCGGCTACCTGACCAGCCACCCCTGACCTGACCCGCCGGCCCCACCGGCCGGCCTCCCCTCAGAAGTTCCTGACCACCTCGGTCCCCAGCCAGAACAGGATGGCCAGGGCCGCGAGCACACTGACGGCCTGCACGACCCAGCGCGGAATTCCACTCATGGCACCCGTCCTCACCGAGTGGGTGTACGCGTCCTGCCCCCCACCTACCCTCAATGGCCGGACTCCCCACCCCCGGGCCGCACAGCCTGCACATAACCGAGCCAGGGCCGGACGTCACCGCTCCCCCGCACCTCGAAGCCCGTGTCGGCGATGAGTCCGGCCAGCAGGTCGACACGGAGGTCCGCCATGGCGTGCCCACCCGTGGGGTGCACCGGACGGCAGCCGAGGCGGCTCTTCGGCGGCCGGAACTCGACGACCAGCAGCCGACCGCCCGGCCGCACCACCCGCAGCATCTCGCGCAGCGCCACCGGCCGAAGCTCCCCTGGCAGGTGGTGCAGCATCAGGCTGGTGACGACGGTGTCGAAGGACGCGTCGGGCAGATCGAGGGCCTCGGCGATGCCCTCCTGGTAGATGCAGGGAGCACTGCGGTGGTCCCGGCTGTTGTGGCTCTTGCGGCGGGCGTAGGCGAGTACGGGCGATGACGGATCCACCCCGGTCACCGCACCTTCGGGCCCGACCCGGGCGGCCATGTGCCGCGTGAGGCAGCCGGTGCCGCACCCCACGTCCAGGACACGGTCTCCGGCCTCGGCCCCGCTGAGCTCGGCGAGGCGGGCGAAGGCATGGTGTCGCCGGCCCGCGAAGAGGACGGCACCGCAGAACTCGTAGATGTGGGGCCCCAGGGGCATGACCACCCCTCCTTGACCTGGTCAGGCAGCCACCACCGTAGTCGCGGCCCCCGAGCCCCGCACACGTAGCCGCCTGACCCCTTGGGAATACCCCCAGGGGGTATACGTTGAGGAGGTGTGGAGCTCAGAAGACGGTTCACACTGGACGGGAATGGGATGAGGATCATGGACCACAGCTCGCACCACGCAGGGCACGCGGGAGCGTCCTGGGGCATGGCGGTGAAGGCGACGCTGCACTGCCTGACCGGCTGCGCCATCGGTGAGATCCTCGGCATGGTCATCGGCACGGCGCTGCTGTGGGGCAACGTGCCCACCATGGTCCTGGCGATCGCGCTGGCGTTCCTCTTCGGCTACTCGTTCACGCTGTTCGCGGTACTCCGGGCCGGCCTGAACCTCCGGAGCGCGATCAAGGTCGCGCTGGCCGCCGATACCGTCTCGATCGCGGTGATGGAGTTCGTCGACAACGCCATCATCGCCCTCACCCCGGGCGCGATGGACGCCCATCTGTCCGACGGGCTGTTCTGGTCGGCCCTGCTGGGCGGGTTCGCGGTCGCCTTCGTGATCACCACCCCGGTCAACAAGTGGATGATCGGCCGCGGCAAGGGCCACGCCGTCGTACACGCCCACGCCCACCACTGACGACCGGACCGGCAGGCGGGGCCGTTCCGGCGCGCCGCCTGCCGGCTGGAATGCCGACGGTTCAGGACGGGCGGGCGACGGGCAGCCAGATGCGCATGCCCGTCGGTCCCCGCTCGGCCCACCGGTGGTACGGGACGAGGGCGAGGTCCATGGATGCGGTACTGCCCGTTCCGCCTACGTCGGCCGGGGTCCCGTAGGGCCAGGCCGGTTCGGGATCGTTCCGGTGGTTCGTGGCGGCCCTGACCGTGACGCGGCCCTCGTGGTCCATGGGCGCTGCGCGGGTGTCCACTGTCAGATCGTCGAGCTCGGTGCCGGCCGGGAGGTCGACGGATTCCGCGCAGTACACGAGCGGGCCGCGTTCGACGGCGACGCAGCCGCGGAGGGCGTCGATGCGGTGATCCGGCCAGGTGAAGCGCGGGGTCATCGGGAGGTGGAGCCGGATCTCCTCCCCGGTGGTGAGTTGGCGGTCCACGACGGCCAGGCCCGGTGGGACGGGGCGTCGGCGTCCGCCCTCGTCGAGCTCGGCGCCCCGGGCCCAGGCGGGCACGCGCAGCCGGAGCGTCACCGGCCCTTCGGGCGCCCGCAGGACCCGCACGGTCACGAGACCGTCCCGCGGGTAGTCCGTCTCGACCTCGAGCGACACGGACCGCCCGTCCCCCAGCTCGGCCTCGATCCGGGCGCCGGCGTACTGCAGCAGCGTCAGTTCGTGCCGCCCGGCCGTGGCGAGGTAGGTGTGCCAGGTGGCCAGCGTGCGGGCGACGTTGGTGGGGCAGCAGGACACGTCGAACCAGGCGGCGCGGGAACCGCCCTCGGCGCGGGGGCTCACGGCGTCGTCGTGGGAGGCCTCGCCGGGCACCCGCTGGTGAAGCGGGTTGGCGTAGAAGAACGCCCGCCCGTCCGAACGCGGCGAGGTGGCGATGATGTTGAAGAAGGTGCGCTCGACGAGGTCGGCGTACCGGACGTCTCCGGTGGCGAGGTACAGCCGCCACGACACCATGACCGAGGCCACACCGGCGCAGGTCTCGCAGTAGGCACGGTCCGGCGGCAGCTCCCAGTCCTCGCCGAACCCCTCGTCCTGGTGCCGGGATCCCATGCCGCCGGTCAGATGGGTCCGCCGCGCCACCGCGTTCGCCCACTGGCGCTCGATCGCGGCGAGGAGCTCATGGTCGTCCTGCTCCACGGCGACGTCGACGGCCGCGGCCGACAGGTACAGCGCGCGCACGGCGTGGCCGCGCCAGGTGTCGGCCTCGCGGATCGGCACGTCGTCCTGGAAGTAGGCGCGGCCGAGCGGGATGTCCTTCAGGGTGCCGTGCCCGCGGCGGTCCAGGAACAGCCGCGCCTGCTCGACGTAGCGGCTCTCGCCCAGCGCGCGCCCCAGCTCGGCCAGGCCGACCTCGATCTCGGGATGGCCGCAGATGCCCTGCAGCCCGTCGGGGCCGAAGGTGTCGCAGACGTGGTCGGCGGCCCGGCGGGCGACGGCCACGAGTTCGTCGGGGCCGGTCGTGCGGAGCCGGGCGACGGCGGCCTGCAACAGGTGCCCGGTGCAGTACAGCTCGTGGCCGGACTCCAGGTCGCTGTAGCGGGGCTGCCGGCCCGCGTGCCCGAAGCAGGTGTTGAGGTAGCCGTCCGCGTCCTGGGCGCGGGCGATGCGTGCGGTGAGCCGGCGCACGGCGTCGTCGTAGACCTGGTCGCCCGAACGCCCGTGCTCCCACGCCAGGGCCTCGATGAGCTTGTAGACCTCGGAGTCGGCGAAGGACCAGCCGGCCCGGTCGGGTCCTGTCGTGCCGTCGGCGACCCGGTCGAAGTTGGCGAGCCAGCCCAGGCGTTCCATCCACTGCTCGCAGTGCTCGAGGGTCGCCGTGGCGTTGGTCTGCTGAAGCGTCGCCCAGAATCCGCCGGTGAGCGTCGTCTCGCCCATGCCGAGCGGTCGCTGCCGGCCCCGGGAGGGGAGTACCGGGCGGCCCCCCTTGGGGTCGGCGCCGGTCGTGCTCTCCTGCACGGTCACGTTCGTGGTTCTCCTCATGCGGTCAGAGGGACGTCCGCGCCCTCGCGGGTGAAGACGGGGATGTGGTCGATGGGCGCGGGCGCCGTCACGGTGCGGCCGCCCTCGTGGACCTCGCCGCCGGCGGCACAGACCCAGCGGGTGCCGGCCGGGAGGTACACCTCCCGCGACCGTTGCCCTGGCTGCGTCACCGGCGCGACGACGATGTCCGGGCCGAACAGGAACGCGTCGTCCACCGCCCAGGCGTGCGGATCCTCCGGATGGTCCACGAACAGCGGCCGCATCGGCGGCAGCCCGGTACGCGCGGCCGTGCGCATCTGCTCGTGGATGTACGGGCGCAGCCGCTCCCGCAGGTGCAGCAGGCCCGAGATGATGTCGTACGCCTCTTCTCCGTACGACCACACCTCGTTGGGTCCGCCGGTCTGCGCGAAGGAGGTGGGGTTGCGCGGCTCGCGGTCGCCGTGCAGCCGGAACAGCGGGCAGAACACGCCGAACTGGAACCAGCGGATCATCAGTTCCCGGTAGGCCGCATCGCGCGCGTCGCCGCCGTGGAAGCCGCCGATGTCGGTGGTCCACCACGGGATGCCGGACACGGCGGTGCTCAGGCCGGCCCGTATCTGCTGCCGCAGGGACTGCCAGGTGGCGGGGATGTCGCCCGACCAGAGCGCCGCCCCGTACTTCTGCGCGCCCGCCCAGGCCGAGCGGCACAGCAGCACCGTCGGCTCCCCGTCCGCCGCCATGCCCTCGGCGAACAGACGGGCGTTGTCCCTCGGGTAGATGCCGGCGACCTCGGCGCCGGGCCCGGCGTACAGGGACAGGTGTCCGGGGTGCGCCGGGTTCAGCTCGGGTTCGCAGGCGTCCAGCCAGAACACGCGGATGCCCAGGTCGCGGTAGTTGCGCCGGACCAGGTCCCATACGAACTGCCGTGTCCGGGGGTTGGTGGGGTCGTAGAACGCCACCGGCATCGGCGCGGCCATGCCTTTGTCCTGGATGGTCTGGTGGAACTCCACGCCCTGGTGGGTGCCGACGAGGAGACCGCGGTCGCGATAGTCCGCGAAGTGCTCCGACAGCGGCGAGACCGTCGGCCAGATCGAGACCATGAGCTCGACGCCCAGTTCGGCCAGCTCGTCGACCATCGCTTTGGGGTCGGGCCACTCCCTCTCGTCGAAGCGGTAGTCGCCCATGGCCGACCAGTGGAAGTAGTCGGCGACGATGACGGACAGCGGCAGGCCTCGACGCCGGTGCTCGCGGGCGACGGCGAGGAGCTCGTCCTGGTCGCGGTAGCGCAGCTTGGACTGCCAGAAACCGCTGGCCCACTCGGGCAGTTCGGGTGTGTGCCCGGTCGCGTCGGCGTAGCGGGCGAGGATGCCGGCGGGTGTCGGGGCGGCGGTGAACCAGTAGTCGATCTCGCGTGCCTGGCCGGCCTGCCAGCGCGTGGCGTTCTGCGCGAACTCGGCGCGGCCGACGGCCGGGAGGTTCCACAGCAGCCCGTAGCCCCGGTTCGACAGTACGAACGGAATGCTCACCTCGCCGTTGCGCTGGACGAGGTCCAGGGCGAGCCCTTTGAGGTCGAGCCGGCCGTGGGTGCGCTGCCCCATGCCGTACAACCGCTCGCCCTCGTACGCGGCGAACTGCTGGTGCACCTCGTGGGTGCCCCACTGGTTTCCGGTGAAGACCCGGGCCCCCGGCAGCCAGAAGTGCTCGCGGCTCTCGGCCAGCAGCTCGCCTCCCGTGCTCGTGCGGGAGAAGGTCAGCAGGGGCTCAGGGTAGGCGGCTCGCCGGTCGAAGTCCACGTGCACGGTGAGGTCGCCGTGGACGAACGTGGCCCGGTCCTTCTCGGCGGTGATCTGCGGGAGGTCGCACGGCGGGGGCTGGTTGTCCAGGGCCCCGTGGCTCTCTGCCGGGATCCGGTGCTGCGCCGCGCGGACGCGGACACTGTCGGCGCCCCAGGCCTCGATGGTCAGGACCTCGTGGCGGTGCCGTACCTCGAGGGCGGTCGGGGACGGTCGGAAGCTCACCATGAACTCTTGTTCCTCACAGTCGGTTTCCCCACGGTCAGTCCTTGACGGCGCCGGCCGTGACGCCGCCGGCGACGAAGCGTTGGGCGACGACCAGCAGGACGGCCGCGGGGACGGAGGCGACGGCGGCGGTCGCCATGATCGAGTTCCACTCGGTGGTGTTGTTGCCGATGTAGGCGTAGATCCCGAGGGTGATCGGGATCGCGTCGCCGTTGCGGTCGAGCGTGGAGGCGAAGATGAAGTCCGACCACGCCCACAGGAACGCGAACAGCGACACCGTCAGCACGGCGTTGCGGCTGAGCGGCAGGACCACGGAGCGGAAGATCCGCCAGGTGTTCGCGCCGTCGATCTTCGCGGCCTGCAGGAGCTCGCCGGGGATGCCGGACATGAACGCCGTCAGCACCATGACGCCGAAGGGCACGGCGATCGTGGAGTCGGCGATGATCAGGCCCCAGACCGAGTTGAGCCAGCCGAGCCGCACATAGATGGCGTAGAAGCCCACCGCCATGACCACGCTGGGGACCATCTGCGCGACCAGCAGCAGGAAGTTGACCGTGCCCGCGCCCCGCGGGCGCAGCTTGGCCAGCGAGAACGCGGCGGGCGCGGAGATCGCCAGGGTGAGCAGCACGCAGCCCAGGCCGATGCCGAGGCTGGTGGTCAGGGCCGGCAACTGGTCGCGTACGACGTTCGCGTAGCCCTCGAGCGTCGGGTCCCACGGGAACCAGTGCGGCGGGTCGGACCGCATGTCCTCGGTCCTGGTCAGGGACACGTTGAAGATCCAGTAGACCGGGAAGAGCATGACCGCGGTGAGGAAGACCCCCAGGGCCGTCTTCCACCAGGGCCTGCGCCGGGGGTGCCGGGGCGTGACCGAGGGCGTCGGCGCTGTCATGACCGCTCCTGTCGACGCTGGAGGTGGAGGTAGAGGAAGCCGAAGGCCAGGGCGATGAGGATGAGCAGGTTGCCGATCGTGGCCGCGGGCGAGAAGTCGGGCAGCCCGGCGCCGAAGGCCTCCCGGTAGGACCACACGGCCAGCGTGGTGGAGGTGCTGCCCGGCCCGCCGGTGGTCATGATCCAGATCACGTCGACGACCTTGAGCGTGTAGACCAGGCCGAGCAGCAGGGTGATCGCCGAGACGGGGCGGAGCAGCGGGAAGGTCACCCGCCAGAACTGCTGCCAGGCGTTCGCCCCGTCCAGCGCCGCCGCCTCGTACAGCTCGCGCGGGATGTTCTGCAGGCCCGAGTAGAGGATGACGAGGTTGAACGGGATGCCGAGCCAGATGTTCGCGATGATCACGGAGGTCAGCGCCCAGCCCGGGTCGGTGAGCCAGTTGATCTGACCGATGCCGAATGCCTCGAGGGCCGCGTTGACGATGCCGTTGTCGCTGTTCATCATCCACGACCAGGTGGAGCCGGAGACGATCAGCGGCAGCAGCCAGGGGACGAGGAACATGCCGCGCAGCACCCCGGACAGGCGGAAGGTGTCGCGGAAGAACACGGCGAGCGCAAGGCCGATGGCGTACTGCGCGGCGATCGAGACGAGCGTGAAGACGAGGGTGTTCCGCAGCGCGGGGCCGAACGCCTCGGATCCCATGATGTCGCGGTAGTTGGCCAGACCGGTGAACTCGGCGCCGCCCTGCACGAACGACCTGACGGTGTAGTCGTGCAGGCTGAGGTCGATGTTCCGGTAGAGCGGGTAGGCGTAGAAGGCCAGCAGGTAGGCGATGAGCGGGGCCAGGAACGCGAACGCGGCCCACTGGGTGGAACGCCCGCGCACGCGGATCCGCGGGCGCGGGGCGGAGGGCGGCTCGCCGACCGCCGCCCCGCCGGCCTCCCGGTCCTGCGGGGCGGACTTCGTGGACATGTTCATGAAACGGCTCCTCGGGCGGCGGTCAGCCGACCTCGTCCTCGGCGGTCGCCTGTGCTTCGCCGAGCGCGTCCTTGGCGCTCTTGGTTCCGCTGAGGGCCTGCTGCACGGCGGTCCACAGGGGCTCGGAGATCTTCGGGTAGTCGGTCCCGAGGTCGTCGCTGGTGCGTCCCTTGGCGGTGCGTACGGCCTCGACCCACGGCTCGAGTTCGGCCTGGTCGGCGAGGAGCTTGTGCTGTCCGGCCTTCGTCGGCGGGATGTAGTACGCGAAGGTCGTGGCCGTCTCCACCATGCCTTCCGGGGTGGTCATGCACTCGACGATCTTCTTGGTGGCCTCGTACCGGCCCGTGTCGTCCTGCACGGGAGTCGTGAGGAACTCGCCGCCGGTCGGGGTCGGTGCCATCCCGCCGTCCTTGCCGGGTATCTGGATGACACCGGTCGGGAAGTCGGCCTCCGCGGCGCTGTTGACCTGCCAGGTGCCGTTCACCCCGAAGGCGAAGTCGCCGGTCAGGAACTCCTCCCAGGTCGTGTTCTGGGAGTTGTTGATCACGGAGTTGGGTGCGTAGCCGTTCTTCAGCCAGCCGGTCCACAGGTCGAGGGCCTCGGCGGCCTCGGCCGAGTCGAGGTCGCGCAGGTCAGCTCCGGCGCCCCAGAACCACGGCAGGAACTGGAAGGAGCCCTCCTCGGTGCCGATGCCGGCGAACGTGATGCCCTTGTGCCCGGCGTCCTTCACCTTCTTCAGGGCGGCGGTGAGCGACGCCCAGTCCTTGACGGAGCCGGGGTCGACGCCGGCGTCGTCCAGGACGGTCTTGTTGTAGTAGATGGCGAGCGTGTTGGCGCCGATGGGGATGCCGTACTCCTTGCCGTCCACCACACCGGCCGCAAGCAGGTTCTCGTCGATCTCGGAGGTGTCGAGGCCGAACTCCTCCATCGTGGTCAGCATGCCGGTGTCGGCGAGCGTCGAGACGGCGGGGTTGTCCAGCAGGATGATGTCGGGCGACGTGCCCTCCTGGGCGGCGAGCAGGGCCTGGTTGGTCAGCGCCGTGGTGTCGTAGGCGGTGCGCTTGATGGTGACGCCCGCCTCGTCACCGCACTTGGTGACGCGCTTGGCCCAGTCGGACGACTTGTTGTGCTGCGGGTACGGGTCCCACCAGGTGTAGGTGTCGTCGGCCTGGTCGCCGCCGCTGGCGGTGTTGGACGAGCAGGCGGCCGCGCCGGTCATGAGGACGAGGGCGGCGCCGAGCACGCCCGCGGCGCGGAAGGGCTTCGGGAGGTCTCTCACTGTCTTTCTCCTTGAACTCATGAGGTGCTGGGTGGTGCGGAGGGCACGCCGGTGCTCCCGCGGTCGACGAGCTCGGGCGTGAGGAGCCGCAGAACGTGCGGCTCGTCCCTGGCCTGCGGGGTGACGATCCGGCGCACGAGCTGCCGCACGGCCATCTCCCCGAGGAGGTCGGGTGCGCTCTCGATGGAGGTGAACGGCAGGGAGAAGGTGCGGGCGAACTCGTCGGAGTAGCGGCCGATGACCGACAGGTCCCGTGGTGTCTCAAGACCGCGGGCGTGCAGGACGGACGGCAGCGCCGCCGCGGCCGCCTCGTTGTTGAGCAGCAGGCCGGTCGCGGCCGGGTGGGCGTCGAGCAGCGCGTGCAGCGTCCGTCCGACCTCCGGCTGCCGTGACTCGCCGAAGACCGCGTGGAGTTCGATGCCGCGGGCCCGCGCCTGCTGCACCACCGCGTTCTGCAGCCGCCACACGTAGGCGCCGCCGCGCTCGACGACGTGCTCCGGCTGGGAGACGAGGATCAGCTCCCGATGCCGCAGCTGGTGCATGTGGTCGACCATCAGCCGGCCGGCCGCCTCGAAGTCCAGGTCGAAGACATCCACGCCGGAGCAGTCGCCCGGCAGTCCGACCAGTGCCCCTGGCTGGGGCGCGGACCTGAGGAGCGGGAGCCGGGCGTCGTCCTGCGCGACGTTCAGCAGGACGACGCCGTCGACCATCCGGGAGCTGGTGATCCGGCGCAGCGCGCGGGCGCCGTCGGCCTCCGTGACGAGCAGGGTGTCGTACCCCAGCTCGCGCGCGGTGTCGGAGACGCCCAGCATGTACTGGAGCATGGCCGGGGCGAACTCGTCCTCGTGGAACTGGGCGAGCAGGCCGAGGACCATCGTCTCCGCGGTGGCGAGGGCGCGGGCGCCGGCGTTGGGGGTGTAGCCCAGCTCCCGCGCCGCGTCCGCCACCCGCTGCCGCACTTCCGCGGAGATGGACCGCTTGCCCGACAGTGCGTACGAGGCGGTGCTGCGGGAAACCCCGGCGGCGCGCGCGATGTCGCCGATCGTGACCACTCTGACTCCCTTGTCCTTTCACTTCACGGCCGTGGGGCCGTTCACGTCACGGCCGTGGGGCCGCGAACCTGGCGACCGTGATCCTGTCGATCAGGGGCGCGTACTTCGAGCGCAGCAGCACGCCCGGGAACGTGTCCGACGCGTACGTCTCGCCGTCGAAGTTGGGCAGTTCCTCCGAGCGGAAGGCGATCGTGTTCTGGCCCTTCTTCAGCTGGACGGGGACGGTCAGCTCCCAGAAGTTGTTCTGGTGGAAGCTGTGCGGGAAGCTCACGCGCCGTGCCTCGCCGCCGTTGACGCTGATGTCGGCGTGGCGGGCGAGCGGGTCCGGGTTGTAGTGCGTGGCCTCGGACTGCTCCGGGTTGGAGTAGCGGATGCGCAGCGCGTACAGGCCGGTCCGGTCGGCGGCGACGGTGAACGTCGCGGTGTTGCCGTTGCCGGGGTCGCCGCCGATGCCGCTGATCGCCGTGCCGTCGGTGGCCAGGGAGAGCGGGGTCAGCGTGGCCGAGCCCGCGAGCTCGGCGTCCTGTGCCTCGTACGTACGCGCCGGCAGCGCGCCCTCGGTCGGCGTGACCCTGAGGCGGTCGACGAGGGTGGTGGAGGAACCCCCTGTCAGCGTCACCTTGTTGACGCCGCCCGAGAGGGAGACCGCCGCGCTGCTCGTGCCCTTGCCCAGGCGCAGGACGTCGTGGCCGTTGACGGAGAGCCGGGCGCCCGTGCCGCCGAGAGTGTCGACCTTGAGGGTGGCCTCGCGGTCGGCGGGCGAGTAGACCCAGAACGTGGCGGTCTGGTTCTTTGCCAGCTGGGCCGCGCCCGAGCCGGTGGCCGGCTGCTTCGGCAGGTCGTAGACGGGCTTCGCCCCGCCGCCCAGCCAGGCCAGTTCACCCTCGTACACCTGCGTGTCGGCCGAAGCCTCGGGCAGGGAAAGGGTGAGGCGGTCGACGATGGCGTCACCCTTGGTGGCGCGCTTGCCGTCGGCGCTCTTCGCAGCGAGCGTCAGGGTGTGCTTGCCCTTGGTGAGCTTCACCTTGGTGTCGGTGTGGTCCCACACCACCCACTTGTAGCCCAGCGGCAGGTACAGCTCCTGCTCGCTGTCCGCCTTGCCGTCCACGCTCAGGAAGACGTTGGTGGGGCCCTGCTCCTTCACCTTGTCGAAGGTGTTGAGGGAGTTGGCGAAGACGCTCAGGTCGTACACGCCGTCCTCGGGCACGTCCACCGTGAAGTCGAGCTTGACGTCGGAGCCGGTGCGCAGGCCGCCCACGTCGTAGCCGCCGGAGGTGTAGAACTTCGACACGTCGCGCGGCGAGCCCTCGGGGCCGTTCTTGGAGTAGCCGGAACCGGTGTGGGCGGCGTCCTCCGCCTCGTAAGAGGCATTCCAGCGCACGGGCGGGGACTGCGTGCTCTTCGCCTTCCCGGCCGGGCTGAGGACGATCTCGTACGTCGAGGACTCCTTCAGCTTCGGCAGTGCGCCGTCGCCGAAGTCGACGACGACCTCGCCGTCGTCACCGACCTTCAGGTTCTGCTCCGAGAGCAGCTTCGGGCCGGAGTTGTCGCCGACCTGCCCCGTCCACTCGATCTCCTTCACCCAGGCGTGGACGCGGTCCCCGAAGATCTTCTTCGGGACGTTGTCGAAGGTGATGTGGCCCTTGCCGGTGGAGCCGCCGAAGATCAGCCGGGACTGCTTCTTCTCCTCGTCCAGCGTGGCGACGCCCTGCATGGTGTAGTTCTCGCCCGGGAACGGCGGGGTCACCTTCACCGTGTGCCCGCTCATCGAGGCGTACGAGTGCAGCAGCCACCACTGGCCGTTGCCGCGGCCCGACTGCACCGCGGAGTCGGAGAGGTTGCCGTCGATGTTCCAGTACGCGATGTCGGCGTCCACCTTGGACTCCTCGATCGCGGACACCCACTGGATCATCTGGCCGGGGACGGAGGTGTGGTAATTGAAGGCGTACTCGTTGATGTTGATGGGGAGTTGGGTGCCCTCGCGGTCGGTGCCCTTGAACAGGTCCTTCTCCCACGCCCGGTACTTGGCGACGCTCTCGCGGACCGCCTCCGGGTGGCTCAGCTCGTGCCAGGTGATGACGTCCGGGAGGGTGCCGGCGGCCAGGGTGTGCGTGAGGAAGCCCTTGACCTGCTCGTAGAGGACGCTGGTGTTGGGGCCGGCGATGCGGGCCTCGGGCATCTTGCTCTTGATGAGCTGGTAGAAGTCGTCCCAGGCGGCGAAGTAGTCGTCCGGGTCGTTGAGCCAGCTGACCTTGTTGTAGCTCCACTGGCCGGTGCCGAACATGTTGCCCTCGGGCTCGTTGAACGGCACGAAGACGATGTTGTCCTGGTACTCCTTCGGCAGCTTCAGGACCTGGTCGACCTGCTTGACGATCTTCTCCCGGTAGAGCTTGAGCTTCTCCTCGGGGGTGTCGCCCGGCCACTGGTACGGGAAGCCGCGGTGGATGTCCGTCATGTAGATGTACACGTCACCGTCGGTGGAGTCGGCCAGCGGCTTCACCACCTCCAGTGCGTCGGCACCGGGGTGCTGCGGGCCGTCCTGCGCCTTCGTGGAGACCGTGCGCAGGCCCATGCCCTCGATGAGGTTGTTGGTCGGGACGTCCGGCCCGTACACGCCGTAGAGCGTGCCGGAGGCGCCGCCGTGGAATTTGCCGGTGTCCGAGCCGAGGTCGACGTTGAGCTGGCCTTCGCGAACCACGGTGACGGTCGCCTTCACCGCGCGTCCGGCCGCGGTTCCCGCCACGGTGAAGGTGCCCGGCTGGGCGTACTTGTCGGCGGGTACGGCGTCCCAGGTGATCGGGGTGTCGCGGTCGTAGCCGTCGGAGTACGAGGAGCGGACGGCGGCGGGCAGGGACGGGGCGGTCCCGGTCGTCGTACGGACCTCGAAGGACGTCTTGGAGAGCTCCTGCAGGGTGGGGACGTTCCCGGCCATGTCGGCCACCTGTTCCGAGTTGAGCGCCGAATGCCACACGGTGAAGTCGTCGACCGCGCCCTTGAGCAGCGGATCCGGCCAGAACGACTTGCCGATGTAGCCGGCGGCCGTGGCCGAGCTGTCCAACACGTCCCTGGCCTTGATGCTGGTCTCGGCGGAGGAGACCGCCACGCCGTCGAGATACGTGGTGAGCCGGTCCGCGGAGCTGTCGAGGGTGACGGTGACGGTCTGCCACTTGTCCGCGGGGAGCGGCGCGTAGCCGCGGACCTGTGCCTCCGCGCTCCCACCGCCGGTGGTCACGGAGGTCTGGAACAGCCCGTTGCCGTTGTACGGAGTGCTGAAGAGGTACTTGGTGGTGTCGGTGCCCAGATCGAAGATCCGCTGCCAGGACGACTTGTCGCCGCTCCACTTCACACGCGCGGAGACCGTCAGGTCGGTTGCGGAGCCGACCGCTTCGCGGGGCAGCCGGACGTACGCGCCGTTGGAGGTGGGCGCCCCGCCGGGCAGGTCCAGCGCCGCGCCGCCGTCCGCGCCGCCGACCAGGGCCGCGGTGGAGGCGTTGACGAGAGAGCCGTCGAGCCCGTTGCCGGAGCTGTCGGTGACCTTTCCCGAGCTCAGGTCGTCGGTGTCGAAGGTGTAGTGCAGCTTCGGCGCCGGCAGTTCGGCGGCGGTCGCGGCCGGCACCGTCAGGCCCGTGGCCAGCAGGCCGGCGCCCAGTGCGGTGACGACCAGCGCGCGTGGGCCCGGGCGCGCCCGTCTTGCTCTCGATTGCACCATCGGTTGCAGCTCCTGTGAGTCGATACGTGGGTCTGTCGAACCGGTTCGACGCCGCTCGCTGCCGCCCTCTTTCGAACCGGTTCGACAACGAGGCCGCCGTCACTCTCCTTGCTGTGTGGCGCCATGGTGATACGCGACGCCGCCGACGTTCGAAATAACGAACGCCATGCGGGATTTCGCCTCGGGCGAGAATGGCTTCACTCCGGGCGTGGCGTCAACACCCGTGACACACATCGGTAATGCCGCTCTTACCGAGAACGTGTCCGCGCAGTTCAGGCAGCGTGCCCCGGCCAGGGCACCTGTCGTGGTCCCTGCGGGCCCAGTTGCCCTCGTGACTGTTGCGCAAAAGTGCGCAGACGACCTCGAAGCCGCCGCGCGGGCGGCGGCCGGCATGGAAGGCGCCTGCGCAGGTCAGGCCCGGGCGGCCCGCATGGCCCGCGCGTGCTCCAGGAAACCGGTCAGCCCCACCTCGAACGCCCGGTCCGCCCGCCCCTCGCCGACCGCGGCCAGCGCCTCGGCCAGCCGAGGCGTGGGCGTGCCGTCCGCCAGCTCCCACATCGTCTCCGGCGCCGCGAGGTCGAGCGCCGAGCCCAGCACCAGGTTCTCCAGGGCTACGAGCAGCGGCATGACCTCGCCGGGGGCGAACCCGGCGTCCAGCAGCAGCGTCACCGCCCGCTCGTACTGCTCCAGCACTCGGGGCGCCCGTACGGGTGACGTCATCAGCAGTGGGATCGTCCTCGGGTGCGCGGCGAACGCGGCTCGGTACGAGCGTGCCCAGGCCTCCAGCGCCGCGTCCCACGGCCCCGCGTCCAGGGTGGTGACGTCGATCGCGGACGCGACCCGCTCGCGCAGCAGTTCCACGATGCCGTCCCGGCCATCCACATGGTGATACACCGAGCCGGTCTGCGCCCCGAGCCGCCGGGCGATCTGCGGCACGCTGAAGTCGCCCTGCTCGTCGATCAGTTGCAGCGCCGTGGTGGTGATGCGCTCGCGGTCGAGGAGCGGTGTGCGCGGCCGGCCCATCGTCAGTCTTCTCCCTGAGGTCTTCCCGCCTACCCAACGGAAGGTTACATTGCAGAAACCGAAAGGCTTTAGATTTACGGATCCCGGCGCACGTCATCCCCGGTACGCCGGGACCTTCGGCGCCATCCCGCACGCCCGGAACCCCTCCCGTCCGCCGCTCGAAGGGCCTTCCCATGTCCGTGACCACCAACGAGCCCCCGAAGGAGGGAGTGCCGTCTGCCACGGCGGGCCTGCGCTCCGGCTCTCTCGGCACCGCCGACATCGCCTTCTTCGTCGTCTCCGCCGCCGCGCCCCTGACCGTGATGGCCGGAGTCGCCCCGCTGGCGATCATGCTCGGCGGCATCGGAGCCCCCGTCGGCTACCTCCTGGCCGGCATCACCCTGGCCGTCTTCGCCGTCGGCTTCACCACGATGAGCCGGCACGTCCGCAGCGGCGGCGCCTTCTACGCCTTCGTCACCCGGGGTCTGGGCCGCCCGGTCGGTATCGGCGCCGCCCTGCTCGCCCTCGTCGGCTACACCGGCATGGAGATCGGCGTCTACGGCCTCCTCGGCTCCGCCACCCAGGACACCGTCCACGCCCTCTTCGGCACCGACGTCCCCTGGCTGCCGATCTCACTGGCCGGCCTGCTGCTCATCGGCTACGGCGGCTACCGCTCGATCGAGTTCGGCGCCAAGGTCCTCGGCGTCCTGCTCGTCGCCGAGACCGGGATACTCGTCCTCCTCGCCGGCGGCGTCCTCGTCAAGGGTGGCGCGCACGGCCTGTCCGCCGCCTCCCTCCACCCCGACCACATCCTCATCCCGGGCACGGCCGCCGTCCTCGCCTTCGCCTTCGCCGCGTTCACCGGCTTCGAGTCGACCGTCATCTACCGCCGCGAGGCCCGCGACCCCGAGCGCACCGTCCCGCGCGCCACCTACTTCGCCGTCGGATTCCTCGGCCTCTTCTACGCGTTCGTCGTCTGGATCGCCATCCAGGCCTTCGGCAACGACGAAGTCGTCCGGGCCGCCGCCGAGGACCCGGGCGGCCTGTTCTTCACCGCGATCACCGTGTACGTGGGCGGCTGGGCGGCCGACCTGATGCACGTGCTCATCGTCACCAGCGTCATCGCCTCCCTCCTCGCCTTCCACAACGCCATCAACCGCTACGTCCTCGCCCTCGCCGAAGAGGGCCTGCTGCCCAGGCGGCTGGGCCGCATCCACCCGCGCCACCGCTCCCCGTACCTCGCAGGCATGGCCCAGACCGTCCTCGGCGCCGTCGTCGTCCTCGCCTTCTGGGCGGCCGGCGCCGACCCGTACGGGCAGCTGCTGCTGTGGGTCAACACCCCCGGAATGATCGGCCTGTTGTTCCTCCAGCTGCTCACCGCGATCGCCGTGCCCTGCTACTTCCGGCGCGTGAGCCACCGGGAGGGCATCCTGCCCACAGTGGTCGCACCGATCGCCGCCACCGTCCTGCTGACCACGGCGATCGTCCTGGTCGTCGGCCACATCGACCTGTTCACCGGCGCCTCGGCGACCGTCAACACGATCCTGGTCGTGACGGCACCCCTCGTCTTCGCCACCGGCTTCCCGCTCGCCTGGTGGCTGCGCCGCAGACGCCCCACGGCGTACGCCGCCTTCGCCACCGAACCCGCCGAATGACCAGACACGCCAAGGGAGTTCACCACATGGCCACCGCCGACCTCGTTCTCGCCGGCGCCACGGTCCGCACCCTCGACCCGGCCCGACCGCGGGCCACCGCCGTCGCCGTGCGCGACGGGCTGATCACCGCGGTCGGCGACGAGAGCGACGTACGCGACTGGCT
>NZ_JBHXVG010000015.1:205301-214115 GCF_042672405.1 Streptomyces sp. NPDC127197 | reverse complement strand
GTTTTTTTTTTTATACCCTCTGGTTTATGGGTTGGTGGGGCCCTTGCGGGGGGGCCCGCCGCCGGGGGGGGGGGGGGGGGGGGGGGTTGCCCCCGGGGGGGGGGGGGGCCCCCCCCGGGGGGGGGGGCCCCCCCCAGCTGCGTACCGGACGCTACTCGCTCGCCTGCGCCAGCTTCAGCGCGTACTCGGGCCACCACTCGCCCGCCTTCGGACCGCCCTTGCACTCGCCGTCCGACTCTCCCGGGCGCTTGACCCACAGGTACGCGTCGACCAGAGGGTCGGCGGTCTTGGTGCTCGGGGTTTCGCCGAGGGCGCGACCCGGCGGGTTGCACCAGCGTTCGCCCGGGTCGCCCTCGGTGTAGGGGCCGTTGCCGTTGCGGCTGGTGTCGATCACGAACGGCTTGTTGCCCACCTTGGCGGAGAGCTCCTTGCCGTACGCGATGGAGTCCTCGGTCGTGTAGAAGTTGGAGACGTTGACCGAGAAACCGTCGGCCTGGTCGATGCCCGCCCACTTCAGGGGCTCGAAGATCTGGTCGGGCTTGCCCCAGCCGGCGTTGCCCGCGTCCAGGTAGACCTTGGTGTTCTTCAGGGACTTGAGCTTGGTGATGGCGCCGTTGAGCAGGTCGTAGCGCTCCTCGTGGTACTCACCGGGTGTGCAGTTGTCCACCATGTGCAGCACCGCGTCCGGCTCCAGTATCACCGTCGCGTTGCGGTCGCCGATGCCCTTGGCGACGCTGTCGATGAACGCCCGGTAGGCGTTGCCGTCGGCGGCGCCGCCGCCCGAGAACTGCCCGCAGTCGCGGTGCGGGATGTTGTAGAGGACGAGCAGCGCCGTGCGGTCGGCCTCGGCCGCCGCCTCGGTGAAGCCGCGGGCCTGCTCCTCCGCGTTCTCCGGGCTGAGCCACTCGCCGGTCGGCTGCTGGGCGATCTTGCGGATCGTGTCCGCCTCGGACTCCTTGCCGCTCTTCTCGTAGTCGGCCACCTGCTGGGCCGCGGTGCCGTCCGGGTTGACCCAGAACGGCGCGGCGTCCTTGGGCTGTTGGGTGATCCCGGCGCCCGTGCCGCCGGTGTCGCCACCGTCGCCGTCGCCGTCTCCGTCGCCGGAGGAGCATCCCGCGATCAGCAGCGCCGCCCCCAGCGCCACCGCGGTCGCCCGCACTCCGGTCACCCCCCTGCTGCGGTACATCCAACTCCCCCTTGGGTGCACTGTTCCAAGTCTCAATCCTGACATACGTCGCGCTGCCCTCACGAGGTCGCCCGCGGCCTTGTCCGTGAGCTGTTACGTGCGGGCCAGGAAGGCAGACTCAGGGACCGGTGCCCGTGAGGTAGGCCGACACGACCACGTTGGCGGTGTAGCTGCGGCTGGCCCGGTCGTAGGTGCCGCCACAGGTGATCAGCCGGAGCTCGGCCCGCCCCGACTTGCGTACCCCGTAGGCCTGTTGGGCGTCGAAGCGGTCGCGGGAAAGGACCTGGATGTCGTCGACGGTGAACTCGGCGACCCGGCCGTCGGCGCGGACGACCCGGATGGTCTCGCCGGGCTGCAGCGCGCTGATCCCGTAGAAGACGGCGGGCCGGGTCTTGGTGTCGACGTGGCCCACCATCAGCGCGGTGCCGACCGCGCCCGGCTTCACCCCGGCCGCGTACCAGCCGACGACGCCCGGCTGGTCGTACGGCGGTGGATCGATCGCCCCCTGCGCGTCGAGACCGCGGGCCACGACGGGTGCCTGCACGCCCAGGCCGGGGATGTCGAGGCGCTGCGGCAGAGCCGCGGTCAGGGGCTTGGCGGCGGGCGGCAGCTCCGCCGTGGGCGGCCGTCCGACGGCCGCCATGTCGCCGGTGACGGGCTCGGATATGCCGTGCCGTACGTCGGTCACCTCGCGGCCCCACAGCCACAGCCCGAGCAGCAGCACCGCCCAGGCCACGCCCATGAGCATCCGCCCGGTGCCGGAGAAGTGTTCCCGGTCGGACATGGTCGCTCAACCCGTCCTACGGCTCCGGCGGGTGCCGCGCAGGACGACGGCCACCGCCGCGGCGCCCGCGAGGACCAGGCCGGTCACCGTGTGTGCGGTGTTCGGGCCGGTCGCGGCGGTGTCCACGGACGCGAGGTGGGCGGTCCCGCCGCCGCCCGCCTTGACGGGGGCGACCGGCGAGGCGGGCGCACTCGGCGCGGCCGAGGCGTTGCCGATGGTGAGGTGCGACTTCATCGACTTGGACTTGTCGCCACCACAGATGACCTGAACCTCGTAGCGGCCGGGCCCCACCATGGAACGGACGCGGGTCTCGCCGGCCAGCGTGCCGTCACCGCCGGTGAGCTCGGCGTCGGAGACGAACGCCTTCGAGGCCGCGGTTCCGGTGGTGCCGGTGCAGCCGGTGGCCCGCAGCGCGAGGTCGCTGCCGGGCCCCGGGGTCGAGGGGCTGACCGAGACACCGCCGTCCGCCGCGCTTGCCGTCGGGGTGACCGCGGCGACGGCGGCCAGGACGCCGGTACAGAAAGTGAGTCGCAGTGAACCCATCGTGAACCTCCAGACACTCTGGAGACTCCCCCGCGCGGCCCGGCCCCGCATCCTCGGCGGGGTCCGGACTACGCCGTACGGGTGGGTTTTACCTCCGGGTCGGTTTCAGACGCGATCCACAAGATCGGCAATGGAGTCCACGACCTTCGACGGCCGGTACGGGTACACGTCGACCTCACTCGGCTGGGTCACTCCGGTCATGACGAGGAAGGTCCGCATACCGGCCTCGAGCCCTGCCAGTACGTCCGTGTCCATGCGGTCGCCGATCATGGCCGAGGTCTCCGAGTGGGCCCCGATCGCATTGAGCCCGGCGCGCATCATCAGCGGGTTCGGCTTGCCGACGAAGTACGGCTTCTTGCCGGTCGCTGCGGTGATCAGAGCTGCGACGGCGCCCGTGGCGGGGAGCGCACCCTCGGTCGAGGGTCCCGTCTCGTCGGGGTTCGTGGCGATGAACCGGGCGCCGTTGTTGATCAGGCGGACCGCCTTCGTCATGGCCTCGAAGGAGTAAGTCCGGGTCTCGCCCAAGATGACGAAGTCGGGTTCGTGGTCCGTCAGGATGTATCCGATCTCGTGCAGGGCGGTCGTCAGACCCGCCTCGCCGATGACGTACGCGCTGCCGTTCGGCCGCTGGTCGTCGAGGAACTGCGCGGTGGCGAGGGCTGAGGTCCAGATGTTCTCGATCGGCACCTCCAGGCCCATGCGGTTCAGCCGGGCGTGCAGGTCGCGCGGGGTGTAGATCGAGTTGTTGGTGAGGACGAGGAACGGCTTTCCGGACTCGCGCAACTTCTTGAGGAAGGCGTCGGCGCCGGGGATGGGTACGCCCTCGTGGATGAGCACACCATCCATGTCGGTGAGCCATGACTCGATGGGCTTGCGGTCTGGCATGTGCGTCGATCACTCCTGGCATGCGTACGAGGCGAGCGGGGGCGCCGGAACCACGGCGTACCGACGCCCCCAGGGTAGTCAGGAGTGGCTGATCCTGACCCCGCCGATCACGACTCGGACCACGGGACGACGCAGGTGCTCAGCGGCGCCTCCGCACCAGCACCAGGGTGCAGCCCGCGGCGACGAGCAGTACGGCGGCGGCGCCGAGCGCTCCCCGCGTGGTGCCGAGGCCGGTACGGGCGAGCTCGTCGGCGAACGACAGCTGTCCGTCGGGGGTGGGGGTGGATCCGGCGCTTGCGGGGGCGGTGGGCGTGCCGGAGTCGCTACTGGATTCGGGTTCGGGTTTGGGTTCGGCGCTGGATCCGATGTCGGGCTTGACCTCGACGCGGAAGCGGTAGTCGTTGGACTGGCCGACCCAGTCGCCGTCGTTGTCGCGCCGTTGCACGACCGCGGCGTTCGCGGTGATCTCGTTCGGTACGGCGTCGGAGGTCAGCGCCAGTCGCACCCGCACGGTCAGGGTCCGGCCGGGCGGCACGGTGAACCCCGCGAAACCGTCGAAGGCGCCGACCAGCTCGTCCTCGTCGGTCCTTTCGAACCGGACGGGGTGCGGGCGGGCCTTCTCGTAGAACTCCAGCTTCGGCTGCGTCGGCGTCAGCGTCCGCCCCTTGTCGACGAGGACGACGACCGGATGGATGCCGGTGCAGGTGCGGGCGGTGCTGTTGGTGAGGTCGATGGACCAGGTGCCGTAGCCGCCGCCGGCGTCATAGGAACCGGGGCCGCCGTGGATACGGGTGGTGATCGGAAAGTCACGGCCACCGGACCCGGCGGCACAGCCAGGAGCCGACCCGGAATACGCCGGACCGGCAACGAACAGCACGGCGGCTGAGGCCGCCGTACAGAGGGACACGGGCGTACACAGTCGCATGAACACATGACCATCCCGGACGGGACCCGCCACGGGGCGACGCCACTCCGCAGGGCCCGCCAACTCCGCCCGATCAGCGGACGTAGCCGCGGGCAGACCCACCCGCGCAGCTGCCAGCGCGCGTGCCCGCGTAGCTGCGGGCAGCCGCACCCGCGCAGCCGCGGACGCGCGTGCCCGCGTAGCTGCGGGCAGCCGCACCCGCGCAGCCGCGGACGCGCGAACCCGCGTAGCTGCGGGCAGCCGCACCGCCGTAGCTGCGGGCAGTCGTGCCGCTGGGGCGGCACGGGTGGGCGCAGCGGCACCCCGCCCGCGCGGGCAACCAAATCGCCCCCGACGCTCCCTTCAGCGGAGCGCACCGGCACGGGTGGGCGCAGCGGCACCCCGCAACGCGGGCAACCAAACCACCCCCGACGCCCCTACGCGTCCCCCCGCCCGAACAACGGCCCCAGCAGCAACTGCGCCGCCCCCTCCGCAACCCCCCGCGCACCCCCGCCGGCCAGCCGAACCGGCACAGCCTCCTCCCCCGTACGCCGAGCCCGCTCCTCCAACACCCCCGCAACCCCCCGCACAAACCGCTCCGGCTCCCCGGCCACAACCCGCCCACCCAACAAAATGAAGTCGATATCGAGCAGCGCCACCAAATTCCCCGTCCCCACCCCCAACACCCGCGCCGCCTCCTCCACATCCCCCCGCCCCACAGCCTCCAGACACAACGCCTCGACGCACCCCCGGTTCCCGCAACTGCACAACGGCCCGTCCAGCTGAACGACCTGATGCCCGAACTCCCCCGCCCCCGTCCGGGCCCCCCGATGCACCGCGCCCCCGATCACCAGCCCCCCACCAAGCCCCGCCCCGAAGTGCAGATACGCGAACGACCCACCCTCACCCCCGACCGCAAGCCCCAGCGCCGCCGCGTTGGTGTCCTTGTCGACGACAACCGGCACCCCGAGCTGCAACGCCAGCACGTCCCGCAGCGGAAACCCGTCCCACTCCGGAAACCCGGTGACCCGATGCAGCACACCCCGGACGTGATCCAGCGGCCCGGGCAGCGCGACACCGACCCCGAGGACCGTGTCCGATGGCCGTTCCGCCAGCAGCGCCGTCACCTCCCGCACCACCTCCGCGAGCACGGCCTCCGCCCCCGCCCCCAGGTCCAGCGGAGCGCTCCGCTCCGCGACCACCGCCCCCGCCAGATCCACGAGCACCGCCCGCAGCTCGTCCCGGTCGAGATGCACCCCCACCGCATGCCCGGCTCCCGGCACCAGCCGCAGCACCGTGCGCGGCTTGCCCCCGGTGGACACCAGCCGCCCGGCCTCCGTCGCCAGCCCGTCGGCCCGCAACCGCGCGGTGATCTTGCTGACGGCCTGCGGGGTCAGCCCGGTCCGCTCTGCCAGCTCGAGCCGGCTGATGCCGTCCGCCCCGGCGCGCCGCAGCAGGCCGAGGACGAGCGCCGCGTTGTGGCTGCGCAGCACCAGCAGATTCGCGCCCGCCGCCCGCACCGAACCCCCCGTGGTCGTCCTGTTCACGCCACCCATTCTCCTCACCGCTTGCACTTTGGCAACAGCGTTGCGAAAGTGGACCCATGACCGGACGCATCACTGGAACGACGGGTACCCCCCTCCGGGTCGGCCTCATCGGCTACGGCCTCGCGGGCTCCGTCTTCCACGCCCCCCTGATCGGCGCCACCGAAGGCCTCGCCCTCGACACGGTGGTCACCTCGAACCCCGAGCGGCAGGAGCAGGCCCGCGCCGAGTTCCCGGACGTACGGGCCGCCGCCACGGCGGAGGAGCTGTTCGACCGGGCCGACGAGCTGGACCTGATCGTCATCGCCTCCCCGAACCGGACGCACGTCCCGCTCGCCACCGCCGCCCTGAAGGCCGGTCTCCCGGTCGTCGTCGACAAGCCGATCGCGGGCACCGCGGCCGAGGCGCGCGAACTGGCCGCGCTGGCCGAGGAACGCGGCCTGCTGCTCTCCGTCTTCCAGAACCGCCGCTGGGACAACGACTTCCTCACCCTGCGGGGGCTGCTCGCCGAGGGCGCGCTGGGTGACGTATGGCGCTTCGAGTCCCGCTTCGAGCGGTGGCGGCCGCAGCCGAAGGGCGGCTGGCGGGAGTCCGGCGACCCGGCGGAGATCGGAGGTCTCCTCTACGACCTCGGCAGCCATGTCGTCGACCAGGCCCTGGTCCTGTTCGGCCCCGCGGCCTCGGTGTACGCCGAGTCGGACATCCGCCGCCCGGGCGCGGAGACGGACGACGACACGTTCATCGCGATCACGCACACCAGCGGCGTCCGCTCCCACCTCTACGTCTCCGCGACGACCGCCCAACTCGGCCCGCGTTTCCGGGTGCTGGGCTCGCAGGCCGGCTACGTGAAGTACGGCCTGGACCCGCAGGAGGCGGCACTCAAGGACGGACAGCGTCCCGGTCCCGGCTGGGGCGAGGAGCCCGAGTCGCTGTGGGGCCGTATCGGATCCGGCGAGTCCCCCCTGACCGGCGGCGGCCGCCCCGAGCCGACCCTGCCCGGCGACTACCCCGCGTACTACGCCGCGGTGGCCGCCGCCCTGCGCGACGGCGCCGCCAACCCGGTGACCGCCCTGGAGGCGGCCGCCGCCCTCGACGTACTGGAAGCGGCCCGCCGTTCGGCCCGAGACGGAGTGACGGTGACCCTGTGACGAACTCGCACAAGCCCGCGATGACCCCGAAGATCACTCCGGAACTGACGCCCACGGTCGAGGAGTTGGAGGCGCAGGAACGCCGTCTGGTGTTCCGCGGGTTCACCCACGACGACGCCTGGGCGCTGGGCTCGCTGCTGGTGGAGCTGGCCCGGGAACGGCAGGCCCCGGTCGCCATCGACATCCGCCGGGCCGGCCAGCAGCTCTTCCACGCGGCCCTGCCCGGCTCCACCCCCGACAACGACGCCTGGATCGACCGCAAGCGCCGGGTCGTGGAGCGCTACGGCTCCGCCTCCTACCTCGTGGGCGCCCGCTGCCGCGCCAAGGGCACGACGTTCGAGGAGTCCTCCCGCCTGGACCCGGACATGTACGCCGCGCACGGGGGCTCCTTCCCGATCACCGTGGAGGGCGTCGGCGTGATCGGCACGGTGACGGTGTCCGGTCTGCCGCAGCTGCAGGACCACCGGTTCGTGGTGGAGGCGCTGGAGCACTACCTGGGCGACCAGGCCTGACACCCGTCCGGCGGGATTAACGCGAGCGGCCCTCCGGTTGGCACTACCGTCACCAGCACCAGCCGTCACAGCCGGAGGGACCGCAACCGATGAACGACGTCGCAGCCACCGTGAAGCAGAAGGTGGGCCGGTACGGCATCTGGAGCATCGGCCTGCGCTCGGAGGACCCGGACCGGCGCAGCGAGCTCGCCGAGGCCGCCGCCGAACTGGAGGAACTCGGTTACGGCGCCCTGTGGCTGGGCGGCAACAGCACCGCCCGCAACGCCGCTCCGCTCATCGGGGCCACGTCGAGGATCGTCGTCGGCACCAGCATCCAGAGCATCTGGCAGCAGGAGGCCCGCGACAGCGCGGCCGCCTACACCGACCTCGAGTCGGCCCACCCCGGCCGCTTCGTGCTGGGCCTCGGCGTCAGCCACGCCAAGCTCGCCGAGCAGTACCGCCGCCCGTACTCGTCGCTGGTCGCCTACCTCGACGCCCTCGACACCGCCGGAGTGCCGGCGGACCGCTGCGTCCTGGCAGCGCTGGGCCCGAAGACGCTCGAGCTGGCCCGCGACCGGGCGGCCGGCGCAATCCCGTACCTGGTCACGGCGGAGCACACGGCGCAGGCCCGCGAGATCCTGGGCGAAGCCCCGCTCCTCGCCCCCGAGTTGAAGGTCGTCCTGGAAACGGACCCGACCCGCGCCCGCACCCTGGCCCGCGCCTACCTCGCCATGTACCTCGCCCTCCCGAACTACACCAACAACTTCCTCCGCCACGGCTTCACCGAGGCCGACTTCGCGGACGGCGGCAGCAACCGCCTCATCGACGCGGTGTTCGCATGGGGAGACGACGACCACATCCTGGACCGCATCAAGACCTTCCAACAGGCGGGCGCCGACCATGTGGCGCTCCAGGTGGTCGCCGGCGGCCCGAGTGACGCCCTGCCGCGGGAGGAGTGGCGGAGGCTGGCTGACCTACTGGGCTAGCTAGCGCATACCAAACGACCTCGGCCCGCCGACTGCGAGGGTCGGCGGGCCGAGGTATGGGACGGGCGAACTACCCGACTGGCGCCACAGCCTCATCTAGCACCACAGGCTCAGCGCCTTCCTCGGCACCGGCCTCAGCGCCTTCCTCGGCACCGGCCTCAGCGCCCTCCTCGGCACCGGCCTCAGCACCTTCCTCGGCACCGGCCTCAGCACCTTCCTCGGCACCGGCCTCAGCACCTTCCTCGGCACCGGCCTCAGCGCCCTCCTCGGCACCGGCCTCAGCACCTTCCTCGGCACCGGCCTCAGCGCCCTCCTCGGCACCGGCCTCAGCACCCTCCTCGGC
>NZ_JBHXVG010000015.1:164355-205203 GCF_042672405.1 Streptomyces sp. NPDC127197 | reverse complement strand
GCACCGGCCTCAGCGCCCTCCTCGGCACCGGCCTCAGCGCCCTCCTCGGCACCGGCCTCAGCGCCCTCCTCGGCACCGGCCTCAGCGCCCTCCTCGGCACCGGCCTCAGCGCCCTCCTCGACGCCCTCCTCCTCGACGCCCTCCTCCTCGACGCCCTCCTCCTCGGCGCCCTCTTCCTCAGCGCCCTCCTGGACGCCCCCCGCCTGCTGACTGACATCGCCGAAAATTGTCGAGCCGATGATTTGGTTGACGTTGTTGTTTACCTGAGTGAAGACGTTGTTTATCGTCGTCTGCGACGCAGCTGGTCCCAGCTGCCTTCGTGCCGCTGCCAAGCCCTGCGCCTTCGCTGTTGCTGGGGAGGCGCCTCTGCTTATCGCCTGTCGTGCTGTACTCGTTGCGATAGCTACGGCGGTAGCTTCACTCCCTGTCGATGCCGCTGCAGCCCCGGCGCAGACCACGGAACCCACGCGGACCGGCCCCGTGCCCGAAACGGTGAGCGGTCCGATGCGGCCGTCGGATGTTGCAAGCGCAGGCGCCGCCCCTCCGGGCGTGACGTTGAACGTTCCACGAGGAGTGAAACCTTCGCCTGTCAGAGTGTTTCCTACCACCCGGCACGACTGGTTCGGTGTCTGGTTCGGTTGGTTCGGTGCAGCGGAGGCTGGCTGCACGCTGGTACCAACCATCCCTCCGACTAGGGCAACTACCGCTGCGGCGCTCAATGCGACCTTGCGAGTCACGGAATTCTCCTCTGCCTTTAAATGCCTCACCGGCACTGGAGACGTATAAGCCCGGACTCCAACAACCTAACGCTGCTGCTCCGTTCGTGCATCTGAAGTCGCAGGCGTTACTACGCACTGGTAGCGTGGATTCATTCAGAAGATTTAGAAGCCGAATTCAACTACCGGTGGCCCACTGGCCGCTTCGGACAAGTTGTGGCCAGCCTTCAACAATTCCCCTCACGCATGATTCCGAGACCGCCGCCCGGTCAACTCAGCTGAAGCTCCTGGAAAATGACAGCACTTCAACGGATCACCACCGTCGCAGCAGCAACCTCCTGCTGCCTGGCGGCCTGCGCATGGTGCGCCCCGGCAAGTGAGGCCAGCCCCTTGCCGCAGCATTCCCAGATCGCGCCACCGAAGCTTCTCAAGTGCTACAACACCATTCGCGACCCGAACACCATTGTGTGCTACCGGGTTTCACAAAGACCCATACACAAAGACGGGCAGATCGTCTTCGTCCCGTTCCTCATCCAGGTCCCCACGCCCCCGAATCCCCCGCCCGCAACCCTCGTCGACAACCTCCCAGAGACCTGATCCCCGCGAAGTCCCGTCAGGCGTCCTTGAACTCCTGCCGCTGCCGTCCCAGCCCCTCGATCTCCAGTTCCACCACATCCCCGGCCCGCAGATACGGCTTCGGCTCCGGCTGCCCCAACGCAACCCCCGCCGGCGTCCCCGTATTGATGACATCGCCGGGATACAGCGTCATGAACTGGCTGACGTAGCGCACGACTTCCCCCACGGAGAAGATCTGCTCGGCTGTCGTCCCGTCCTGCTTCAGCTCCCCGTTGACCCACAGCCGCAGCGCCAGCTTCTGCGGATCCGGCACCTCGTCCGCCGTCACCAGCCACGGCCCCAGCGGATTGAACGTCTCGCAGTTCTTGCCCTTGTCCCAGGTCCCGCCCCGCTCGATCTGGAACTCCCGCTCGGAGACGTCATGGGCCACCGCGTACCCGGCGACATGCGCGAGCCCGTCCTCCACCGACTCCAGATAGCGAGCCGTACGTCCGATGACGACCGCCAGCTCCACCTCCCAGTCGGTCTTGCCGGACCCGCGCGGCACAAGGACCGTGTCGTGGGGCCCGACCACCGTGTCCGCGGCCTTGAAGAAGATCACCGGCTCGGCGGGCGGCTCGGCGCCGGTCTCGCGGGCGTGGTCGTGGTAGTTCAGCCCGATGCACACGATCTTGCCGATCCGCCCCAGCGGCGGCCCGATCCGCAGCCCCGCCGCGTCCAGCACGGGCAGCTCCCCGGCGTCGGCGGCTGCCCGGATCCGGCCGAGCGACGCGTCGTCGGCGAGCAGCTCGCCGTCGATGTCCGGCACGAGGCCCGACAGGTCCCGCAGAACCCCCTCGGCGTCGAGCAGCGCGGGCCGCTCGGCCCCGACCGTACCGACTCGCAGCAGCTTCATGAGCACAATCTCCCTCGATCGCGGGCGGTCCTCCGATCGGCCGCGGCCCGGGTGCGGCGGGAGACGCAGCCATCGGAGGACTGGTTGATCCTCCAAGGTCGAGTTCCAGTCCGCAAGACCCGGTTCACGTACTGGACCGTAAGGTGCCGCGCTCAGCGGTCCTGGGCCGGCCGCATGGAGGTGAGCGTCCCCCACACCACCAGCCGGTACGTGGAGGTGTACTCCGGGGTGCAGGTGGTGAGGGTCAGGTAGTACCCGGGCTCGCGATAGCCGCGGGCGGGGTGGACGAGGCTGCGGGGCACGGGCCGTAGGACACCGGTGTCGCGCGCGGAGGTCTGCGGCACGGTCTGGTCGACGGCGTACGTGTACACGGCGTCCTGCGTCTCTACGAGGATCCGGTCGCCGTCGTCGAGCCGGTTGAGGTAGCGGAAGGGCTCGCCATGGGTGTTCCGGTGCCCGGCGAGGGCGAAGTTGCCGGCGCGGCCGGGCTGCTGGGTGCCGGGGTAGTGGCCGACGTACCCCTTGTTGAGGACGTCCGGCTTGCTGATGCCCTCGGCGACGGGGACGCGGAGGTCGAGACGCGGGATGGTGAGGATGGCGTAGGCGAGGGAGGGGGTGGGGTCCGGGGCAGGCGACTGCGGCTGGTCGGCACGCTGCCGGCGGGCGGGCTCCTCGTTCGCGGGTTCCTCGGCAGGCCCCGCGGAGACCGCCGCCCCCTGGCCGTCGCCACCCTCCTCACCTCCCCGCCCTCCACTGCCCCACTCCCGCTCCAGCGCCTCCACCTTCCGCTCGGCGCCCGCTCTGGCCTGACGGTTGGTCCACCACAGCTGGTGGACGACGAGGAGCAGAAGTACGACGCCGACGGTCACGAGGGCTTCACCCCCGGTCCACAGGGCACGCCGGCGCAGCGCACGCCGGCGCCGGGTGCCGTGCTGCACGACGGGAACGCGCATGGCGGACGCCTCCTCCACGTGGGCCGCCCGCACGATAAGCGCCACGCCACGAGGTCACCAGACCCATACGCGTCCGCCCCTCGAACACTCCTGCCCACCCTTCTTCCACCGGTTTGAGAAAGGGGTTCGGGAAAGCGGCAGAAAGCGCTGTCACACCTCTCGACAACCCCACCCGCCACAGCCGATGCTTCCTGACGGCATGAGCGGGACAGGCCCCGACGCCGGTTCGACCACCCGGCAGTTGATGGAGGCGGAGAAGCCATGATCCGACGCAGAACCCTGCTGGCCGCGGCAGGCGGCACGTTCCTCGGCAGCGCCCTGGCGACCGGCACCGCACACGCGGACGCCACGATCGCCGTCAACCCGTCGACGAGGTACGGCACGTGGGAGGGCTGGGGCACGTCCCTCGCCTGGTGGGCCAACGTCTTCGGCAACCGGAACGACTTCGCCGACCTCTTCTTCACCACCAACTCGGTGACGTACAACGGCACGGCACTCCCCGGCCTCGGCCTCAACATCGCCCGCTACAACCTGGGCGCGTGCAGCTGGAACAGCGTGAACGGCGAGTCGATGGCGGAGTCCCCCAACATCCCCGCCTTCAAGCAGATCGAGGGCTTCTGGCAGGACTGGAACAACGAGGACCCGACGTCCTCGGCCTGGGACTGGACGGCGGACGCGGCCCAGCGCGCGATGCTGCAGAAGGCCGTGCAGCGCGGAGCGATCACCGAGCTCTTCGCCAACTCACCGATGTGGTGGATGTGTTACAACCACAACCCGTCCGGCGCGGCGGACGGCGGCAACAACCTCCAGACCTGGAACTACCGCCAGCATGCCTCCCACCTGGCCGCGGTCGCGGCGTACGCCCGTACGAACTGGGGCGTGAACTTCGCGACGGTGGACCCGTTCAACGAGCCGGCGTCCAGCTGGTGGACCGCCACCGGCACCCAGGAGGGCTGCCACATGGACCCGGCGGTCCAGGCCGCCGTACTCCCGCACATGCGCAGCGAGCTGGACAAGCGAGGCCTGACGGGCGTCCGCATCTCGGCCTCCGACGAGACGAACTACGACACGGCCCGCTCGACGTGGGCCTCCTTCGGCTCCTCCACCAGGGCCCTGGTGTCCCAGGTGAACGTGCACGGCTACCAGGGCTCGGGCGGCCGCCGGGACCTGCTGTACACGGACGTGGTGACGACGTCCGGCAAGAAGCTCTGGAACTCCGAAACGGGCGACGGCGACGCCTCGGGCCTGACCATGGCGTCGAACCTCTGCTACGACTTCCGCTGGCTGCACCCGACGGCCTGGTGCTACTGGCAGGTGATGGACCCGACGACGGGCTGGGCGATGATCGCGTACGACGCGAACACGCTGCAGCCGACGACGGTCCAGCCCAAGTACTACGTCATGGCCCAGTTCAGCCGCCACATCCGCCCCGGAATGACGATCCTCGACACGGGCGTGAGCTACGCGGCGGCGGCGTACTCGGCATCGTCGAGGCGCCTGGTGATCGTGGCGGTGAACACCTCGACGTCGGCCCAGACCCTGACCTTCGACCTCTCCCGCTTCTCGACGGTGACCGGCGGATCGGGCGGCCTGGTCCCCCGCTGGAACACGGCGACGTCCGGCTCGGACCGCTACCGCGCGTACTCGGACACGCGCCTCTCCGGCAAGTCGGTGAGTGTGCCGTTCGCGGCGGGGGCGGTGCAGACGTTGCAGGTGGATGGGGTGACGGTGTAGTCGGCCAGTCGCCGACCTGCAGATATCTCACGCTTGTCACTGACCGGCAGTACGGTGTCCCCCATGCGCCCCGACACGCCCGCCGAGAATGTCGACCACCACGCCGAAGCGGCCCGCCTGGAGCGAACCGCTGGCCTGTACCCCGAGGACGCCGAGGCCCTGCTCCTGAGGGCCGCGGCCCACCTGGAACTGGCCGGCGACCGCCCCGCCGCGTCCGTGCTCTACGACCGCCTGCTGTCTGCCGACGCCCTGGAGAACCCTTCCCTGGTCCGAGCCCTGAAGGCCTCGAACCTGTGGGAGTACGGCCACGAGGCGGAAGCCCGGGCGATCATCGAGGGCATCCGCACTGCCTCGCCCCGGGACCCCGCCCCCTGGGTGATCATCGCCGAGGCCCTGGAGTCCCACGACGAGCTGGATGCGGCGCAGGAGACGTTCACGGAAGGGGCACGGCTGCTCCTGACGGACGGCGCGGAACCGCCCCACTCGACGCGTCCCCTGCTGTTCGGCCGCCATCGAGTACGCCGCATGCTGGGCCTGACCCACGACGACTGGGACCTGCTGGCGGACACGCTCCACTCGATGCCGGTCTCCCTGGACGAGCTCCACGACCCGAAGCGCATCTGGTCCCTGGGCTCGAACAACCCGGCGGAGCTGGAGGCGGAGATCTCCCGACTGAGGGCCGAGCTGGGGGCGTACCGGGAGGCGTTGTCCCGCCCGTTCCCGGTGGCGGTCCTGCATTGGCCGGCGGGGGAACTGGCGGAGCTGGTGGCCGCGTATCCGTCGCTGGCCATGGAGTATCCCTCGCATGAGGAGCACCTGGCGACGATAGAGGCGTCGCTGAGGGAGCTGGCGTCGTCCGGGACGCCGAACCTGGGGATCGTGACGGGGACGGTGCCGTCGTATGAGGCGTTCGCGGCGTCGGAGGGTTCGTCTCCCTCGGACGCGGACCTGCTGCCGCAGTATGCGACGACGCTGGCGGCGAGGGGGAGGGCGGTTGCCTGGCCGCCGCAGAAGGGGGCGGGGTGTTGGTGTGGGTCCGGGAACTCGTACAAGGCCTGCCACGGGAACCCGGAGACCTGAAGGCCGGCCACCGGGCCGACATCTTGAGACCGATGGCCGTGGAGTTCGGCTTCACCCCCGCCAGGGGGACCTGGTGCGGTTGGGCTTGCCCCCGTGATGGAATCGACACCGCAGCCGTAGTCCAACGGCTCGATCGATCCGCGTCGGGCTTGTGATGTCGTTCGGTCTCGCCATGCCCACTTCGTCCAAGGGGTGGGGCGGACCCTGTGCAGCCCCAGGCGATCGACTCGGGCCAGGCGGACTCGGCGGTCAATCGAACGGACCGAGTCACGATTGTGAGGCACTGCCGCTTGAGCACGATGAAGCCGTCGTCGCCCGCCGTCTCGGCACGCATGAGCAGACAGCTCAGCAAGGACACGGCCGTCGAACTGGCGGTCCGTCGCCTACTGCACGCGGCCGGGCTGCGCTACCGCATCGAGTACCCGGTGCCCGGCATGGCCCGACGCCGGATCGACGTGGCCTTCACCTCGGTCAAGGTGGCCGTCCTGATCGACGGATGCTTCTGGCACGGCTGCCCTCAACACGCCACGCAGCCGAAGTCGAACGCAGAGTGGTGGCGGCAGAAGCTGGACCGCAACATGGCGCGCGACGCGGAGACCACCGAGCACCTCGTGGCCGCCGGGTGGGAAGTCCTGCGGTTCTGGGAGCATGAAGCGCCGGAGGATGTGGCCCTGCGCGTCGCAGAGGCGGTGACGCGACGGAGGGCCCAACGGGGACGGGGGACGACTTGATGAGCGCGCTGACCTTTGTGGACGTGTGCTCCGGGGCGGGTGGGCTGGCCCTGGGACTGGAGCGGGCCGGCTTCGAGCCGACGCTGCTCCTGGACGAGGACGCTGATGCCTGCCGGACCCTACGGGCCAACCGACCACACTGGAACGTGCTTCAGGGGGACCTTCTGGACCTCGACCCGAGCGAGCACCCGGAAAGCTACGACGTGGACCTGCTGTCCGCGGGGCTGCCGCGGGTGAAGTCCAACGCCACGGCCGCCCGGGCCGAGTCGGGCGAGGAGGAGCGGCTGCTGAAGGCGGCGGTCTACCTCGCCCACGCGGTCAAACCTCGGGCCATACTCATCGAGAATGTGCCTGCCCTCGCGGACTCGGACAAGTTCCACGACTTCCGCGAGTTCGCCCGCGCCGAACTGGAGCATCTCGGTTACGAGTTCAGCTGGTTCGTCCTCAACGCCGCCGACTTCGGAGTGCCGCAGGACCGTAAGCAGGGGGTGCTCGTGGCGCTCAAGAAGCGGTGGTTCTCCGCCTTTCGGGCGCCGTCCCCGACCGTGCCGGATCATGTGTCGGTCGGCGAGGCCCTGGCGCCCTCCATGCGGTCGCGTGGTTGGAAGGACGCCAGCCGATGGGCGGCCCAAGCGGCCACCGTGGCTCCGACGCTGGTCGGCGGGTCGAAGAATCGCGGCGGCGCCGATCTGGGGCCAGCCGGAACCAAACGGAAGTGGGAGAAGCTGGGGGTGAACGCCCACTCGCTGGGCAACGAGATCCCCGGACCGGACTTCGTGTGGGCACCGGAGCTCGGCAAGGACCGCATGGTGCGGCTCACAGTCGACCAGACAGCCCTGCTCCAGAGCTTCCCGGAGGACTGGCAGATCACCGGAAAGAAGACGGCCCGCTACCGGCAGATCGGCCACGCCTCCCCACCTCCGGTGGGCGAGGCGCTCGGCCGGGCCATCGCCCGGGCGCTTCGCTCCTGAACGAAGAATCGCCAGGTCACAGCAGAAACTGCAGGCTCGCACCCAGCCGCACGGCTCAGGCGGTGCCTGCGAGCCGACGCTGGCTACACTTCCACCTCATGACCCGAGCACCTCATCCGGACGCAAACCAGACCCAACCCGACATTGTGGACCTCTTTGCGGGACCGGGCGGCCTGGACATCGCGGCCGAGGTGCTCGGTTTGCCCACGATCGGCGTGGAATGGGAGGAATCGACCCGGGCGACCCGACGCGCTGCGGGCCTACGCACCACCAGTGAACCGGACGTGGCAAAGGTGAACCCGCTCGACCCCGAGGTCGCCACAGCCAGAGTCCTCACCGGAGGCCCGCCTTGCCAGACCTACTCGGTGGCGGGCAATCGCGAGGGTCACAAGGCCCTCGAAGAGGTGAAGGATCTGGCCGAGCGCGTGGGGCGGAGCGAGACCGTCGGAAGGCTGGAGAAGGCCTGGGCAACCGTCGAGCAGAGGGCCCACGAGCTGTCGTGGACAGACGAGCGCACCGGTCTCGTGCTCCAACCCCTGCGGTGGATCGTCGAGAAGAAGCTCAAGGCCGATCCGTACGAGGTGGTGGTACTGGAACAGGTACCCACCGTCCTGCCCGTCTGGGCGAAGTACCGCGACATCCTTCGCGAGCTTGGATACGACGCTGACTGCCACATCCTGCACACCGAGGACTACGGGGTGCCGCAGACACGTCGCCGCGCCGTGCTGATCGCCCGATACACGGGAAAAAGAGGCCAGGGGCTCGAGTTCCCGACTCTGACGCATCAGCGCTACCGCAAGGGAGCGGAACGCCTCTCCGCCGCCCAGGAAAGCACGCCCACGAGGGACCTCCAGCAGGACCTGCCATTCGAGACGCCGGCCCCTGCTCCCATCCCGAAGCAGCCTTGGGTCTCCATGGGCGACGCCCTCGAGGACTCACGGTCCACCGAATTCGTCGTCCGCTCCAACTACGGATCGGGCGGAGACCCAAAGAAACGAGGACTCCGCACCTCCAACCAGCCGGCCGCCACCGTCACAGGCAAGGTGCGCCGCAACAAGGTGTACGACCTCAAGGGCTTCGACGCGAACGGCGAGCCTGAACTGGGTCCGGAGCAGGACCGTTTCACGCTACGCGAGGCCGGCCTGCTGCAGACGTTTCCGGCCGAGTACCCCTGGCGGGGCACCGATGTAGCGCAGCAGATCGGCAACGCGATCCCGCCGCTCCTCGCCGTCCACGTGCTGTGCACGGCGCTGGGACTGGACAAGAGCCGCAAGAACCGTGCGATCAAAGCACTCAAGGCCTGGCGGCCTCCCCGCCAGCGGTAGAGAGGCCGTTCGGATCAGCCCTCCTCCGATGTCTCCTCTCTCTCTTCCTTGCCCCGCACCGGCGCGTCCGCGAACAGCTCCGCGAAGTGGTCCGTCAGGCGCTCCACCGACTCTTCGGGGGCGGGCTCCTCGGCAGGACCGACTGGAAGAGGGCGGTGGTGCACGGAGAGGCCCGCTTCCCCCTCGTCGATCCATCTCTGCACGGCCCCGGCATCCCGCTCCGTGTCCGGCGCGATGACGTCGTACATCAGGGTCGCTCCCGCTGTGTTGACGGCCTTGCCCAGCGCGTTCGCATCACGTCCCGTCCGCACCACGTCCCGTTTCAAAAGCCGGACCAACGCCTGCGCCGTGGGCCGGTGGTCGATGACGTCCAACCTCAGGACCGTGTTCAACATGTCCTGGTTACCGCAGGCGATGACGACCGGTTCATAGTCGGGCCCGTTCCGAAACAGTTCGGCCGACCACCAGAGTCGGGCGAAAGCCTGCTTGTGATACGGGCCTTTGAAGTACCGGGCGTTGACGGTTTTCTTCGATTCGGAAAGGTGCCGCCAGACCACGAAGTCGGGAGCGACGCCGAGGGCCAGGTAGTTCCACAGCGCGGGATCCGCGGCCTCCGCGCGCGTGAGACGAAGAATCGCATGCAGACGTGGAGCGAGCCAGGCGTCCACCTGCGTCGGCCTGTCGTCCTGGTACGTGTACATCGCGTCGTCGATCAGGTCCCGTATCGCACGAAGCCGCGTCCGAGGGCTCTCTGGCAGGGGCTCGGCAGCCTGGTGGAGGGCGATCGCCGGGACGTTGTCCTTGCCGGACAGCAACCCGTCCGTGATGAACCGCGCCGCGTTCTCGTCGGCGAGCTGAGCCAGGTACTCGGGCAGGTGCTCGGGCTTCTCCGTCATACTTCGTCCTCACGCTTGAGCTTGTCCAGGCCGCGTACCGTCTCCGACAGCGCCCTGGGGACCTCGGCCCTGCGCATCGCCGCGTACTGGATGCGCGGCTGCAGTTCGGTCCATCCCGTCGCGCCCACACGACGGCGGTGCACCTCACGCAAGGCGTCCTCGAGAGTCCGGTCGGGCACGACGTCGGGAAGCATCTCCCTGAGCACCTCACCCTGCCAACCGTGCGGGAACAGTGGAGTGCCGTCCTCCTCGACCTCCAGGTCGCCGATGGCCGAATGGAACACGGCGATCCACACGTCGGCGGCCATCTGGGACACCATCAGCTCGTTGACCAGTCCCTCGGGGCCACGTCCCTCAGCGCTGAGGACGTCCGTCATGCCCTCGAAGTCGGTGTTGATGTGCACGGTGGGCAGTGTCCCCGACGCGTTCACGATCCACGGGACGTCGGTGAAGTTCCGCAGCCAGCTCGGGCCCTTGGCGAACCCGACTTCCTTGATGTCGAAGCTCTGCTCCCGTGTCGGGGTGTCACTCCTCGCGTCGACGATCCAGTCGTCAGCCGCTTCCGCGATGATCCGTCCAGGTACGCCGTCGACGTTTGCGACCACCTGGACCGTCAGCGTAGCCCGGTCGAAGAGGTCGGCACGCAGCACCTGTAGTTCACCGCGCCATTCACGGCCGCCTTCCGCCTCGGGGACGAGCCTCGACGTGACTCGGGTGTTGGTTGTCCGGTCCGTCAGCACCGCGACAACCGCGACATCGGACCACGGGCCGCCCGGCTCGGTGGCCTTGGAAGGGATCGTCGCCGAAACGGTCAGCGTGGCGGTCTCCCAGTCCTCCGTCTCCGCCAAGCCGAGCGCGACGACACGCTCGACCACGGAGCGCGCACGGGAGTCGAGCTGCTCGCGAGGCTGCTCGGGTGCCTTGACCCTGGCCGCGTCCACTCGTAGGGAGACCGTGCCGCGCAGGCGCGGGTACGGGAACACCTTCACGACAGCGACTCCCCTTCACCGGTGCGCAGTTCGACGACGAGACCGCTCAGGCTGGTCCTGACGGCGTGTGTCATGGGATCGGTCACGCCACGGAATGTCGCGGAGCGCGCTCCGTCGGAGAAACGCAGAGTGCCATCCACCACCTGGCAGTTGTCCACTCCCACGATCTCGGCCCACGCGATGGAGGGACGCGGGCCGGAACGCACATCGAACTTGGCCACCGGGGCGAGCCGCCAGGTGTGGCCGCCGGCAGGAATCCTGATCTCACCGATCACCTGCCAGGCTCCGCCTTCGAGGACCTGCGCGTCCAGCTCTTCCAGGACGGGTAGCGTCGCCGCCGACAGCCGACGCTTCTTCGTTCCCGTGCCGACGGTCAGCTTGGGGGCCAGGCGCCCTCCCCCCGCCTTGGGCCTCTTCTTGGGACGAGCCACCAGCTCCTTGATCGCCGCGTTGGTCTCCCGGGTGAGGGAGGCGATCCGCCGGTACGCCGAGGGCGAGTAAGTGAGCGTCAATTCTTCTGTCTGTCCCCACTTGTTGTGCTCCGGGGGCTCGGCGGCGCGTAGGAACTCCTCGGCCTCGACGGCGAACGGGGCCTGTGTACCTGCGGCCTCACCTGCCAGCAGAACAGCCTGGAAGGGGTTGGTGGACAACGGCAAGCCGGGAACAGCGGCGTCTCGCACCGTCATACGGTTGCCGCGCATCGCCACGACACGATTGGGCTTGCCGTCCGGGTCTTCGGCATCCGTCACCAGGAGCACGGCGCGGTGCTCTCCCAGAGAGGCTCGTGCGCCGCCCCTGGCGGGCAGGCTGAGGGGCACGGTGGTCGCCACGACCTGCCCGGATTCCGTGAGCTGCTCCACGGTCGTGCCGTCGAGAAACGCCTTCAGTGCGCGCGTACGGGAGGGCTGCGTGACCGTGGGATCCACGCGCTCCTCCGGAAGGACCACCTCACCATTGCGCAGGGTGCGCACGGAAGCTTCCAGCAGCGGCAGTTGGTCGCCGCCGCCCGTCATTGCGGCCCAGAAGTTCTTGCCCAGGGCCCGCACGAGCCTTCGATGCATCCGCTGGATGCTGTCGTCGTCCTCACCCTCGTCGCCATCGGATGCGGAACTGTCGTCCGCGAGGCTCGCCACGTCGTGAGCCCCCACGATGAGGAACGACGTCCCGGGCTCACCGCTCTCACGCCCCAGGTGAAGGGCTTCCACGGTCTCCTCGTCCGCCCACCAGGACCGCGCCACGGCAGCTCCCGGTGAGTCGGGGTCAGGCCGCCCCAGCCATGCCGGCCCTGCCCACGGCTTGCCCTGGACCTGACGCCACGGCAGATCGAGGCGTCCGATGAGGCGACGCTCGGTGCGGCCCTCATGCGGTTCGGACAGCGTCGAGTTCATGAGTACGAGGCCGAGTCGACTGGTGGCCCACAGCGTGGCCTTGCCCAAGCCGTAGGAACCGCCTGCCGAGCTGCCGGACTTGTGACTGTCGAGCTGACGCCTCACCACCGCCGCGAAGCGGCCGTCGTCGTAGTCGTCGCCCGTCAGGCCCGCGGCGTTGTAGTCGTCCACTCGCAGCAGCACGAGACGGTCATGCTCGTACATGTCTCGCAGCCCCGCGTTGATGACCCGGCCGACCTTCTGCTCCTGGGCTGCGGCGGCCTCGTAGTGCGGGAAGAGGTCGTCCCATTGGATGGCCTCTCGGAATCTCGCAAGTGTCTCGCCGGTGAGCTCGTGCAGTGTGTAACGCACGCGCACGGGTTGCCCGTTGGTGGTGAGGCGCTCGTCGAGACTGTTCTGGCAGGTCTCTCGAGCCAGCACCTCCACGTCGGCGTCGAAGGCGAAGGCTGCGGCGTTGCCCAACTCGCGGCCGCCGTCAGCATGACCGGGACGGTGGTACCACCCGACGGGGAGGCCGGCCTGAGTGTCGGTGGTGCGGGTGTGGACCGTGGCCAGATCGGTGTTCAGGGCCCGAGCGATACGTTCGATCGTCTCGGGCCGGGGAGCGGCCCGTCCGGTGATCCACGCCGAGACCGCCGCGCGCGTCACCTCCACGGCCTGGGCCAGCTCGGTCTGCGTCATGTCGGCGAGCTTCAACTGCCGCGCCAGCCATGGACCGAAGTCCTCGCCTGCTTCCACGGTCACCTGCTCTCGGGTGTGCTCCACTTGCGTCGGACAGCAAGCCCACCATACCCGCGCCTTTGACAGTGCACCCCTTGTCAAACAACCTTTGACAGGAACCGGAGCGACCAGGCTTCACCCTGTGGCAGGATTCACCAACTTCCTCCCATTTCGTCCATTTTATCTCCGCCGAACCGGTTCTTCGAACTCCCTTGCGCACCCTCGCCGCAGCCGGGTAACGTCCTTTCCGCGGCCCCACCCGCCTCGGAGGAATGACTTCTCCGACGCCCTGGTAGAAGTGTGCCGTCTTCTCCTCATTGAACTTCCGCGACGGCATGCAGGCATCGGCGTGCACATCGGTTTCGCATGTCCGATTCTCTTTCCCAGTTCACTCAGCGCAATTCTCGCTGACTCACCGACCGGAAAGTGCAGGCCGCGTTGAACAGCAGCACCCATCGGTTATTTCTCGCAGGGACAGTCTGCGCGGGAACCATCGTCACTGCAGCCGCGTCCGTGTCATCACCCGCAGGTGTCAGGCTGCCTGACATGACGTCACTTCGAATTCGCTTGGCCCAAACAGTCGTCATAGCTCCTTCCTACCAGGCCACCACTCCAGGATCGGAGTCCCGTGTCTCCCGAACTGACCCCCGTGCTCAAGACCGTGGTCGATCAGTCCTCCCGCGTTCTCAAGACGTACGCCGTCGATCCTGGCCTCATTCCGGAGCATGCGAACGGAGAAAGACGGATCACCCAGGGTGGATACGGTGACCGGCAGCTCTTCGAGCTCGTCCAGAACGCCGCGGACGAAATCGCCGCCGAGCCCGGTGGTTCCGTCCACGTCGTTCTCACAGACACTCATCTCTACTGCGCGAACGAGGGAACTCCCGTCACCCCGGAAGGCGCCGAGACGATTCTCCGGATGAGCATGTCTCGCAAGCGCGGCGGCCAGATCGGGCGCTTCGGGGTGGGGGTGAAGTCCGTGCTCGTCGTCACCGACACCCCGCAGTTCTTCAGCCGTGACGGCGCCTTCGGCTTCGACCGCGAGTGGGCCTACGCGCAGATCCGTTCCGTCCCCGGGGTCACGGCCCGTCTCGGCGAGGAGTTCGAAGCTCCGGTGCTGCGCATGGCCCGCCCGTTGGACGAAGCCGCCGAGCGCGCCGCCGACCCCGTACTCGACGAACTCCTGAGCTGGGCCACCACCGTCGTGCGCCTTCCGCTGCTCGACGGGGCTGCCGATCGACTCGGGCAGGACATGCACGGTGGGCAGTCGGCCGGTAGCCGGGAGGAGTTCCCCGTCGGGTTTCAGCTCTTCTCACCGCACGTGGCCAAGGTGATCCTTGAGGACCGTCGTCCGCGCCCTGTCGTGCGGCGAACCCTCACCGTCGAACGCGCCCAGGACCTGCACACCGTACGTGAGGAGCGCCCCGGCCGGCATCCCTCGGCCAACCGATGGCGGGTGTTCACTCTCACCCACGAGCCCACCGTCGCCGCCCGTTCCAGCGCGGGCGAGCTGCACGACCGTGTCGCCCTCGACATTTCGTGGGCCGTGCGCGAGTACGAGAAGGACACCACCGGGCTCATGTCCTCCCCCAAGGGGCGCGGAAGGTTCTGGTCCTTCTTCCCGACCAAGTACGAGATGACGCTGAGCGGAATACTCAACGGCGCCTGGAAGACCAACGAGGACCGGCAGAACCTGCTGGACTCGTCCCCGTTCAACCAGGAGATGATCCGGGTCGCGGCCCGACTGGTGGTCGAGTCGCTGCCCAAGCTGGCCCCCACAGACGACCCGGCCGCGTACCTCCCGCTCCTTCCCGGACGAGCCCGTGAGTCGGAAACCGTCAGTTGGGCAGACCGCTACCTCACCGAACGGATCTGGGAGGCCACCGCCCATCGTCCGTCGCTGCCGGACCAGGACGGCCGGCTGCAGGTGCCTCGTGACCTGAACATCCACCCGTCGCTCGGTAAGGACAACAAGTCGCTGGTCCGCTGGCTCACCCTGTGGAACTCATACCCCGGCCGTCCCACGAACTGGCTGCACCCGTCCGTCGAGGCCACGGACCTCCGCTCCGGCAAGGTGGAGCACATCCTCAAGGCCGCCAAGCGCGAACGTGCCTCGGTGCGGGAGTGGTTGGAGGCCCTGGTCACCGACGGCACCGCCGAAGCGTCCGCGACCGCCATCCGCATCGTCGCCGACATGGTCCAGTCGTCCTCGCCGTACGCGAACGAGGCCCGTACCGCGCGGATCGTGCTGACCGAGGAGCACGGCGTGGTGGCCCCGGTCGTCGGCAAGGTGTTCCGCCGCACTGACCAGGACGGGCTGCGCGAGTCCCTCGTGTACGTCGACACCGCTCTGTCCGACGATCCGTCGCTCGCGAGCGCCCTCGCCATGCTCGGCATCCGCGACGCCGACGTCCGGGGCCGCTTCGTCAGCGTCCTGGAGCAGGGCTTCACCTCGTACGGCCCACAGGAGTGGACCCGATTCTGGGAGCTGTTCCACCAGGCCGGCAGCAGCCACCTGTCGCACGAGGTGGTCCAGCGGGTGGCCGACCCGCTGTCGACGCTGTACGTGCGCACCGCGGACGGGCACTGCCGACCGATGCGGAACTGCCTGCTGCCCGGCCCGGTCGTGACGCCGGAGTCGGACCCCACCATCGCCGTGGACACCCGGTTCCACTCCGACGACATGGCCTTCTTCCGCGAGGTGGGGCTGCGCGACCGGTCCACGGGGGGACACCGTCCCGAGGGGGAGCCGTGGTTCGAGCAGTACCGGGAGGCTATGCACAAGGCGTACTGCGCGACCCTGCCCAACCAGGCGTCCCGCCCGACGCTCGCCAAGATGAAGCTGGAGGGCGCAGCGGTCGGCGGACCGTTGCATCTGCTGCCCGAGCTCTCGCAGGAGGCCCGCGCCAACTTCCTGAAGGTGTTGCCCGAGGAGGCCCTTGTCGACAACTGGACCCTGCAGGTCGGGGCGCAGGTCGGCACCCGTCGGGCGGTGGCCTCGCCGATGCGCTGGATGCTCAAGCGGCACGGCCTCGTCCCGACCTCGCAGGGCATCCGCCCCATCGCCGAGTCGGTCGGCCCCCAGCTTTCCGCGTACAACGACGTGCTGCCGGTCGCGCAGATCAGCGCCGAGAAGGCCCGCAAGCTTCGTCTCGCCACCAGTGTCGAGGACGTGCCCGACTCCTTCTGGGACCAACTCCTGGACAAGCTCCAGCGAAGCGAGGACGACGTCTTCGTCGGCAACACCTACGTGCTTCTGACCCGCCTGGAGGTGTCCTTCCCCGACGACACGCTCACCCGGTGTCGCATCGGCAACGAGTGGGGCACGCGCCCCGACGGCGAGATCGCCGTCGCCTCGTCGCAGGAGGAGTATCGGGCGCTGCGTTCCGAGAGGCTGCCCGCCCTGCTGACCGCGTCGGCCGAGGACGCCGCGCTGCTCGTCAAGCAGTGGGGGATGCTGCCGTACGCCGATGTGATCAGCCGCGAGACCCGGTACGAGCCCGCCGGTGAGCCGGTGCCGCTCAAGGAGGCGTACCCCACGCTGCGGCAGATGCGTGGTTCGCAGGTGGACCAGTACACGCTGCAGCGGTGCAAGGTTCTCGAAGAGGTAACACGCACCCCCAATGGCATGCGTCCCAAGACGCTGAACAGCAGCTTGCAGGGGTCCGTGATCCTCGTGCTCGAGTCCGCCGACGTGCTCGAGGCCCTGATGGCGGTCGACCGTGAACTCCGTTGGCGGATGGGAGAGTCCGGTTGCCGGCAGGTTCTGGAGGCGCAGCAGCGTCAGGAGCAGGATCAGAAGGTCAAGAACGCGCTGAAGGCCGTGCGTGAGGCCGACGACGTGGTGGCCAAGCTCCTGCTGCTGCTGGGCTCCGAGACCCTGCGGGAGCGTCTGCCGGCTGGCCTGATGGACGGTGAGCGCGCGGAGAACGGCGGAGCCGAACCCGACGGCAATCGCATCGCGCAGATGGCGTTCAACGCGCACGGAGACAGCATCCTGCAGGTCCACGCCCGTGACCTGCAGAACCTCTACCCGAGCCACGCCCCGTCGTCGTTCAGGGGCGCCTCCACTGCGGTGGCGTTCGTGGCGGATCTCCGCTTCCCGGACGCGTTCGCCGGATTCCAGGCACCGTCGTTGGAACCGAGGATCGACGTGGACGGGCCGCGGTACTTCCCTCGTCTGCACGACTACCAGGAGCGGCTGGCCGCCAACGTCTTCACCATGCTGGACCGGATCGTCCCCCAGCGCGGCATGCTCTCCCTTCCGACTGGCGCGGGCAAGACCCGTGTCACGGCCGAGGCGGTGATCCGCTGGGTGAAGCAGGTGGGCCACCTCGACGGGCCGATCCTGTGGATCGCTCAGACCGAGGAGTTGTGCGAGCAGGCCGTGCAGAGCTGGAAGTTCGTCTGGGAGAAGGTCGGCGCCGAGACGCCGCTGGCGATCAATCGGCTGTGGTCGACGAACGAGGCGGGTCCCGTCACCGGCCGACCGCAGCTGGTCGTCGCCACGGACGCCAAGCTCCAGCAGCCGAACTGTCTTGCCGCCGACGCCTATGCCTGGCTGCGTGACGCCGCCCTGGTCATCGTCGACGAGGCGCACACCGCCATCACGCCCCGCTACACCGAGATCCTGGCGCACCTGGGCCTGACGGCCTCCCGTACCGACCGTCACCTCCTTGGCCTCACCGCGACGCCGTTCCGCAACACCAACCAGGAGGAGACGCGCCGCCTGATCAATCGATTCGGTGGCCGGCGTCTGGACGATGGTGTGTTCCCGGACGGCGACGCGTACGCCGAGCTGCAGCGACTCGGCATGTTGGCGCAGGTCGAGCACCGACTCCTGCAAGGCGGCACGATCACGCTGACCCGTGAGGAGAAGCAACGCGCCGAGCAGCTGAGCATCCTGTCCAGGGCGGCTGAGCAGCGACTGGCCGACGACCACGACCGCAACGCCCGCATCCTGGCCGAGATCTCGGACATGCCGGAGGACTGGCCAGTGCTGGTGTTCGCGACCTCGGTCGACCATGCCAAGTACCTGGCGGCGAAGCTCCGCGACCTGAACATCACCGCCTCCGCGGTCGACTCCACCACGTCGGCCAACGACCGTCGCCGACGTATCGACGACTTCCGGGAGCGCCGCACCCGTGTCTTGACCAACTACGGCGTCCTCACCCAGGGCTTCGACGCCCCCGCCACCCGAGCCGTCGTCGTCGCCCGCCCCGTCTACAGCCCCAACGTTTACCAGCAGATGATCGGGCGCGGCCTGCGCGGCCCTCTCAACGGTGGCGAGGAGACCTGCCTGATCCTCAACGTCAGCGACAACATCCAGAACTTCGACACCGCTCTGGCCTTCACCCAGTTCGAGCACCTGTGGAGCAGCAAGTGACCGACGCCTACGGCGACAGCCCTCCGCTCACCGACGAGCAGCGGGCCGTCGTCGACCTCCCCTGGGACACCCGCCTCCTGGTCACCGCGGGGGCCGGTTCCGGCAAGACCCACACCGTCGTACGGCGCCTCGACGCCCTGGTGGGGCACGAGGATCCCGAGGAGGCACTGGAGGCCGGCGAGATTCTCGTCCTGAGTTTCTCCCGTGCCGCCGTCCGCGAGCTGCGGGACCGGATCGCCCGACACGGCGACCGCGCCCGCAGGGTGCGCGTCCAGACCTTCGACTCGTGGGCGTATCAGTTGCTCGTGCAGGCCTACCCCGACGAGGAGTGGACGGCCCACAGCTTCGACGAGCGCATCCGGGCTGCCACGGACGCGATCGAGAAGGGCGCGGTGGAGGCCGGTGAACTCGGCGCTCCCTCGCATGTAGTGATCGACGAGGCGCAGGACTTGGTGGGCGACCGCCGGAACCTGGTGGAGACTCTGCTCGACCGATTCCAGCGTTCGTGCGGATTCACCGTGGTCGGCGACTCGGCCCAGGGCATCTACGGTTTCCAGATCGACGACCCGACGGAGCGAGCAGGGGAGACGGATCGGTTCTTCGCCTGGCTGCGAACGTCCTACGACGACCTCGTCGAACTCAGCCTGACCAAGAACTTCCGGGCGAGGAGCCTCGAAGCCCGCACAGCTCTCGCCCTCGGCTCCCGTCTACAGAACCTGGCCGACTCCCCGAACGGCCAGGAGACCGCGGCCGCAACGCTCCACACCGAGCTGCGCGACCGGCTGCTCGACCTGCCGACCCTCGGTGACCTGGCCGGCGACTTCGCGCTGAAGGCATTGACGACCTTCCCCGACACCTGCGCCGTCCTGACCCGCGACAACCGTCAGGCGCTCGCCGTCTCGGAACTCCTGCACAAGCACGGGGTGGAACACGCACTGAAGCGTTCACTGCAGGACCGGCCCGTGCCGTACTGGGTCGCCGAGCTGCTCCGCCGCGCTGAGTCGTTGACGCTCACCGAGGCGCGCTTCCTGGAGCTGCTCGCGGAGATACCGTTGCCGGCGGGCGTGGAGCCCCAGCGGTGCTGGCGGTCGTTGCGCGCCGCGACCCGACGCACCGGCCGCGGTCTCGTCGACGTCGCCGCCGTAGGGCGGCTGGTGGCCGAGGGGCGTTTCCCCGATGAGTTGGGCGACCCGGAGACGGCTCGGCTGGTCGTCTCGACGGTGCACCGCGCCAAGGGCCTGGAGTACGACCGCGTGCTGCTGCTGTCGCCCCCCTCCATCGCCGAGCTGCGGAAAACGCACGTGAATCTCGATGTGCCGGCCGAGGCGCGGGCTCTCTACGTGGCCATGACGCGGGCCCGCGAGGACCTGTACCACGTGACAGGACCGGACACCTCCCGCATACGACGCCATCGCCCCACCAGCCGTTGGTATCTGGGCGGTTGGAAGAAGTACGAGCGCTACGGCATCCAGGCCATGCCCGGAGACATCCATCGCGAGGAGCCTCCTGGCTCGCACGACGCGGACGTGTCCGCGGCTGAGACGCAGACGTACCTGTTGGAGCACGCTCGTCCGGGCGACGCCGTGACACTTCGGATGCGTCATCCGCTCCCCGTCGGGCCGAACCAGAGTCCGTCGTACGACCTAGTCCACCGCGACCGAGTCATCGGCGAGGCCTCCGAGCGCTTCCGCCGAGACCTGCACGCGGTGGAGATGGTCGCGCGCTCGTGGGAGATCGCCTGGCCCGCCGAGATCGTCGGTCTGCGGGTGGAGACGCTGGAGACGGTCGCAGGAAGCACGGCAGCCGGTGCCAACGCGGGACTCGGCGGCAACGGGGTGTGGATCGCCCCTCGAATCACCGGAATCGGAAAGTATCGACGCGGCGGACGCGCCGGGGAGGAACAAGGATGACGCACGGGACAACCCCGCACGACGAGCACTACCGGGTCCGTGAGGAACTGGTGGCCCGGTTGCGCCGCGAGCTTCTCGGACCGGACGTCGAGGCGGGCGACGACCCGGTCGAGGTCCTCACCCAGGACGCACCGATCACCCGCTACCCCATCGGTGTGCTGTTCCCGAGGGCCGCCGACCGCGAGGCCCGTCGGCGGCTGAAGGAGGACGCAGCAGAGGAAGAGGGCCTCGACGAGGCGCCGCTGCTCGGCAACGACAGCCCCGAGGAGTCGGGAGGCGCCGTCGAGCCGCCGGCATCCGGTGACCGCCGCCCGTCGACCATGGGCCTCACCTTCGCCGTGGCCCCCGAGATCAGCCCTGAGATCGTGATCTCCGCGCGAGCCGCTGTGTACGACCCCGTGGACGCCCAGGGCCACCGGGTGGACGCCCGGCGAGCGGAGGCCAGGACCACAAGTGACCAGCGCGAGCATTGGCGGCGCAGGGAACTGGAGCTACCGGACATACCGGTCGACGTCACACAGCCCGGGGTTCACGAACAGGATCTCGTCCCCGACGAGGTGAAGCTGCATGTCCTCGTACGACCTGCCAGCGTGTCCTCCGGCACAGTCACCGTCACGGTCACTCTGATCAACGCAAATGTCGTGGGCGAACGGGAACTGCAGGATGCCTTCGCTCTTTTCCAGCCCAGTCTCCAGGTCAGGGCCGCCAACGGCGCGTCCGCCTTCGTCGAACGCCCGCCTGCTCTGTCCGCTGCCGACTCGGAACTGGCCACGAGCCGCTTGCTGTACCGTCATGCTCCCACCTTCGCGGTGGGTCACGGCTGCTCCGCCCACTGGGACTGGACGCCACCGCAGGTCGGTCTGACCGACATAGAGCGTGCCGCGATCAACGAGATCCGCTCCGAGTTCCTGCCCACGCACGAGGTGCTGCTGACCGACTCCAACCCGGAGATCGACAGCTCGGCGCTCGGCATGCTCGGCCTCGCCGAGCGCCCCGACGCCGAGGTGCTCGGCGCGTTGCGGGGACTGGCCCTCGGTTACGAGCAGTGGATCGAGGCCAAGGCGTCTGAAGCCGCCACTCTCGCCGGAACCACCTACGAGGAGGCCGCGCACACGCAGCTCGACACCTGCCGCGAGGCCCTCGGTCGAATGCGCGAGGGAATTCGGGTCCTGGCGGACAAGCCCGAGGTGATGGAGGCCTTCCGGCTGGCCAACCGGGCCATGGCGGAGCAGCGTGCGCGCAGCGCCTGGGTGAAGGGTGGCCGTGCCGGCACGCCCGATCTGTCGGCTCAGCGCTGGCGACCGTTCCAGATCGCGTTCATGCTCCTGTGCCTGCGCGGCATCGACGATCCGAACCACCCCGACCGCAAGATCTCGGACCTGCTGTGGTTCCCCACCGGCGGCGGCAAGACCGAGGCCTATCTCGGTCTGATCGCCTTCACCACGTTCCTGCGCCGGCTGCGCCGTGAGGCCGACGGCGGAGGCGTCACCGTGCTCATGCGCTACACGCTGCGCCTGCTCACCCTCCAGCAGTTCGAGCGTGCCACGATCCTGATCTGCGCAATGGAGCTGATGCGCCGGGCCGCTCCCGAGCGGCTGGGCGACGAGGGCATCTCGATCGGCATGTGGGTCGGCAAGTCGGCCACGCCGAACGACCTGAAGACGGCCGCGGAGAAGCTGCTCAAGCTGCGCGGAGGGCAGAGCCTGCAAACGGAGAACCCGGTACAGCTCCACGCCTGCCCCTGGTGCGGCACGGCACTGGACGCCCACAACTACACGGTGGACGAGGACGACGTCCGTATGGACGTGCGCTGCCCCGGCCCCGACTGTAACTTCACCTCCGGCCTGCCGGTGCACCTGGTGGACCAGACCGTCTACAAGGCCCGCCCGACCCTGGTCATCGCCACGGTCGACAAGTTCGCCTCCATGCCGTGGCGCAAGCAGACCGCATCGCTGTTCAACCGGGATCGGCGTGGTGACGCGACTCCGCCGCCCGAGTTGATCGTCCAGGACGAACTCCACCTGATCTCCGGCCCGTTGGGCACCCTGACCGGCTTGTACGAGACGGCCGTCGACGCCCTTGCCGATCAGCCGAAGGTGATCGCCTCCACAGCGACCATCCGTCGCGCGGCCGATCAGGGACGGAATCTCTTCGACCGGGACGTACGCCAGTTTCCGCCGGCCGGTCTGGACGCGCGGGACTCCTGGTTCGCCGTGGAGACCGACCGCAAGACAAAGGCCAGTCGCCGCTACGTGGGTCTGCTCGCCCCTGGCACCAGCCAGTCGACCCTTCTCATCCGCACGTACGCGGCCCTGCTCCACCAGGCCATGTGCGCGAAGACGAGTGACAAGGTCCGGGACGCGTACTGGACGTTGGTTGGCTACTTCAACAGTCTCCGCCTGCTGTCGGCCGCCGAGCTCCAGGTGAACGACGACGTCGAGGACTATCTGCGGCTCCTCGCCGACCGCGACGGCACAGAGGTGCGTGTCTCCAACCGTTACTCGGAGCTGACGAGCCGGGTCGACGCAAGCCTGATCCCCGCCCGGCTCAAGGAGATCGAGATGCGGTACCCGGATCCCGACGTCCGCGATGTCCTCCTGGCCACCAATATGATCGCCGTCGGCGTCGACGTCGACCGCCTCGGTCTGATGGCCGTGATGGGCCAACCCCAGACCACGGCCGAGTACATCCAGGCCACCAGCCGCGTGGGCCGCGCCCATCCGGGCCTGGTCGCCGTGATGCTCAATGCCGTCCGCTCCCGGGACCGTTCGCACTACGAGAACTTCCTGCATTTCCATTCCGCGCTCTACCGCGAGGTGGAGTCGACATCCGTGACACCTTTCTCCGCCAGGTCACGCGACCGCGGTCTGCACGCCGTGGTCGTGGCCCTGACCCGCATCCTCATCCCCGAGGCCCGGGAGAACGACGCTGCTGGTCGGATCGACACGTATGTGGACCGCCTGAACACCGAGATCAAGCCGTTGCTCACGAGCCGTGTCCTCCAGGTCGCCCCCGAAGAGCGGGAAGCCACCTCCGACGCCTTCGACGAATTCGTCGAGTGGTGGCAGGCGAAGGCAAACGCGTACGGCGGCCTGCTGTACGAGCCGGTTCGTGGCAACCCCGCTCCCGCCCTGCTCAAACCGTTCGACGACGAGTCCGAGGACGCCGACGCCTGGTCCACCCTGTGGAGCCTGCGCGACGTCGACGCCGAGTCCGCGCTCTTTCTGGAGGCTTCCCGATGACCCCGCCCCCGCCGCGACGCCGCCGTCGCACCGACGGCGACTCGGCCGTTCCCCGTCTCGCCTTTCCCCGCCGCGGGTCGGTCCGCCGCTCTCAGATGATCACCACCTACGGCGTCGGATCGCTGATCGCGGTCGACAACGAGTCGTTCATCGTCTCCGGCATCGACGACGCCCACCGAAGCTGGTCTCTCGACGAAGCACCGATCATCCACGAGCACCGTCTCGCCCGAGTCCTCGGTGTCAACCACTTCCGGCTGCCCCCGGCCTCCGAAGACACAAGCAAGGACGGAGTACGTGTCCGGCGTTTCCCGCTGTGGCACTCCTGCCCGAAGTGCCAGTCCTTGCAGCACGTGCGGAGCTTCAATCCGCCCCCGGGCAAGAACGTCTGTACGGAATGCGACGACGAGCCGCTCGTGCCGTCCCGATTCGTAATGGCCTGCGAGGACGGGCACCTCGACGATTTCCCCTACTGGAAGTGGCTGCACCGCAAGAACCGCGAGGAAGGCACGACCGGGCACTGCGGTGGGCAGATGAGCATGCGCTTCTCCGGTCAGAGCGCCTCTCTGCGCTCCGTCCTCGTCTCGTGCACGTGCGGCGTGCCGGAGGTGTCGATGGAGGGTGCCTTCCGCCGCTCGGCCCTGACCGACCTCGGCGTGCGCTGCGAGGGCAGGCGGCCCTGGCTCAGGGACGCACCCGCCGAGTTCTGCACGCAGGCGCCCCGTACGCTCCAGCGCGGTTCGTCGGCGGTCTGGCAGCCGGTGCTGAAGTCCGCCCTGTCCATCCCCCCGTGGAGCGACGGCCTCGCCGACAAGCTCTCGGAGCACTGGGAGAACCTGCGTTCGTACTCGTCCCGCACGGAGATCGAGATCTACCTCAAGGGGGCGTTCCGGGGCGACGACTCGATCTCGGTCGACGCCGTCATGGAGCTGCTGGCGGCCGAGCAGGAGGAGGACCCTGCCCAGGAGAGCGACTCGGACGCTGGTGCGGTGAGCCGCTACCAGGCGCTGCGCCGCCAGGAGTACGAGCGGCTCTGTTCCGGCAACGCTCTGCGGGACAAGGGGCGGGAGGAGCAGTTCATCTGTGAGCCGCCGACCTCGGACCCCGCCGTCCTCGATCCGTTCGGCGTCGGCAGGCCGATGCTGGTCAAGCGCCTGCGCGAGGTGCGGGCGCTCAAGGCGTTCACCCGCATCGCGGATCCGGAGTCGAGTTCCGAGGGCCACGAGGCCGCCCTGTCCCTGACGCCGACCGACTGGCTCCCGGCGATGGAGGTGCACGGCGAGGGCGTCTTCGTACGCCTCGACGAGAACCGGCTGGACGACTGGGCCGAGTCGGTCGCAGTCGCGGCCCGCGTCGAGCGCATGCGGACCAACCACGACCGCATGCTGAGGGAACGTGCCACCGATCCTGCGGAGGTGCCCTCCTCGCCCGCAACGCCCCGCATGGTGCTGTTGCACACGCTGGCGCACGTGCTGATCAACGAGTGGAGTCTGGACGCCGGTTACCCGGCCGCGGCCCTGCGCGAGCGCCTTTACACGGACGCCACCATGGCCGGTTTCCTGATCTACACGGCGACGAGCGACTCCGCTGGCAGTCTCGGCGGCGTGGTGGCACAGGGTGAGCCCGACCGCCTCGCCGAGGCGCTTCGCTCGGCACTGAGGCGCGCCACCTGGTGCTCTGCCGACCCTCTGTGCATCGAGGCACGGTCTTCCGGTACCGGAGGCGCGAACCTGGCCGCGTGCCATGCCTGCGCGATGCTCCCCGAGACGAGCTGCGAGCACAACAACATCCTGCTCGACCGCGCACTGCTCGTCGGCACCCCGGACGATCCTCACCTGGGCTTCTTCGCGGACATACTGGAGCAGTGACATCCGGCTGGCAGTGGAGCACCGACACAGATCGGTGCCCTCCACTGCCGGCACTTGACGCCTCCAGTCCCCGGCCCGCTGATCTACACGGCAACTGTGTTCTACTCCTCGAGACCAGCTGCGAGCAGAACAACGGCCTCCTCGATCGAGTTCTCCTGGCCGGTACGCCCGAGGACGCCTCACGGGGTTTCTTCCATCAGCTGCTCGACCCGTGAGGCAACCCCTTCGCCGTAGCTGTTCAGTTCGGCGTCGTAGCGGGTCTGAGCACGGTCCAAGGCTTCGTCCACGTCGCATCCGTGCACATGAAGCCAATGAAGGAAGTCCGTGATCGCCGAGATCACCGACTCTTCGGCCACGGCTCTCTTCAACCTGCCCCCACCGGGTCGAAGAAGAAGAAGAGGCTCGACCTCGGCATAGAAGTCCAGCAGTGCCTCCGCCCGCCGCACGCCGGGACCCTCCACGTGACCGTCCGGCGAAGCGAGGCCCGTCGCCAGCTCACACCACGTGACCTTGCGGTCAGGGCCGAGTTCGACGCCCCACCGTTCGGCGACCGCGTCGACGAGGGCCATGCCCCGGCCGCCCTCCGAGTCGACGTTCGCGTCGAGGAGGGTGGGCAGGGCGCGGGTGTCGGGGTCGTGAACCTCAATGCGCAGATGCACGCCGTTCATCGAGACCGCGAGGGTGGCCGGGGTTCCCGGGCCGACGTGCGTGATGACGTTGGACACCAACTCGCTGACGCAGAGCTGGGCTTCGTCGGCGACGCCGTGCAGCCCCCAGATGCCCAGGTGCAACCGCATGACCCGGCGCAGGCCGGCCACCTCCGTCGGTTCGGCCGTGAAGGCAAGGTCCCACGGCTTGCGCATCACGCACGTTTCCTGGCCCATGAAAACCCCTCTCGTCGCGATGACACCCCATGAGCCACGCAGAGTTATGCGGCATCACGTTGAGTTGCGTCCCCATCAGAGTGCGACCTACGCATCCCTTCGTGCAATGTGCACGGCGGGATTCCCACTTCCGAGTGATTGGCAAGCACACCTCTTGGCACGAGACTGAACGCCCGCTATTCGAAACGGGGTTGATATGGCCGGATCACCCACGGCACGCCGGCGCCGCCTGTCGATCGAACTGAAGAAGCTCCGCGAGCAGAGCGCGCTCACCTGCGCCCAGGTCGGCGAGGCCCTGGACTGGAGCGGCTCCAAGGTCAACCGCATGGAAACGGGCAGCGGCCGGGTACAACCGTCCGACATCGATGCCCTGTGCCGCTTCTACGGAACCAGCGACGAACTGCGGGAGTTCCTCAAGTCGCTCGCCCGGCAGGCCAAGGTACGGGGCTGGTGGCAGGTCCACGGCTCAGGCGTTCCGGAGTGGTTCAACATCTACATCGGCCTGGAGCAGGATGCGTCCACCTTCAGGCAGTACCAGTGCGAGTTGGTGCCCGGCCTCATGCAGACCCGCGCCTACGCCGCCGAGCTCCACAAGACCGGTGCGCACATGTCTGCTGAGGACATCGACAGGGCTGTACAGGTGCGCCTGGAGCGTCAAGCCATGCTGCAGCGGCCCGATGCACCCGAAGCCTGGTTCATCGTGAATGAGGGCACTCTACGCAACGTCATCGGGGACCGCGCGTTGATGCGCGAACAGCTTGAACACGTACTGGACACAGCCCAGTTGCCGACCGTGACCCTGCAGGTCCTCCCCTTCGACTCGGGCACCTATCCCGCCACGGGCTCATTCACCATGCTGGGCTTTCCCGCCCCTGAGGATCCCGACGTCGTCTACCGGGACGGCATCACCGATGCTGTCTACTTGGAGGGCGAGCATCATGTTCGTGAGTACACCCGAGCGTTCGACGGCCTCCGCGCCGCGGCCCTGAGCCCTCAGCGTTCGACACAGTTGATCGAAACGGTCTTGAAGGAATACGCAAGGTGAGCATTGCAGAGCCCAGTAGTTCCAGCCGTCTGGTGTGGTTCACGTCGTCCTACAGCAACGGTGCCGGCGGGGAGTGCGTCGAGTGTCGGCTGATGGAGCATGGCGCCGTCGTGCGCGACACCAAGCTGTCGGGAGGGCCGGTGGTAACCGTGGGAAGCAGGGCTTGGCGTTCCTTCGTGGCGGCCCTGCCCAGCGGCCTTGGCCCAGCGCATCCGGCACGCTGAAGGAAGATGCATCCTGGCTGTGGAATCTGTAGGACACTGCCCGTAGGACAGAGGATCAAGGAGCAGATCGTGAGCGCACAGCACGCGCAAACGCCCGTTCCTGCACTGTTGTCATTGAGGGCGATCGGCGACATTCGAGCGGCTCTGCGGTCCGGGCACGGCTTCCCCAGCTACCGTAAGTTCTTCGAAGCGGATCTTCAGCATGCGCTGGAAACGTCGACGGAGACGGACCTGAACGCGGTGGCTGCGGTGATCGTCGACTACTGGGGCAGAATCCGTCTCTACCAGAATCCTGACTTCGACATTGCAGTGCAGGAAGGCATCCATCTCACGGTTCAGCTGAAGCGGGAGGCCCAGGACCAGTGACCGGCGTAATCGCGGCCGTTGCGGTCAGGGCCAGCCGATCGGGGAAAGGCACTCGGAGTGGAGCAGGCCCTTGAAGTACTACGGCAGGACCTGGAGCAGGCTCCGCGGCTCGAGGTGCGAGAACCTGGTAGAGATCCCGGAATCGGTACTCAAGGAGGCCGTTCGTGCTCTTGGATGGTGAAGCCTGGCGGGCGAAGTTCCGAGAATTCCAGCACGAGGCGTGGCGGCTCGAAACGCTGCCCGAGTACCGGGTTCCTCAGGAAGAAGAGGAGATCCGGGCCTATCTGTCCGGCGAACGTATCGACCCTCACACGCACTCGAATGCGTACACCGAGGATCTCAAGAGGGTGCGCCGCGAAGGCAAGAGCAAGGGACGAGTACACATCGTCACCCGTCCCCTCACCACGTACCTTCAATACGAGTTCATGTACTACCGCCCCCATGTTTGGGCGGGCGACGACATCCGAATCATGGACGTGACCGACCGGGAAAACCCTCTGGCGGGCGTCCAGGACTTCTGGATGTTCGACAAAGCGGAATCCCCAGAAGAAGCGGGAATGGCTGCGGCAGTAGCCGTATCCGGCGTGCCCGGCCAGCTCGGAGCGTTTGACAGTCTCGCGGGAGGCCGCGCACGGCAGCGGGGTGGAGTCGATCAGCCGCAGGTCGTCGTGCCAGGTCGGCACCTGTCGGGCCAGGGCCTCGATCACCTGGCTGATCAGCGGCCCGGCGGCGTTGAGACGCTTGTTGTAAGCGGACTGCTGGGGCAGGTAGCGGAAGAGGTGCCCGAGCCTGGCGTGGGCGAAGCGGATCCAGTGCCGTGCGGAGGGGAAGCCGAGCAGGACTTGGGCGACCGCCAGGCACAGCAGTTCGGCATCCGTCAGTTTCGGGGGTCGCCCGATCCGGCGACAAGGCGCCACGTGGTCGTCGATGAACACGTACAGTGCGGCCAGAAGGGCGTCCAGGTTTGTCGTCACACACGAGCCAACGGGCGCCCTTCGCCATGGTCGCGGCCAGCACAAACATCGGACTCATTCATCTAGGCGGCTTCGTTTGGATCACCGGGCTGACCAGAGGAAGATGCCCGCGACGTGGAGTCCGGCCAGGCAGATGGTCGCCGTTTCTCGTAGCGGGTGGCGATGCAGCCCGCTGGGCTGCGCCACTGCTTCAAGCGGTTGATGCACCGCTCGACGGTGTTGCGCTGCTCATAGGCCTCGCGGTCGAAGGCAGGTGGCCTGCCGCCGCAGCTGCCCCGACGCAGCCGGTGGCCCCACTGATCCGTCGGGACGGGGATCGCCGCCGAAGCATCCGCCTGGGCCATCAGCGCGGTGAACACCCGCTCCCACGCGCCGTCCACGGCCCACATCCGCAGGAGGCTGTAGACAACGTACGACCGCCTGTGGCCCGCCTCCTCCGGAAGCGGGCCACAGGCCTTGCGTTGGTCGCGTGCGTGCGTGTCGGCTTGTCCGTCAGCGCACGCCGCGCGATGCGAGCAGGCCGCAGGCGCCTGTCGTGCTGTCGCATGCGGCGTTCCCCGCCGCCAGCATGGCGCGCGTGCCGGGTATGCCCTCGAGGTTGAAGACCGAGCTGCCCTCGCTCGTCGAGGTGAGGTCCGCGGGAAGCTGCTCCTCGGTCCAGGCGGTGCCGTTCCAGCGGGAGAGCACCGTGTGCGGGTTGCCCACGGGCCAGCCCGCGACCCACACGGCTCCCGAGCCGTCGGTGCCCGCGGCGTTCACCTCGTCGACGCCGGGGACGGGTACCGGGTGCCACTCGTGGCCGTCCCACCGGGTGGCCAGCAGACTGCTCGGCGTGCCCATCTGGTTGGGCTTGCCGAAGACGAGGACATCTCCGCGTTCCGTGGTCACGGCGTGGTTGGCAACCCAGCCGCCGTCGGCCTCGGAGGGGGTGGGAACGGTCTTCACCGTCCAGCGCCGGCCGTCGAAGTGGTAGAGCAGGGGTGTCGCGGTGCCGTTGTTGTCGGCCCGGGCGGTGACCCACACGTCGTCGGGGCCGGTGCCGGTGATGGCCCAGGGCTCGACCCGGCTGCCGTCCGGTGCCGGGGGCAGGGCCGTCTTCCGCCACGTGTCGCCGTCCCAGTGCTCCAGCTGCCCGGCGTACTCGTTCGTGGCCGGGTTCCAGTCCAAGGTGGTCAGCCACACGGAGTCCGGGCCCATGGAGGTCAGTCTTGCGACGAAGCGGATCCAGCCCTCGGCGGGCGCCGGACGCGTGAACCGTGTCCACCGGGTGCCGTTCCAGTGCTGGAGCACGATCGGGCTGGCCGTCGCGGGGAGGGCGGCGCCGCTGCGGAGCCGGTCCCCCACAAGGCCCGCGAGGTGGTCCGGGATACGCGCGGAGGAGGTGGTACTCCCCAAGGCGTCGTTGTACGTTCCGGCGACCCAGACGTCGTTCGGGCCCGAGGCGGCCACCGCGTCCAACTGCGCGGGCCTGCCGTCCGTCCTCACGGGCGGTACGTCGCTCCACCGGGTACCGTCCCAGTGCCTGACCAGCGGGGTCGCCGTCCAGGATTCGTCGATGGTCCTGCCCACCACCCACGCGTCGGTCCTGCTCGTCGCCTCGACATCGAAGAAGTCGCTCGACTGAGCCTGGGCCAGCGGCATGGCGAGCTTCCAGGGTGTCCCGGAGGGGGCGGCCTGGGTCGCGGTCTGCGCCTGGGCGGCCCACGGGGTGAGGGCGAGGGCACAGGCCGCGATCGAGGTGGCGATACGGACCCTGCGTGAGCCCAGCAGTCGTGCGGACGCTGTCATCTATCCGTTCCTTTGCGGTGTGTTCCGTCACCGGCCCAAGGCATCGGTGTCCTGGGCCGGGAAAGGGAGAGGGAGAGGGAGTTCGGGCGTGCCGGGTCTCGCCTCATCCGGATTCAGCGCCGCGCGTTCTGCGGCACCGTGATCTGCTTCTCGGCCCAGCCCATTCGGGTCGTTGCCTCGTAGTTCATCGCCGTGCCCGCCTTCAGCCCCGCTTCTTGCGACTCGGCCGACGGTTCCGCCAGGACGCTCTGCCTGGAGAGCAGCGCGGCGGTGGACGGGTTCACGACGATCTGCTCCTCCACGCTTCCCAGCGGCGTCCGCCACTTGGTGGCGAGCGCGAAACCGATGCCCTCGCGACCCAGCGGGTCGGTGGTGGACCCCAGCGCGCGGATGCCCGGCAGCTGTGCGATCACCTGGTACGCGGCAGCTCGTACGGCAGGCTGTACCGGCATGGTGACGAGGTTGACGGCCTGTTGGAACACGTAGCCCGTGCGGCCGGCGCCCGTCTCGGCACTGCCGGCCTGCTCGTACAACCGCTCCAGCAGCCGACGCAGCTCCGTGTGCCCGGTGGGGAGTTCACGCAGATCTTGGTAGGAGACGTTCTTTGGGCCGAGGGCGTAGATCTTGCCGTCGAAGTCGGTCCGCATGACGAGCGGCTGGCGGGTGCCCATCTGGTACCCCAGCGCCTTCCGTCCGCCCGGCACGTTCACGGACTTCGCGGTGCGTGGGGAACCTGCGGCCCGCCAGCGGGCCTTGTCCTCCGCGGTGCGGGGCCCGGTTTTGGCGTCCAGATTGCTGACCATCAGGCTTTTGGTTCCCGGGTGCACGCCCACCGACCACTTGCTGGTCCCGGTCGAGTGCACGGAGTAGCGCTGACCCGGCTCGCCGACGACGTCCACGTTCTCGGTCCGCGTGGTCACCTGCCAGTACGTTCCCTCGTCGGCGGCGGCAGCCTCCACCTTCTCCGCCACGCTGAGCAGTTCGAGGCGGCCGCCCGGATCGGTCGTTCCTGCGGACGGCGCCGATGCGCCCGCGCCTGCGTGCGGTTCCTGCTGGGCGGGAACGCCCACGACGACCGCGGACGTCGCGAGGACCGCGACGGCACCGAGCGGCACGAGCCAGGCACGCGGTCGCATCAGGATGCGTCTGCTGGCTCCGTCCGGCGCATCGAACGTGATCCGGGCCAGGTCCTCGCGCTGCCGTCGGGTACCCGCCAAGCGGGACGGGTCCAGTTCGGCGGGCCGGGCGTTTGCGAGCACCGTCATGACGTCGCGCGATCGGGCCCGTTGGTACGGCTTCTTCATGTGAGTATTCCTTCCGGTCGGTCGGCTGAGCGGGCTCAGCCGTGATCATCCGGCGGCGCTGCCTGTGCGGGTGGCGGGCGCACGGACCGGGTGCTGCCGTTTCTGGGCCATCGGTACGGACACGGCCGCCAGCGCCTGTTCCAGACGGCGGCGGGCCCGGTGCAACCGGACGGTCAGCGTCGCGGTGGTGCAACCCAGCACTCGTGCGGCCTGCTTGGGGCTCAGCCCGTGCCAGGCGATCAGGGTCAGCAGTTCCCGGTCGGCGTCGGACAGCCCTGCCAGCGCCTGCAGAGCGGCGTCGCGGTCGGTGACGTCCACGGCCACGTCGCCCACGTCGGTCCGGCCGCCGGAGTTGATGCGCTGTGCTTCCTCGACGGCCAGGGCGTACTGGCGGCTGTCCCGGCGACATAACTCTCGCACCAGATTGCGGGCCACCCCCAGGAGCCAGGGCAGCGCGGGCTCCGGGAGGTGCCGCATCCGCCGCCAGGCGACGGTGAACGTTTCGCTGGTGATGTCCTCACCGACCTGCCGGCCCACCCGGCTCGTGGCATAGGCGAGTACGCGCGGATAGCACTCCTCGTAGACCTCCCGGAAGCGTTGGGCTTGGCTCACACGCCTCTCCTCGTCTCGGCTCATTCACCAAGGAATGGCTGCGGCGGTCGGCTTCTTACAGGCAGGCAACAAAAAAATCCGTGCCGCTGAGGAGAACAGGAGGACAGATGTGCCCTTACGCGACCGGCGCAGCGTAGTGGGCCTTGACCACGTCGGGCCCACGTGGGGCGCTTCCTGCCGGTCAGGGCCGCGTCCTGGCCAGTGTCGCCGTTGAGGTCGTGCTGGAAGAAGGCCGTCGTGTAGGCGACCCGGCGTTGCTCGTCCTCGGTCAACTGCCTCTGGTCCGACCCGAGTCCGGCTCGCCCTCGATGTCACTGTGGCGCGGGATCCGGCAGTGGCCGGCCTTCGAGCCGCTGGCGGACGAGGTGATCCCGGGACCTGTTCCCGTCCTCAAACGCGACGACTCGGGGCGTAGTCACCTGCTCTGACTGCTGTCGGACCTCCGGCAGTTGCTATATCCGTACGACGGCGCCGCCAGGCGAACGACCAGGTCGGACGGGCTCCTACCTGGGGCCGAGAACGGTGTCGGTGCCCGCTTCCTGGCGCCCGGCGGCCCGGCCTGCCCCACGACGCGGCTCTGACCGCAAACTGCACAGACTCTGCGTGCCGCAGGGAGTGGGGACCTGCACAGGTGGCGCGTGCCGAAGGGAGTGACGAAGCCGCACGGATTCTGCGCCCCGCACAGAGTGTGCGCGTCCGTACCGATCAAGCCGCACAGAGTGTGCGCGTCCGCACTGATCGAGCCCCACAGACTGTGCGCACCGCTGGGGTGAGGAAGCCACGCGGAGTCTGCGAGCCGCATAAGATCCGTGTGCTGCAAGGCCTCTGCGAGCCGCACAAGAATACGCGCGCCGGCAGTAGAGCCGCACAGGCCGGGCGAGGGCGAGGCGCAGAAGCTCGCGCGGCTCGGGCGGCCACTGGCGACCGGTGCCCCTAGATGAATGAGTCCGATGTTCTCAGTGGTCATAGGCGATCAGGGATCTTTTGATCTTGGCGCCGGTGGTCCAGTTGTGCCAGATGCCGGCTGCAAGGGCGAGGAGTCGTTGGCCGGTTCGGGCGAACACTCCGGGCAGGGTTCTGCCGCCGTGTTGTTCCAGGCTGAGCTGTCCCTTGAGTGTGTCGATGACGGCCTCGATCCACTGGCGGACGCGGGCGAGGCGGCCGTGCCGGACAGGTTCGTCCTTCCGGTCCGGCCGCACCAGGTGAACACCCAGGCGCTCGGTCAGGAACGCCTCGAACTCCCTCCCGGCGAAGCCCTTGTCGGCGAGGATCACCTGACCGGTGCGGACCAGGTGGTGGTCGCGTTCCAGCAGGGCCGTCATCACCTCCCGCTCACCCAGTTTCGGGTTGGCCAGGCACCAGGACACCGGCATGCCCTCGGCGGTGGTCAGCAGGTAGAGGCGGAATCCCCAGAAGAAGCGGGAATGGCTGCGGCAGTAGCCGTATCCGGCGTGCCCGGCCAGCTCGGAGCGTTTGACAGTCTCGAGGGAGGCCGCGCACGGCAGCGGGGTGGAGTCGATCAGCCGCAGGTCGTCGTGCCAGGTCGGCACCTGTCGGGCCAGGGCCTCGATCACCTGGCTGATCAGCGGCCCGGCGGCGTTGAGACGCTTGTTGTAAGCGGACTGCTGGGGCAGGTAGCGGAAGAGGTGCCCGAGCCTGGCGTGGGCGAAGCGGATCCAGTGCCGTGCGGAGGGGAAGCCGAGCAGGACTTGGGCGACCGCCAGGCACAGCAGTTCGGCATCCGTCAGTTTCGGGGGTCGCCCGATCCGGCGACAAGGCGCCACGTGGTCGTCGATGAACACGTACAGTGCGGCCAGAAGGGCGTCCAGGTTTGTCGTCACACACGAGCCAACGGGCGCCCTTCGCCATGGTCGCGGCCAGCACAAACATCGGACTCATTCATCTAGCTTGCCGTGGTCGTACATCGCGTGGATCCGGGCCTCGTTCTCAGTCCAGGGTTCGAGGCCGACGGCAGCACGGCGGGCGTCGAGGTGCTCCGGATCTTCGACGGGGTGCATATTCAACCGCCCTTCGGGTCCCCGGGCCACCCGTGTTCGTCGACGATGCGACACAGCGCGGACGTGTTGTCGGCGTCGATGGCGCGCCACTGATCGATGTAGTCCGGTGGCCGCTCCGCGAGCGGCAGCGTGCGAATGCGTTGGTCCTCGGACATACGCGCGCGGAGTTCGGCGGCGAGGTGGGGGCGGAGGGGGTTCATCAGGTGCTCCTTGTCAGCCGGGCTGACCGTCAGCCCAGTGCCTCTATCGCTCGCACGATCAAGGCCCGGGCCTCGGCGCCGTACACGGCCATGCCTCGCAGCTGCTCGAAGGCCCTGATGTGCAGGGCGATCTCGGAGGGCTGCGTGATGTTCACCTCGGCGGAGATCAGTTCGATGGACACAAGCGTGTCGTCGTGCACGTCAAACGTCTCCTGCGGCCACAGTGCCCGCTCTTGCGTCGATGTCGGGATGATGCCGGAGGAGACCGACGGTAGAGCGCCGGCAGTGAGCAGGTAGCCCAGCTGTGCGGCCATCGCATCCGCGTCGCCGAGTTGGTAGTAGAGCACTGCCTCCTCAATGAGCAGCACGAAGCGGTGCCCCGGCTCGTGGATGATCTGCGAACGCTGCACGCGCGCCGCTGCCGCCTCGGCCGCGTCGTCGGGGACGCCGAGGAGCCGGGCGTTACTGCTGAGCAACGCCCGCGCATACCCCTCGGTCTGCAGCAGCCCGGGTACCAGGACCGGGAGTACACGCGCAACAGCTCCGTCGACTTGTACAGCTCCACATAGCTGTCCTGGAGCTTCCGAAGGCCCGTCCGCACACGCTGGGGCGCTCTGAGGCGCGTCAGTTCCAACCGGTCATCGGCTCTTCGGGCAGAATTCGTTCAGCGCGTTGTTGAAGCCCGCGATGAAGGCGTCTCGTGCGGCCGGGTTGGGGGTGAGGAACTTGGGCGGGGTCCTCGTCTTGCAAGCCTCCGGGATCCGCGCCTTCCCGGCCTGGAAGCCGGCGGTGGACGCCCTTGCAACATCGGACCCCCTCCCGGAGGGCTCTCCCGGCTTGGCTCCCTTAGGGCAGAAGGCGGCCAGTGCGTTGTTGAAGCCCGCGATGAAGCCGTCCCGTTCGGCCTTGCTGGGTGTGAGGATCTTGAGTGGAACCTCGGTCGTACAGGCCTTCGGGATCTGCTCCTTCCCAAACTTGAAACCCGCGCGGAATCCCCTTTCGAAATCGCCGCCGTCGCCCTGCGTGACGGCGGCCGACGCGGAGGTATGAGCCGCCGGGCTCGGTGCAGCGAAAGCCGGCGGGAGCGCCAGGGAGGCGAACAGCGCTGGCGCGATCAGCGCGACGCTTCGCCTGGCCGTGCATTTTCTGTTCATGGTTTCCCCTAAAGCGGCGAGGATGCAGTTTTGCACTGGCTGCGGTGTTTCGATAGTCCGCGTCTTAGTTGCAGAATTGGTCGATTGCGCTCTTCTTCCCGGACTCGAAGCCGCGTTCGTAGTTCGGGTCGAGGGCGGCGACGCCCTTCTTCGGCGCGGCGGCTTCGCACAGCTCCCGGCCGAGGGCGAACCCGTCCTTTTGCCCCTGCCGGAATTCCGCACGGGCCTGCTCCTGCTCGGACTGGCCCGGCTCTCCGGGCTTCGTCTCACCAGGTTTGGTGGCCGCCGGGGAGCAATCAGCACGCTTAGCTGTGGTGTCGAGGTCATACATAACTGCATAATCGCCGGGCGGGAGGCTTGCGTGGTCGATACTCCCGTCAGCCGCGAAACGGGAAGAAGCCGTGGCACCGTTGCGGTTTACCACTTCGTAGGGCCCACCACCTGGAAACCCCGAACCCACAACTGAGACGGTGCCGTTCCCCGCCGGTCTTACCGAGCACGTCGCGCTCGGGGCAGCAGAAGCCGACGCAGCCGGGATAATGGAAACACCTCCGGTCAGCGCAATGGCCGAAGCGACAGTCGCTGCGATCTTCTTCATCGGTCTCTCGATTCTTTGAGGGCGGCCGCCTCGACCGAAGCGCCACGTGGGGTGTCCGTCATTCGCCCGTGGCGCGTTGCCGGCTCAGCGGCGGCTTCAGCACGGGCGGGAAGCCATGCCCGAGCGGCGGAAGTCCGCGCCTTTAGTCGCAGAAGAGGTCGAGCGCGCTCTTTCCCGGACTCGAAGCCGCGTTCGTAGTTCGGGTCCAGGGCGGCGACGCCCTTCTTCGGCCCGGCGGCCGCGCACAGCTCCCGGCCGAGGGCGAACCCGTCCTTTTGCCCCTGCCGGAATTCCGCACGGGCCTACTCCTGCTCGGACTGGCCCGGCTCTCCGGGCACCTGCTCCGGGAGCTCGGGGAGCTCCTCCATCTCCGGGACAGGTTGAGCGTCGAGCAACGCACGTCCTGCTTCACCTCGTTGTTCACCGATTCTCTGAGAAAGCAGCTCGCCGGCGGAGTCGGCGGGGTGAGCTCCGGTACCGTCGCATTCCCCGCGGCGTCCGCGATCACCGTGGTCCCCGGAGTCCCATCCGGCTTTCCGACCTGGAGCTGCGCGCCGCCGGTGAATCCCGTCCCGTTTGCCGTGACCGATCCGCCTCCTGCCGCCAGCTCCAGCGTGCACTTGGCCGTCGGCGGGATGGCGGGAGCCGGCGCAGCCGCGGCAGCGGGCTGGTCATGTCCGCGAACGAGATGGGGGTCAGCAGAACTGCAGCCGTCATGGCATGTGCAAGCTTCATCTTCGAACCTCGCGGAAATCAGAGCCCACCTCGATGGGCGGGCACCGCGTCGCTGGTGAGGGCGTCGATGTAAACCCCGTACCATCAGAATCCCACCACGGCAATTCCGGCGCATCTCGTGGAGGCGGTCCGGCGTCAAACAGAACTTCACCCGTAGTTGAATGGCGCACGGACCAGGGCTTTCGGCAAAGTCTTGTGATGTCCAGTTCGGGATCATGTGAGTCCGAGCAGGGCGAGCGGTCGGCGGGTGTGGGGGCGTTGTGCCGCAGTGCGGGGGCGATGTTCGTCTTGCCGGCCAGGCGGAGGGCGCCGATGGCGAGATGACGCCAAGTGGCCATGGCGCGCCGTGCGGTGCCTGTCCGCAGCTGGGAAGCATCCTCGACGAACGTCACATCCCTGACATGGTGCAGGGCCTCGACTTTCCAGTGGTCGCGGATCAAGTTGACCGCGTAGACGGTCTTGATGCTGATCTTGCCGGTCTTGTGGTAGCCGCGTGAACATCACCGAACTCCTCAAAAACCTCCAGGCCCGGCAGGACGGGGCCAACGCCCGGACCGGCGAACTACGCGGCCGGATCGAGCACCTCACCGCCGCCCTCACCGAGACCGAAGCGCGCCTCGCCGACCTGGCCACCACCCGGAAGGTCATCGCCGAACTCGCGCCTACCGGAGACGAACCCGATCCGCCCGAGACGACCACCGCCTACCAGGCCATCCTGAACGCCTTCAACCAGCACGCCGACCAGGCATTCCGGGTCCGCGAACTACACGAACTCCTCGGCATGCCGACCGACGACCCGGCCCTGAACGTCACTCGAAGCCGCCTCGGACGCCTCACCCGCCAAGGGTTCCTCATCCCACCCGGACGCGGCATCTACCAGAAACGGACTTGACGCCCTCTCAGAACCCGGCGACTTCTCCGAAAGGTCGGTTTTCAGCCACAGCGGTATGGGGGCCGTATCCGTGTCGGCACCGTTTCGTCTCGCTGCGGTGCGTCCCGCGACCCGTCGCCCTGAGCGCCCGCTGTGATCCATCCGACGTTTGGGCATGCACATTCCCCTGCCACCAAGGACGCCTGCCGCCAGGGAAGTTGAACGGAATCCGCGCGTACTGAAATCAGCTCCATGGGTGTTGATCTTCCTGCCTAGAGTTCTGCCGCCCGTGCGGTTTTCGCACAGGAGTTTGGGTTCGATCTAGCGGGAAGGACACGGCACTTCGTTTATCCATCCACCCAACCCACCGCGCCAAGACGCAGAAGACGCAACCGGCTCGCGGCAGCCGCCGCACTGCTACTGATCGCCGAGGACGCCTGCCAGCCTGGCGTCTATACCGGCCGCAGTGATTCGCCCAGCCAGTGGAAGTACAACGGCGACACAAAGTTCGACCTATGGTCACTGGCGCCCAAGCTGCCCGATGTCGCCCATGGCGATCAGATCGCCACGGGCCTGTTCACCCCGATCCTCAAGTTCACGATCCCTGGCTACTCCCAGGTCATACCCTCCGAGGGCGAGCAGGGGGAAATTCGCTTCGACAGCGCCGCTTACAACGTACGAGCAAAGGCGGGTTCTGTTTTCCCGATGCCACGCCCGCCCTGCGTTACGACAGGAGCGACACGTCCGACCCCACTGCTCCCGTGGAGCCGTACATCGGAGTAGCCGCGGTCGCGGACCACATCGGCGACGCTCTTGACGACCTGGGCAGCACTTACCCGACGAAGAGCGACAAGAAGCTGCCCGGCGGGAGTGCCTTGAACCCGATGCACCGCCTCGTACCGGGCTTCGGGCCGAGCGAGCAGGCACGCTACGACGCCAACCGCTCCGTCGTCTCCTCCACGTGCAACAACGCCGCCGTCCCGGGTCGACCCACGGCGGGAGAACAGCGCGACTGCGACGAATTCCCCTTCGCCTCCAGTTACCAGGGGGCCGCGCGCTACCAGTACGAGGGTGATCCGTACCGCGACGACTCCTCCGTCCGCTACATCGACTCGGACGAGAATCAAGCAGCCGGGCGGCGTCTCGGCGCCTGGTACGACAATGACCGGATCCTGAGCCATGACCCGTTCATGGTCGTCATCGGCGACTGACCGGGACATCTGGTCTGAGATGGTCATCATGCGGGGCCGGCCCACCAGACCGGCCCCGCATTTCTTTCACTCAGTCTCTTCACTGGCGGCTGTGCGCCAGATCTGGACCAGGCAGTATTGATCTGCGCCATTCAGTTTCTCTTCGTGCCCCGGCGGCATGGGCAAGGGTTCCCGGCGTCCCGCCAACGGAGAGGTGAAAGGCCCGCCTGCACGATTGAATATCCACTGCCAGCGCATCCCGTACAGGCCGGACGAGGGCAGGATCAAGGGGACTTCTTTCTGCCCCCCGTCGATGGTTTCCAGCGCGAGGTCGCCGCCGGGAAGCTCCACCTCCACGTCCTCCGCACCGGACCACTGAGCATCGCTTGCCGTAGGGACGGTTGACCAACTCTCCAACCGCACAGACGCCCGGATTACTTGGGGCGGCACCTGTAGATAGACCATGCCAGGGGCGGAAAGGAGCCAATTCGTGCGATCCGCATGTGGTGCATACGTATCGACACTCGTGTCAACCAGCCCAAAGATGCGATAACTTGGAGAAACCACGGTCTCGAAAACATCCAGCAGCCTGCTCAATGGCGCCTCGCACGTCATCAGTTGAGTCGCGAGCAGCATAATGCTCTCGGATTAGTCGACGGCCTTGTGCTTGGTGAGTTGATGTAGGCGGCCGACGAGGTGGGCGGCCGCGTCGGGGCTCCGGGTTCCATGCCGAAGTGAAGGCCGGCCGACGCCTCCGAGGGCGAAGAGGCCGACAGCTGACGGGCGCCTCGCCTGCACGCTGGGGCAGAGAAAGTCAACCTCAAGAGTTGCAGGCCCGTTATGTCTCGATCGCTGTCAGAGTTGAGCGGCGGCCCGTACCCACTGCCTGCTGTCGGTACGCGTCTGCGCAGTTCAAGTCGACGTCTACAGGGGGAATCCCACTCATGAAGCGATCCGTCGCTACCGGCGCCAAAGCCTGTGTCTCCGCCGTCGCACTGCTCGCCGCCAGCCTTGGCCTCGGCGTGGCCACCGGAGGTCCGGCGAGTGCCGCGACCTGCTATGGCGGGGCGGTGAAGTTCACCAAGTACATCGACCACTCGTTCAGCGAGGTGTTCACGACTTCGTCGGCCTGCCAAGACATCAACCTGAAGATGACCTACGGCGGCGGCACGAGTCGCGAAGTTCGCGTGTGCTTCTACCACAGCAACGACACCCTCAACTACTGCCAGTCCAGCTACAAAGTGGCCTATGTGGACCAGTGGAAGGTCATCGCGAGCGACGTAAAGGACAACGTGAAGTACAGGTATCAGTTCAAGACCTCCGGCTCCGTGACGGCCTACACCGCCGACTGAGCATCGCTCGTCACCGATCTCCAGGGGCCGGGGGCCCGCCCGGGGGGGGGGCCCCCCCCCCCCGGGGGGGGGGGGGGCCCCGGGGGGGGGGGGGGGGGCGGGGGGGGCCGGGTGGGAGAAGTGCGCGGGCCCCCCCCCCACCAACGGGGGGCGGGC
>NZ_JBHXVG010000015.1:0-164345 GCF_042672405.1 Streptomyces sp. NPDC127197 | reverse complement strand
TCTCAACACCCCCCGGGCCCCCGCCCCCCCCACCCCCCCCCACTCCCCCCCCCCCCCCCCCCACCGCCGGGCCCCCCCCCCCGGCGGGCCGCCCCCCCCCTCACCTGAACGGGGCTGTATGCGCGCGGAGTTCGGCGGCGAGATCGGGGCGGAGGGGGTTCATCAGGGGCGGAGCACCCGCTTCGCCTCTGGCCGGACGCTGTCACCACGGTCGGCTCATCCCTGTGAACTCACCGCAGGGAGCGGAAGAACTCCCTGATGTCGCGGGTCAGCAGGTCGGGGGCCTCCAGGGCCGCGAAGTGTCCGCCGCGGTCGAAGTCGGTCCAGCGGACAATGGTGTTGGCTTCCTCGGCCCAGTGCCGGATCGCCATGTCCCCGGCGAAGTTCGCCACCGCGGTGGGCACCTCGGAACGCGTGAGGGGGAACCACCCACTCTGGGCGTGCTTCCGCCCCTCGTAGTACATCCGCGCCGCCGATCCGCCCGTCGCGGTCAGCCAGTACAGCATCACATTGGTGAGCAGGGTGTCCCGGTCGACCGCGTCCTCGGGCAGCTCGGCCGAGGGGTTCGACCACTCCCTGAACTTCTCCATGATCCAGGCGAGCTGGCCGACGGGGGAATCGGTCAGGCCGTACGCGAGGGTCTGCGGGCGGGTCGACTGGATCGCCATGTAGCCGGAGCCCTCGGTGGTGAACGCGCCGATGGCCGCGAGGCGTTGCCGCTCCTGGTCCGTGAGCTGGGCCACCGCGTCCTCGGACACGGGGCCAAGTGGCTGGAAGCCGAGGGTGGCGGCGTTCACATGGATGCCGATGACGGACTCGGGTGCGACCCGGCCGAGCTCTGGCGTGATCAACGCGCCCATGTCACCACCCTGGGCGGCGTACCGCTCGTAACCGAGGCGGCTCATCAGCTCGGCCCACGCCCGGGCCACCCGGTTCACATTCCAGCCCTTCTCGCGGGTGGGCCCGGAGAAGCCGAAGCCGGGGACGGACGGGATGACCAGGTGGAAGGCGTCGGCCGGGTCGCCGCCGTGGGCGCGCGGATCGCTCAGCGGGCCGACCAGGCCGAGGAACTCCACGATCGAGCCCGGCCAGCCGTGCGTCAGGATCAGCGGCACCGCGTCCGGCTCGGGTGAGCGGACGTGCAGGAAGTGCACCTGGGCGCCGTCGATCTCCGTCACGAACTGCGGGATCTCGTTGAGCGTGGCCTCGTGCTTGCGCCAGTCGTAGGCGTTGCGCCAGTAGTCGGCCAGGTCGCGGAGGTAGGGCAGTGAGGCGCCGTACTCCCAGCCCGCGCCCGGCAGCTCGTCCGGCCAGCGGGTCAGGTCCAGACGGGTGTGGAGATCGTCGAGCTGCGCCTGAGGGATATCGATACGGAAAGGGCGGATGGCCTGGTTTGCGCCGTTTTCTGTCATGGTTTGTACGCTACGAGGCGTTTAGGACACATGGTGTCCTGGGTGCGTCGGCAGACCCGACTCCACGCGGAAGACTGCGGCGCCAGGGATCCCGTTGTCAGCGGCGCATGGCAGCATCCGCGCCATGCGTCCTTCCGCTTCCGACTACGCGTGGTTTCGCGACAACGAGCTGTGCGACGCGTACTGCATGACCTACATCAGGGACGTGCCGCCGGCCGAGTTCCTGGCCCGGTTGGATGCCACTCCCTATACCGAGCAGCAAGGGCTCCGCGCCCTGGTCTCAACGTACTGGGACGATCCCCTGGAGTTTCGGGGGCCGTGGCAGTTCGTCGGCGCGACGTCGGTGCCCGGCCGTGACGGTCCGTGGACTCTCGCCGTGGAGATCAACGGCTTCATGGGCTCTCTCACCGAGTACATGGGCCCTGCCTCGGCGGCGAGAGCCCCCGGCCCGCAATACGCAGGGGCCTGGGACGAGGGCTCGGCGTCCTGATCCCGTCCTCCTCGGACACCGCGCGGCAGGATCCGACCGGATCCGACGCCAGTCCGTGATGAAGGGGACGTATCCGGTCGGGATCTTGCTGACCTGCAGGTCCGAGAAGAGCAGGGTGAGACGGTGCGCGTTGGTGCTGCATGAGCGGTAGAAATTTCACTACTTCATCGAGGGAAGATGGAGGTGTCGCTCCACAACATGAGGGTGCGGGGGTCGCCCTTGGATTCGCCATGATCGGGGAAGACGGAGGTGCCGCCGCCCCGCCCTATGAGGGTGTCGCCCTCGGGTTCGCTGTGATCGGGGAAGACGGAGGTGCCGCCGCCCCGCCCTATGAGGGTGTCGCCCTCGGGTTCGCTGTGACCATCGTGACCGGCTGCGATCATGGTTGTGGTGCCGGTGTGCGGCGTCGCCGGGGCGGCGAATGCACTGGTAGGCAGCAGCGCGCCTCCTGCGGCCAGGCCGGTCGAGGCGGCAAGTATCACAAGACGCTGGGTGCGAGAGGTGCGGGTCATGGGAATTTACCTCCAGTGAGAAAGGGGGAAGAGGGTGTCGGACGGCCCTGTTACTTCGCGGGTCTTCCGGCAGCGGGACACATGTCCCGCAAATCGCACCGCCAGAGCTGTTCCAGGCGATGGGGGCGGGTCACCGGCTCTGTATGAACCCATGCCTCTAGTAAGCCCCGGTACGCGAGGCGCGTCATGCCGCTGCATTCCGGGACTTGACGGATGGTTGCGGTCTCGATAAGTGGGACATGGTCACCCGGCCGGGACCTGGCGCGCGACCGCCGGGCAGCGTGCAGGTCTGAACGAAGCGGTGCTCGCCAGCCTCGTGGAGAGCTTGGCCGACCACCTCAACGCTGCGCCAGCAACAGTCATCCCTGTTTCAGGTGCCGGATCAGCTGCTGGAACGTGGTCCAGGTCTGGGGGTCGGTCCCCCAGGGGGTAATGCAGGGCGGGCTCGGTCGGGTGGCCGAGGTGCCTGGGGGCGGGGCCGAGGGGTGGGTGTTGGGCTCGGGTGCGGGCGGTGTTCTCGAGCTCGTCGTGGGCGAGGGTGAATGTGACGGGGATGGGCGGGGGTTCGAGGTGGGGGGAACGGTGAGGTCGCGGCGGGCCGTGCGGAGTGAAGTGAGCAGGGTTGCGAGGCCGTGCTCTGTGGCGAGGGGCTCGATCGTGTCCAGGGGTGGGACTTCGTCCTGGCCGTAGCCGACGGCGAGGGTGATGTCCTCCTCGACGCCTGCCGGGGTACGGGTGACGCGGACGGTGGCGAGGGCGGGGCGGTCGGGGTGGCCGACGGCGATCAGCCAGGTGGGCCGCGGGGCTCGGGAGCAGTCGCCGAGCTGGCCGCCGGAACAGTCGCGTTCGAGCGCCCGGTGCCTCCGCAGCCTCTGAGTCCGGAGAGCGAGGCATTTTTCGAGCAGTACCCCCGGGAGGCCTTCACACCAGTGCCCGGCGAGCAACTCGCCACCTGGAAGCTGGCGGACGCCATGAACAACCAGGAGATCCTCTTCCAGACCCGCGCCTCACACTCCGCCGACGCCACCGACGCCCAGTTGGGAAACCTGTGCCTCGCCGCTGAGTTGGGCGCCACGCTCTTCCGTACGACGCTGCCCGAACCCGGCACCGACGTCGAGGTGACGATCGACGGCAGCACGGTCACGTACCCCGCCTCCCGCGACGAGGACGCCGGGCCCGCGACAGACCGGGCGCTGCAGGAGTGCGAAAGGGCGAAGAACCGGACCTTCCTCCCGCCTCCGGCAGTCCTGTTCTCCCAACTCGTCGAGGGAGACGAGGAAAGCTTCAACCTCGCGCTGCTCGACGCCCTCGAAGCCCACCGCGACCATCACCAGGTCGCCGCCCGGGCCACCGACTCCGACGCCGCGATCAACCTCGACATCCTGGCCCTGACCTGCCACCGCGCATTCTCCAGGCGGCCGAACCGTTCTAGTGCCGCGGCACTGGGTTTCTTCCAGTCTTCGGTGCTTCCGGATCGGATGGGGGTACGGGTCAGTGGAAGCCGAGCATGCCGGGGGAGTCGATGTCGACGGTGACCACGCCGGGCGGATAGTCCTGTTCCCGGTCCGTGAGCAGGATCGACATTCCTGTGAACTCGGGGCGCGGCAGTGCGCAGTAGAGGGCGTGGCAGGTATCGGGGCCGCCGTAGCCGTCCCGGATCATGGTGCCGACGGTGACCGATGCGACCGTGTTCAAGTCGTCGACGACGACTGAGGAGAACGCAAGCACCCGCCGCGCAGCCTCAGCGTCCTCCGACTCCGCCCGCATGAGGCAGAGGGCGGGAATCCGGAGGAGGTCGCCCGGGGTACGCGCCATGTTCCCCGCGAGCAGATTCAACGTTTTGTGCCCGCCCGCGAGGGCACGGGTGGCGCCGGTGTCCAGAATGATCACGCGGCGGCGCCCCGCGCCATGCGGATCTTCTCGGCAGCGATCTTGTAGATGTTGCCAAGCACGTCGGGCGCCCGGTCGAACTCCTCGTCGCTGATGTCCACGCCGATCACGTCACGGACCACCTGCCGGTCGGCTGCCACCCGCTCGGCGATCTGCTCCACCGTGGGCTGCTCCGAAGCCAGCTGCTCGACGAGCTGCCCGAGGGTCATCCCCCGCTCCTTGGCGACCTGGGCAAGATGGTCGCGGACCTGCCGGGACACCTGGATGGTTGTGGTCTCTGCCATAACCCCACCATAGCCGCGCTATAACCTGCTGCGCCCCGGTTTCCCGCGAGCTTCACCCTCAGGTGGTCACGCTGGCCTCCCCCTTGACCCGCTCGACGAAAGCCGATCTGAGCCAGCCAGCCTTGCCAGAGCCCGGCCACCCGCGGCGCCGCCGGCGGTCGCGGCTCACCACGCGCGTCCGGCGGGGGCGGCAGCGCCGGGGACATGCTCGTCACGATCATCCGAGAGTCTGCCTGCGTCTCATCGGGACGGGGCCCCCGTCCCGGCAACACATGCGCACCGGCGCGTGCGATCAGGAGTGGATGCGTGCCCGTGGCTCAGGCGGGAGGCCACCACCGCGGTGCCGCCCAGGCCAGCGCGTAGCCGAAGCCGTTGATCGACCAGTGCAGGGCCGCGGGTGCCAGCAGGCTGCCGGAGCGGCGGCGCAGCTCGCACAGGACCGCGCCGGCGGCGACCATGGCGACGACGGCCGCTGCCACGGTCGGTGCCACGCCCGCCGAGCCGCTTCCGAAGGCCGTTCCCACGGCGGAGTTGGAGCGGTTGAGGCCGCGGGAGGGCAGCACGTGCCACAGGCCGAAGAGCATGGACGAGACGGCGGTGGCCCATGCCGTGCCGCGGCGGCGCCGGATCATGGCCCAGAGCACACCACGGAAGGCGGTCTCCTCCAGCAGCACGGTGCCGATCGGCACGCGCACCAGCACGCGCGACAGCAGCTGCCCGCCGGACAGGTCGGCGCCCCTGGCGTCCCGGAACGCCTCTCGGCCGGCCGGAACGGCGAGGAGGAGCAGTAGGACGACGAGGACGGCGCCGATCAGGACGGGCGCCCACCGCAGTCCCCGGCGGATCCCCGCCGCGTCGATCCCCAGGTCGGCCCGGGTGAGACCGTCCCAGCGGGCGATCAGCAGCAGGACGGCCGTCGCGGCCACGCACGTGAGGACGTACGCAAGGGGGCCGCCCGCGAGCCAGTTGTTGATCAGGTTCGCGGCGGCCAGGACGGCAACGACACAGACGATCCGCATCCTGGTTCCAGGATCCCGCAGCTGGTGGCGGGATGCCCCGGACGCCGTTGGTTCGCTCAGGTCAGGAGGAGGGATTTGCCGAGGGTGGTGCGTTGGGCGAGGGACGTGTGGGCGTCGCTCGCCCGTTCCAGCGGATAGGTCGCGCCGATGACGGGGTGGATGCGGTCCTGCGCGGTCAGCGTGAGCGCCTGTGTGAGCGCGTCCCGCACGGTGGTCTGGTCGGGCGGGCCGGACTCCAGTGCGTTGGTCACCTGCACCTGCCGTCGTTCGGCTGCCTTGGGATCGATGTCGGCGAACGCGCCGCTGGACGTGCCGTAGGTGATGAATCGGCCGCCACTTGCCACCGCTTCGAAAGCCGCCTTGCCGAGTTCTCCTCCCGCGCCGTCGAAGGCCAGGTCGACACCGGAGCCGCCGGCCGCCTCGCGGACCTGGTGCTGCCATCCCTGCTGCGAGTAGTCGATCGCGATCTCCGCGCCCAGTTCCCGGGCCAGCGCGAGCTTGCGCTCGCCCCGGGCCGCCGCGACGACCCGGGCTCCGGCGGTGCGCGCCAGTTGCACCAGCAGCGAGCCCGCCCCGCCGGTGGCCGCGGCCACCAGGACCCACTCGCCCGGTGCGATCTTCGCCTTGTCGGTGAGAATCATGGCGGTGACCCCGTCGTGGAGTACGGCCGCCGCATCGAGGGAGCTCACTCCGTCGGGAACCTCCACGATCTCCTCCACGGCGGCGGCGAGCTGCTCGGCATAGCCGCCGGTGGACGCCCGGGCGACGACATGGCGCCCGATCCAACCGGGGTCCACCCCCTCCCCCACGGACAGCACCCGCCCCGCGCCGCCGCCACCGGGTACGTAGGGAGGCTTGACCGGGAAGTACTCCCCTCCCCAGCCGGCGCGCAGCAGCGTGTCGAGGTAGATGACGTCGGCGGCGGCCAGCCCCACCACGACCTGTCCCGGACCGGCCACCGGATCGGGAACCTCCTCGGGCACCAGCACCTCGGGGCCGCCGAACTCCCGCACCTGAATCGCACGCATCACGAACACATCCCTGTTCTGTGGACATCGCAGAGGCAGCCTCAACCTAGAACCTCAAGCAAAGTCGAGGTCAATTCGTTCCTCGGCGGGAGATCGCCTTCGGGATGGCGGCCCCGGGGGCAGACCCTCGGGATGGGCCTCAATTTCAACGATCACTACCACCAGCTGCTGCTGAAGCAGGTACCGGACGGGGCGCGGACCGCGCTGGACGTCGGGTGCGGGACGGGGCGGTTCGCGCGGCTGCTCGCGGGGCGGGGCCTGGAGGTCGACGGGATCGACGCGAATGCGGAGGTCATTGAGGCGGCGCGCGCGGCTGGGGGTGGACCTCGGTACCGTCAGGCCGATGTGCGCGAGGGGCAACTGCCCGACGGTCGGTACGACTTCATCTCGTGCATCGCCAGTCTCCACCACATGCCGTTCGAGACCGTGCTGACGTTGCGGCAAGCCCTCGCCCCGGGCGGTGTTCTGGCGGTGCTGGGGCCCTATCCGGTCAGAACGGCGACCGACTTCGCGTGGGCCCTGCCGACATTGTGCCTGCTCAGGGCGGACCGTGTATTGAGCAGGCGCGACCGCGCCCCGTCCGTGCAGATCCCGATGGTCTGGCCGCCTCCACTGTCGTACGGCGAAGCCCGCGCCGAGTCCGCCCGTCCACTGCCCGGCTCGACTCTGCGCCGCCTGCTGTTCTGGCGGTATCTGCTGGTGTACCGGGCTTGAGAGTCGTCATCAGGGGTCTCGGTGACGGTCTCGACGGAGCGCCGGGCATTCCTCGATCAGCGGCGACGAGGGGCCGAGATGCGATCTCGTCAGCCCGCGCGGACGATTGATCGAGAGAACTGTTGCTCCATCCGTACGACCACCCCTGATGCCCATGTTGCTCGCAGACAAGAACGCCGTGATCTACGGAGCCGGTGGGGCGATCGGCGGCGCGGTCGCTCGCGCCTTTGCCCGAGAGGGAGCCAAGGTCTTCCTCGCCGGTCGTACCGAGGCCAAGCTTCAGGCCGTGGCCGGGGAGATCGTCGGCTCGGGAGGAACGGCAGAGACCGCTCAGGTCGATGCGCTCGACGAGCAGTCCGTCAACGAGTGCGTCGCCCGCATCGTCAAGGCAGCCGGGAGAGTCGACGTTTCGTTCAACGCCATCGGGCTGGACGAAGTTCAGGGGATACCGCTCATCGAGATGTCCTACGACGACTTCGCCCGCCCGATCACCATCGCGACCAGAACGCAGTTCCTGACCGCGAAGGCGGTCGCGCCGCACATGATCGAGGCGGGATCGGGTGTGATCATGATGATCACGGCGTCGCCGTCCCGGATTCCCTTCCCCCTCGTCGGCGGCTTCGGCGTCACCTGCGCCGCGCTGGAGGGCTTCTCCCGCACTCTGGCGGCGGAGCTCGGACCCAAGGGTGTGCGCGTCATCTGCCTGCGCTCGGCCGGATCGGTGGAGTCGATCGAGGACGTGTTGGACAAGCACGCCGGCACCATCGGGATGACGCGTGACGAGTTCATCGCCGATCTCACGGACATGACGCTGCTGAAGCGGTTGCCCTCGCTCGCCGACGTCGGCAATGTCGCGGCGCTCATGGCATCGGACTACGCCGGCGCCATGACCGGAGCAGTACCCAATGTGACCTGCGGTCAGGTGGTCGACTGACGGGTGCCGTCGGGGCGCGGCAGATAAAGGGAGCCATTTGCGGGGGTCAGGCATGTCGGTGGGGCCACCGCCGATCAGTTCGGCGGTGGCCCCGTGCTTGTGCCGTCAGTCGTCCTTCGCGCCCAGGTCCGCCCGGCCGAACAACAGGGCGTAACCCGGAGGGAGTTGCTTCAGGACGCGGTTGGTCAGGGGGTCGCCGATCAGGGGTGGCAGGACGCTCAGGACCGAGCTCACGTCCCAGCGGGCCGTGGCCGGGGTGGCGCCCTCGATGCGGGCTGCCACCAAGTCGACGAACTCCGCTGCCGTCAGGGGGCGGGTCGCCGCGAGCTGGGAAGCGATGACATCAGCCGCCTCCTCCGGGAGGGCTCGGGCCAGAGCCAGTCGTTCGTCGCCCGTGACGTGGCCGCCCAGGGCGGAGAGGACGATGCGGATGATGCGTTCGGCTTCCGCGCTCGTCGTGTACTGGCCCGCGTCCCGTACCGCCTCGACCAGGGCCGTCCAGCCGTCGCTCGCCGGGTGGCGCCGCGGTGCCGGTGCGGGGTGGGGGGTGGTGACGGGTGCGGGCGTCGTCGGGGTCGGCACCGTCGTGGTCATCGTGCGGCTCCTCCTCCGGGTCCGATGGGTCCGATGGGCACAGGGGACGCGTCCCGCGGACCCGTAGGGCGTACGGCGTACGGGTCCGCGGGACGCTCTGCGTCGGCTGCTGCGGTCAGCTGCTGATCTGCTTGCGGCTGTCACCGCCGGTGATCTGGATGCGGCGCGGCTTCGCCTGCTCCGCCACGGGGATGCGCAGGGTCAGGACGCCGGCTTCGTACGAGGCGTCGATACGGTCCGTGTCGAGCGTGTCACCGAGGAAGAGCTGACGGGTGAAGCTACCCGTGGGCCGCTCGTCGACGATGAGTTCCGCGCCCTCGGGGGCGGGGGAACGGCGCTCGGCGCGGACGTTCAGGACGTTGCGTTCGACGTCCAGCTCGACCGTCTCGGGGTCGATGCCGGGCAGGTCGAAGTGGACGATGAAGTCGTCCCCGGCCCGGTAGGCCTCCATCGGCATCGCCGCCGGGCGGGTCGGGCCGAACACCTGCTGCGCGAGTCGGTCGAACTCACGGAACGGGTCGGTGCGCATGAGCATCACGGGTCACTCCTTTCCTGAAGGGGCTGGTGTGCGATGCCCTACGGCTTCTTATATAACTCCGGGGAGAAAACTTGACAAGGTCCGACTCAGGTTCAGTGCTGCGGTGCAGGTGAGCGTTAGCCTCGATGCAGCAGACCCTCGTACGCAGGAGGCACGGATGGCCAGGGTTCCCAGCGCACTCGTCGCCGCGAGTGGGCTCGTCGGCGGGTACGGCGTCGCCCGCTGGACGAAGAAGAGGCAGCTCGGCGGGGCCGTACTGGCCGTCGCGGGGGCCGCGGCCGCGCAGCAGTGGCGGGAGCGGGCCGGCGGGAAGGCCGCGGGGGCGCTGACCGCCGGATACGTCGCCGCGTTCGGCGCGTCCCATCCGCTGGCCAAGAAGGTGGGCGCCTGGCCCGCCGTGTTCGGGGTGGCGGGGGCTGTTGCCCTTGCGTCCTGGGCCGTCGCCGACCGGCGGGCGTGAGCTCACGCGGCAGCACCATCCGGCCGCGCCCAGTTTTTGTTATCGGCCCCCGTCCCCGCACGTCTCCTCACCGTCCCCGCGCAAGCACGCCACCGACGACGTTGAGGTACGACGACGTGACACGACAGATCAGCCGACGGACCATGCTCAAGGCAACCGGTGCCGCAGCCGGAGCCGTCGGCATGAGTACGGTCCTCGCACCGGCCCCCGCGACCGCCGCCCCCGCCGCCTTCGCCCACCCGGGCCTCCTGCACACCGCCGCCGACCTGGACCGTATGGCCGCGAAGGTCAAGGCGGGCGCCGCGCCCTACACCGCCGGGTTCGCCAAGCTGACCGCCAACCGGCATGCGCAGAGCGGCTGGACGGCCAACCCGCAGGCCACCGTCTACCGAGGAGCGGGCAGCCCGCAGAACTACACGATCCTCTACAACGACATCCACGCCGCCTACCAGAACGCCCTGCGCGCCCACGTCTCCGGCGACACCGCGCACGCCGACACCGCGGTCGCCATCCTCAACGCCTGGTCGGCGAAACTGACGTCGATCAGCGGCTCCGCCGACCGGTTCCTCGCCGCCGGCATCTACGGCTACCAGTTCGCCAACGCCGCCGAACTCGTCCGTGAGCACGACGGCTTCGAGCTGGCGCGGTTCCAGAAGATGATGCGGGAGGTGTTCCTCCCGCTCAGTGACGACTTCCTCGTCAACCACAACGGTGCGTATGTCACCAACTACTGGACCAACTGGGATCTCACCGCGATGGCCTGCGTCCTGGCCACCGGGATCTTCTGCGACGACCGGGGTGCGGTCGACCGGGCCGTCGAGTACTTCAAGAACGGCGCCGGGCTGGGGTCCATCAAGAACGCCATCCCTGTCGTGCACGATGACGGGCTCGCCGAGTGGGTCGAGGCCGGGCGGGATCAGGGGCATGCGCTGCTCGGGATCGGGCTGATGGGGACGTTCTGCGAGATGGCGTGGAACCAGGGGATCGATCTGTACGGGTACGACGACAACCGGTTCCTCAAGGGTGCGCAGTACGTGGCCAAGTGGAGTCTCGGCGGGGATGTGCCGTATACCGCGAACACGCGTAAGAAGGGGGCGATCAACGGGTGGTCGGGGTCCGAGACGGCGAGTGAGGCTGCGGGGGTTGATCCGGCGATGACTCGTCCGATCTGGGCGATGATTGCCAACCACTACACCAAGCGGCGGGGGTTGGATGCGTCGTATGTCACGCAGATTGCCGCCAAGGCTGCGCCTGAGGGGGGTGGTGGGGACTACGGGCCCAACAGTGGGGGGTATGACCAGTTGGGGTTCGGGACGTTGGCGTTCACCCGGGATCGGGGGGAGGTTGGGGCGTCCTCGTCGCCTACACCTACGCCTACGCCGACGCCGGGCGGTACAGCGTCCGAGGCGGCGTCCTCGGCTCCTTCCGGGCAGCCGTCGCCGGCCGGCGGAACCCCGTCCGCCTCGGCCGCTGCGGATGGCGACCTCGCTGCCACTGGTGCGGGGGACGTCGTGGGTTGGGTTGCCGCTACTGGTGTCACCGCCCTCGCGGGTGGGCTGTTGCTGCTGCGCCGTCGGGGGCGTGCGGGGGGCGGGGGTCGGTAGGCGCCCGGCGTGGGTGCGGGCGGGTGGGGTTCGCTCGCCCGCGCTGACGGGGTGCCGCTGCGCCCACCCGTGCCGCCCCAGCGGCACGACTGCCCGCAGCTGCGGCGGTTCACGCTCCCAGTGCGTGCGTCACCGTGTAGATCAGCAGGCCCGCCAGTGAGCCCACCACCGTGCCGTTGATGCGGATGAACTGCAGGTCGCGGCCGATGTTGGCCTCGATCTTCTTTGTGGTGTGCTCGGCGTCCCAGCTGGCCACGGTGTCTGTGATCAGGGAGGTGATCTCCTTGCGGTACGTCGTCACGACGTGCACCGCGGCGCCCTCGACCCAGCTGTCGACCTTGCCCTGGATCTTGGGTTCGGTGGCCATGCGGGCGCCCAGCGACAGCAGGGACGCCCGCACCCGCAGCCGTAGCTCGCTGCGCTCGTCCTCGGCCGCGGCCACGATCATGGAGCGTACGGCGGTCCAGGCGGAGGCGATCAGGTCCTGGACCTCGCCGCGGCCCAGCACCTCGCCCTTGAGCCGCTCCACGCGCGCGCGGGTGTCGGTGTCGGACTGCAGGTCGGAGGCGAAGTCGGTGAGGAAGCGGTCGAGGGTGCCGCGCGCCGGGTGGGAGGGCATGTCGCGCATCTCGGTGACGAAGCGCAGCAGCTCCTTGTAGACCCGCTCGCCGACCTTCTTGTCGACGAACCGCGGGGTCCAGCCGGGCGCGCCGCCCTGCACGGCGTCCATGACCTGCTCGTCGTGCAGCACCAGCCAGTCGTGCGCGCGGGAGACGACGAGGTCGACGACGCGTTTGTGGCCGCCGTCGAGGACGATCTTCTCCAGCATCTTGCCTATGCCGGGCGCGATCTCCTGGATGTTGGCGCGCCGGGTGATCGCCTCGCCGACCACGGCCTGGACGTCGGAGTCGCGCAGCACGGTCAGGGCGCCTCTGAGGGCCGTCGCCAGCTCGGCGGTGACCCGGTCGGCGTTCTGCGGTTCGGCGAGCCAGGCGCCGAGGCGGCTGCCGATGCCGACGGCGCGCAGCCGCTGGCGTACGACGGCCTCGGAGAGGAAGTTCTCGCCGACGAAGTCGCCCAGCGTGACGCCCAGCTGGTCCTTCTTGGTGGGGATGATCGCGGTGTGCGGGATGGGGATGCCGAGCGGGTGGCGGAAGAGGGCGGTGACCGCGAACCAGTCGGCGAGCGCACCGACCATGCCGGCCTCGGCGGCCGCCGCGACATAGCCCGCCCAGGGTCCTGCGCCCGCGTTCGACGCCCACTTGGTGAGGACGTACACCACGGCCACGAACAGCAGCAGGCCGGTCGCGGTGAGTTTCATCCGCCGCACTCCGCGCTGCTTCTCCTCGTCGGCGGCGCTGAAGGTCGTCATGGCACGGACCGCCGAAGCAGGAACACTGCTGCGAGCACCGGCATGGTTACCGGCGGTGTCGGGCCGGGCATGCTGCTCTACGGCAGCTGCTCCGGTTTCACCATGTTCTTCCGGATTCGTACGGTCCATCCGCTCCACCCGTTCACGATCCCCCACAGCAACATTGTCCCTTCCTGACCGACTCCTGGAACGGAAGAAGAGTTCCCGGCGTCCTTCCGGGCGGGGAAGCGCAACTGTGAACTGTCGTGGCCCGAAGGGGGGTCCCGGTCAACTTCCCGCAGCTCCATGCCGCATCATGGGGTGATCAACATCGGAGCCCCGGGCTCCATTTCGCCCGAGGAGAAACGCACCGCATGACCAGGCGTCATCACGGTTATGCCTTGCTCAGCGCGATCATCGCTCTGATCGTGGGACTGTCGGTCGCCCTCTACGTCGGAGTGGCCTCCGACAACGGCACCGCCCAGCGCACGGTCGCAGGCCCCCGCCCCCACAACTCCGCCGCCCCGGCGTCCACCGGCATCTGGGTCGGCTCCTGGTCGACGTCCCCGGCCGCCGCCGAACCCGGCACCGAGACGGCCGGACTGACCGACCGCTCGGTGCGCAACGTCGTACACGCCAGCGTCGGCGGCACGAGTGCCCGGATCACGCTGTCCAACCTCTACGGCCGGCAGCCGCTGACCATCACCCACGCGACGATCGCCCTCGCCGCCGCCGACGACAGCGCAGCCGCCGCGGCCGACACGATGCGGCGACTGACGTTCAACGGCACCACCACGGTCGTCGTCCCGGCCGGGCGGCAGGTGGTGAGCGACGCCGCGCGCCTGACCATCCCGCCCGACAGCGACGTCCTGGTCACCACGTACTCCCCCGCCGAGCCGGGGCCGGTCACCGTCCACGCGCATGCACGCCAGATCTCCTACGCCGCACAGGGCGACTACGCCGAGGACGTCACCGGCGCCCCCTACACCGAGCCGGTCGAGTCCTGGCGGTATCTGACCGCGCTGGACGTGCTCAGCGGGGAGTCCGACGGCACCCTGGTCGCCTTCGGCGACTCCCTCACCGAGGGCCACTCCTCGACCGTGGGCGCCAACCGGCGCTGGACCGACGTCCTCGCCCAGCGGCTGCGCGAGGCGGCCGACGCCGGGCAGGACGTGCCCCGCTACGGCATCGTCAACCAGGGCATCGGCGGCAACCGCATCCTGACCGGCGGTAACGGCCGCCCCGCCGACAACCCCAGCGGGCTCAACCGTTTCTCCCGTGACGTCCTGGGCCGTACGAACGTCAAGGTCGTCGTCATCGATCTCGGCGTCAACGACATCCTGCGCAATCCTCCGGTGACCGACCCCGACCAGATCCTCGACGGCCTGCGCACCCTGGTCCGCCAGGCGCACGCCAACGGCATCAAGGTCGTCGGCGCGACCCTGATGCCGTTCCAGGGGCACCGCGGCTACACCGACGCCCGCGAATCCATACGGCAGGAGATCAACGCCGAGATCCGCTCTGGGCGGGTGTTCGACGCGGTCGTCGACTTCGACGAGGCCCTGCGGGATCCGTACAACCCGCGCAAGTTCCGCTCCGACTACGACTCGGGCGATCATCTGCACCCCAACGACAAGGGGTATGCGCGGATGGCGGAGGAGTTCGACCTCGAGGACCTGAAGGGGTCGGTGCCGGCGCAGCTGTAACGCCGCCGCTGGCGGGGGTGGATCGCGTGGCCCGGCGTTGGCGGGGTGCCGCCCGCGCCCACCCGTGCCGCCCCAGCGGCACGACTGCCCGCGGGCTACGCCGGTCACTCCTCCCGGCGCCGCTCCCGCTTCTCCCGCCGCTGCTCACGCAGATCGTCCATCAGGTCCTGATGTCCCTCGATCATCCGGCGGTGCGCCTCCTCAACGTCCTCCCGGAACGAGGAGTGCAGATCCCGCATCGCCGCCTTGCGCTCCAGCTTCCCCTTCCGCCGCTCCTCCTTCAGCCGCTTCCGCTCGGCCCGGGTCAGCTTCCGCTCCACGCCGACCCCGCCCCAGAAGGCGAACCCGGAGACGATCACCCGCGGGGCGCCAGGGTCGCCCGGCACGCCCTCCTCGCGCTGATCGAAGCCGCCCATGATCCCGATGCCGCGCACCACGACCTCGACGCCGGGCGGCACGGTGACGTTCAACCCGCCCATGATCGCGATGCAGTTGATCTCGACCTCGCGGTCGGCGAAGTTCGCCTCGCGCAGATCGATCTCGCCGCCGCCCCAGAAGGCGAAGCAGGTGAACCGCTTCGGCACCGTCCAGCGCCCCTTGCGCTGAAATCCCGACATCACGGCGACACCCCACGTCGACGTGCCCTCGCCGCCGACGATCCGCTCCGCCCAACTCCCGTTCTCCGCCGGCTCCTTGACCAGCGAGATCGAGGGGGCCGGGGCGCCGCCGGCGACCGGCAGGTCCCGGGTGATCGGCGCCAGCTCGCCGTACGTCCGTGCCTGGTACGTCGCCTCCAGCCGTTCCTCGAACTCCGCCATGTCCAGCCGGCCCTCCGCGAGGGCGTCCCGCAGGACCTCGGCAACCCGTTCACGATCGGCGTCGGAGGCACGCAGCTCCGGGGCATCGTCGGTCATGCACAGCAGCGTACGTTTTCCCCGGCCCGGAGACTATGCGCTCAGCGCAACCCCGCCGCCTGCACGGTGCCCTACGCGGTCGCCCGGTCCGCGTACATGCGCGCGATCACCGCCTCGATGTCCGGCTCCCGCACCGACAGGTCCACCAGCGGATACTCCGCCGCGATCCGCGCCACCAGCGGCGCCGCGGACTGCGCCGCCGGGAAGGCCAGCCACTGCCGTGGCCCCTCCACCCGTACCACCCGGGCCGGTGCCGGCGCGTCGATCGGCGGCAGCTCCCGCTCCAGGTCCACGACCAGGGTCCGCTCGCTCTCCCCCGCCTCGTGCAGGCCGGCCAGCGGACCGTCGTACATCAGACGGCCGTGGTCGATGACCATCACCCGGGAGCAGAGCTGCTCGATGTCCTGCAGGTCGTGCGTGGTCAGCAGCACCGTCGTCCCGCGCTCGGTGTTCAGCTCGCGCAGGAACTCCCGCACCCGGGCCTTGGAGACGACGTCCAGGCCGATGGTCGGCTCGTCGAGGTAGAGCACCTCGGGGTCGTGCAGCAGGGCGGCCGCGATGTCGCCGCGCATCCGCTGGCCGAGGGAAAGTTGCCGCACCGGCACGTCCAACAGGGCGTCCAGCTGCAGCAGTTCCACACACTGTTCGAGGTTCGACCGGTAACGGGCGTCCGGGATCCGGTACATGCGATGCATCAGCTTGTACGAGTCGATCAGCGGCAGGTCCCACCACAGCGTCGTCCGCTGCCCGAACACCACCCCTATGCGGTGCGCGAGCCGCGTCCGCTCACGGGAAGGGTCGATGCCGGCCACCCGCAGCCGCCCGCCGCTCGGGGTCAGGATGCCGGTCAGCATCTTGATCGTGGTCGACTTGCCGGCGCCGTTCGGCCCGATGTAGCCGACCATCTCACCGCGCGCCACCGAGAACGACAGCGAGTCGACGGCCCGCACCTGACGCCGCTCCCACCTGAGGAAACCGGTCTTCTTCCGCACGTCGAAGACCTTCTCGACCCGGTCGAGTTCGATGAAGCCACCACCAGTCAACGGTCTAACTCCCTGTGCTTCGATACGACTTCAGCCCCGCCCGCCACGCCATCCCCGCGAGCGCACAGCACCCCACCGCCACCAGCGGCGGCGTGAACGCCACCCATGTCGGCAGGTCCAGCGGATACGGCCGCCCCAGCACATGACTCGCGGGCAGCCAGTTGACGAAGGCCAGCGGCAGCACGAACGTCACCCCACGCACCAGCTCCTTGCCGAACACGGTCGGCGGATACTGGAGCAGCGTCGTACCGCCGTAGGTGAACGCGTTCTGCACCTCGGAGGCGTCCTGCGCCACGAACTGGAAGGCCGCGCCCCCGACGAACACCGCGCAGAAGATCACCGCTCCGCTGACCAGCATCACCGGCATCAGCAGCACCTTCAGCGGCGTCCAGTCGATGTCCACCGTCGCCAACGCGTAGCCGAGCACCAGCGCCCCCTGCGTGACCCGGCCCAGACGGCGCAGCCCGAAACGGTCCGCGGCGACCTGCGCGAGCACCGGCGCCGGCCGCACCAGCAGCGTGTCCAGCGTGCCGTCACGCACCCGCCGCCCCAGCCGGTCCATCGACCCGATCGCCAGATCGGCAAGACCGAAAGCGACACTGGACAGGCCGTACAGGAAAGCGATCTCGGGCAGCGCATACCCGCCGAGCGCATCCACGCGGGAGAACATCAACAGGATCGCGACGAAGTCCAGCGACGTCGCCGCGAAGTTGCCGACCGTGGTCATGACGAAAGAGGCCCGGTACGCCATCGTCGAACGGATCCACATCGCGACGATCAGACCGTACGCCCGCAGCCCCTCCGCCACCCGACCGCGCTCACCCACCCTGCACCACCACCCGCCGCGTCGCCGCCGACTGCACCAGCCGCCCCACCGCAAGCAGCGCAACCGCCCACACACCCTGGAACGCGAACGTGCCCAGCGGATCGGCCCGCCCCAGCAGCACATCCGCCGGCGCCTGCAGCAGCGACGACCACGGCAGCACCCGTACGATCTCGCCCAGCAGGCCCGGGAAGACGTTCAGCGGCAGCAGCATCCCCGAACAGAAGAACCCCAGCAGCCACGCCATCTGCACCACCCCGGTGCCGTCCATCAGCCAGAACGCGCTCAGCGCCACCAGGTACCGGATCCCGAAACCGACCACCATCCCGAGCAGCACCGCCAGCAGAAAACCCGCCCACGTCACCGGATCCGACGGCAGCGCGACATCGAAGACCAGCGCCCCGAACGCGAACGGCACCACCCCACGCCCCAGCAGCTGGAACAGCGCCCGTCCCAAGTCGCCTGCCAACCACCACAGTTGGAGGTCGGCCGGCCGGTAGAGGTCGATCGCCACATCACCCGTACGGATACGCTCGATCAACTCGTCCTCGAAGCCGCCACCCCCGATCGCGAGCGTCGACAACAGCGCCTGCCCCAGCCACACATAGGTGACGGCCTGCGCCTGGTCGTACCCGCCGAGCTGCGGTCTCTCCTCCCACAGCGCCAGGTACGTGTAGACGAGGATCAGCCCGAACACGGTGTTGGTGAACACCCCGGCGACCGTGGCCACCCGGTACGTCGCGTATCGTCGGAAACCTCCCACCGCGACGGCCACGTACAACCGTCCCGCGCCCACACCCACCACCCCCCCGACCGCGCCCGGCACCGAAGCGCAGGAGCCTAGTACGCGGCCGATCCGAGCGGCCACGCAATTTCCGGGCACAACGCGTGCCGGGAACCGGGAACGGAACGCTTGGTGCGAGAGTCTTCAACAGGGGGCGCAGAAGACGTACGAGGGCGTACGGGATCGTACGAGGAGAAATTCGTACCGGAACGTACGAGGAAAACAGGAGTCCGTGCACGACATGAGCCACGAGCCGCAGCCGCAGCAGCCGACCCAGGGCGCGACGGGGGACGGCAAGCCCAAGCGGCCCAAGCGCACCGGCTGGCGCCGGATCATCCCCACCTGGCGCATGGTGTTCGGCACCTTCGTCCTCGGCGCCCTGCTGGTGATCGGCCTGTTCTTCCTCGGCTACTCACTGGTCAAGATCCCGCCGGCGAACGCCCTCGCCACCAAGCAGAGCAACGTCTACCTCTACGCAGACGGCTCCCAACTCGCCCGGGACGGCGAGGTCAACCGGGAGAACGTCACCCTCGCCCAGGTCTCCAAGGACGCCCAGCACGCCGTACTGGCCGCCGAGGACCGCGACTTCTACAGCGAGTCCGCCATCGACCCGCAGGCGATGCTCCGCGCGGCCTGGAACACCGCCACCGGCAAGGGCAAGCAGTCCGGCTCCACGATCACCCAGCAGTACGTCAAGAACTACTACCTCGCCCAGGAACAGACCCTCACCCGCAAGGTGAAGGAGTTCTTCATCTCGATCAAGCTCGATCAGGAGAAGACCAAGGACGACATCCTGGAGGGTTACCTCAACACCAGCTACTTCGGCCGCAACGCCTACGGCATCCAGGCCGCCGCCCACGCCTACTACGGCATGGACGCCACCGACCTCGACCCCGCCCGCGGCGCCTACCTCGCCGCACTGCTCAACGCACCCAGCGAGTACGACGTCGTCGCCAACCCGCAGAACAAGGCTGCCGCCGAGGCCCGTTGGAACTACGTCCTCGACGGCATGGTCAAGGAAGGCTGGCTCAGCCGCTCCGAGCGGGCCGGCCTGAAGTTCCCGATGCCGAAGGAGGCCACCGTCTCCACCGGCATGTCCGGGCAGCGCGGCTACGTCGTCGACGCGATCAAGCAGTACCTCGCCGAGAACAAGATCGTCGACCGGGACGAGCTCGAAAGGGGCGGCTACCGCATCACCACCACCCTCGAAAAGCCCCGGCAGGACGCCTTCGTCAAGGCCGTGAACGACCAGCTGATGTCCAAGCTGGACCCGAAGAACCGCAAGGTCGACACCTACGTCCGCGCAGGCGGCGCCGCCGTCGACCCCAAGACCGGCAAGGTCGTCGCCATGTACGGCGGCATCGACTACGTCAAGCAGTACACCAACGGCGCCACCCGCCGGGACTTCCAGGTCGGCTCCACCTTCAAACCGTTCGTGTTCACCTCCGCCGTCGAGAACGACTCCACCACCCAGGGCGGCACACCGATCACCCCCAACACCTACTACGACGGCACCAACAAGCGCCCCGTCCAGGGCTGGAACAGCGCCTACAACCCCGAGAACGAGGACCAGAAGTCGTACGGCGACATCACCGTCCGCGAGGCCACCGACAAGTCCGTCAACGCCGTGTACGCACAGATGGCCGTCGACGTCGGCCCCGACAAGGTCGAACAGACCGCGATCGACCTCGGCCTGCCCACCGCCACCCCGGACATGGCCCCGTACCCGTCGATCGCCCTCGGCGTGGCCACCGCCAGCGTCCTCGACATGGCCCAGGCGTACGCCACCCTCGCCAACCACGGCGAACACGGCACGTACACCATGATCGAGAAGATCACCAAGGACGGCACCGAGGTCATCGAACTGCCCGCACGCCAGACCCACCAGGCCGTCAGCCGCGAAGCCGCCGACACCACGACATCGGTCCTGCAGAGCGTCGTCGAGAACGGCACCGCCACCGCCGCCCAGGCCGCCGGCCGCCCCGCCGCGGGCAAGACCGGCACCGCCGAGGAGGACACCGCCGCCTGGTTCGCCGGCTACACCCCCGACCTCGCCACCGTCGTCGCCGTCATGGGCCAGGACCCGGTCACCGCCGACCACATGCCGCTCTACGGCGCCATGGGCCTGGACCGCGTCAACGGCGGCGGCGCGCCCGCCGACATCTGGGCCCAGTTCACCAAGGACGCCCTCGAAGGCACCCCGCCCACCGACTTCAACCTCCAGCTCCAGGACGGCGCCGAGGAATGGGACCTGCCCGAGATCCCGCCCTCCCAGAACCCCGGCACCGACACCCCCACCGACGGCGCCACACCGAGCGACGACGCCGACCAGGAGAGCCCGGACGAGACCCCGGGCGACACGACGACCGGGGGCACACCCACGGACGGGACCACCGGAGGCACGCCCACGGACGGCACGACCGGCGACACCACGACGGGTGGCACACCCACCGACGGCGGCACGACAACCGACGGCGGCACCACCACAGGCGGCGGCACCACAACCGGCGGTGACCCCACCACAAGCGGCGGAACCACCGGAGGCGGAACCACCGGAGGCACCACCGGCGGCGGCACGACCACGGGCACATCGAACTCGGCTCCGCGGTACACGATCAGACTTTGAATGCTCCCCTTCCCTGAAGGGATGGGGATTCCTGGCTCAGGCTGCCTCCCGGAGCGGCGCTCCGGGTGGTCTTACGCCCTCGACACCAGCCGGGTTCAGACCTGCCCGGACGAGCATCACACGGGCGGAGTTCTTGTCCCGGGGGGAGGCGGCTCCGCACGCGGTGCAGGTGTAGGTACGTTCCGACAGCGGAAGTGCGTGCTTGGTTCTCGCTCCGCACGATGCGCAGTCCATGGTGGTGTGCGCGGGATGCACGAGACGGACGTCCCGTGCGTGCTTGCGGCCCATCTCCAGCAGGGCCTTCTTGGTGGCGCCGATGGCGGCGTCGGCCGCCTTGCGCGCCATCGATGTCCTGGCGAGGAACTTCGGGCGGAAGTCCTCCACGGCGATCACGTCGTGGTCCGTCACGACCTTCTTCGCCCACTTGCGGCCGGTGTCCTGCCGCTGCCGGGCCACCTTCTGGCACGCCTTCGCGCGCAGGTGCTTGGCCGCGCGGTAGCCCTTGGAGGCCGCCTGCCCCTTGGCGGGTTTGCGGCGGGCCATCATCCGGTCGTACCGCGACAGCCTCTGCTGGGCCTTCCGGCCGTGCTGGGCGTGGGGCAGATCGTGCGCGTCGCTGGTGGTGGTCGCGGTCTGATTGACGCCCCAGTCGATACCGATCACCGCGCCGGTGGTGGGGAGCGGCCGGACTTCGGCGGGCACGACGAAGGAGGCGTACCAGCGGCCGACGCTGTCGCGGTACACGCGCACGCTGGACGGGGCGGCGGGCAGGTCCCGCGACCACACCACGGTCAGCACGATGCCGCCCGCGACGTGCAGGCGGCCGCCCCTGAGACGGAAGCCGCGCCGGGTGTAGTTCAGCGTCGGGTCCGCTTGGCGCTTCTTCTTCCACCCGGGCATCCCGGCCCGCTGCCTGAGGGGCAGGCGGTCCTTGATGTCCTTCTGCGCCTTCGCCCGCGACCTGCCGAAGTCCCGGATGGTCTGCTGCTGCGGCACCGAACTGCCTTCGCGCAGCCACGGCGTCTTCGCGCGGGCCTCGGTGAGCATCTTGTCGAGCCGGGCCGGGCCGCACGTCAGCTCGTCCTCGGGGTGCGCCGTGTTGTGCGCGTGCACGGCCTTGGCCTTGGCCACGCACTCGTTCCACACCCACCGGCACCGGTCCCACTCCGCCAGCAACCGTGTGCGGGCAGTCGACGACACGCGCAGCCGGTAGGTGTACCGGGCATGCCCGCCCTCCCCGGCCTCCTGCACCACCGGCACGACATCACCTGCTCCCACGCTCCGCCCGCGCGTCCCGGCTTCCACGACGAGACCGTACGTGCGACACCCGCACACCCGTACCTCCGTCGCGCCGCCGTCACCACAACCGGCGAATACGAGCACACGCGTTCGCCCGCCCGGCCTGCGTTGGTGGTCATGCGGGCGCCCCGCGCCCCAGGAAACGGGGGGTTGATACTGGTGGGCTCGCCTATTCAACTGTCACCAGTTCCTCGTGGTGTCCAGCCCGCCTCCATCCACAGCCCTTTGGCCCCGGAGACACCGCTCCGGGGCCACTCCTGTGGGTGATGGGGCCCCCGGACCCCACCCGTGACTCGCTTAAGCGAATATCGGGCGGTCGATGGCTTTCACAGCTGACGGACGCGCAGCACACCGGTCAGCATCGGCAGGATGAACTCGCCGCGGGCGGTCTCCGGTCGACTCGCGAGGAATGCGCGGATCCGGCCCAGCGTGGCCTGTTGTTCCTGTTCGGGCATGACCAGCATCCCCGCGCGCGTCGCGATCGTCGCGACGAGAGAATCAGCGGTGCGGCCCTGTCCGTGCGGGAACTCTGCCTGCTCCGGCGAGCCGAACCGGGCGGCCACGCCTGTCTTCGGAAGGTGCATGTCGGCCGTCTCAGCGCGCCAGCTGGCGGGTGTGTCACGCGGGCCGATGGCCGCGCTCCCGCTGACCCGTGCAAGCCCGGCAACCCACTCGACCTGGTCATCCATGACGTTCCACAGGCCGGCCAGAATGCCGCCGGGTGCGAGGACCCTGGCGATCTCGGGTCCCGCGACGGCCATGTCGAACCAGTGCATGGCGTTGCCGGCCAGCACAGCATCGACGGACGCGTCCGGCAGCGGGATCGCCTCGGCACTACCCGACAGGGCACGGACACCCGGCAGCGAGCGGCGCAGCTCGGTCAGCATCGCCGGATCGGGCTCGACCGCGATGACTTCGGCACCCAGCGCAGCCAGCGCGGCGGTCAGCTTGCCGGTTCCGGCGCCGAGGTCGAGCACGCGTGGACCGGGCGCGGGATCGAGCGCCCAGCGCACCGCGGCCTGCGCGTAGTCCGGACGGTGCTCGGCGTATGCGACCGCCGCTGCGCCGAACGACGAGGCGTGAAGCAGCAGTTCATCCTGATCCACACGGTCACCATATCTGTGCCGCAAGTGGTAAGCGGAGCGATCATGAATCTATTGAGAACCCACAAGCGCCCCCAGCTCAGCCCTTCACTTCAGAGGAACTGCACCCTTCAACTACCGCCCGTAGTCGGCACTGCTGAGCCTGGCAGTGACTTTCCGTGATCTCCGGAGACGTATCGGCTCCAAGTCCCGCCGGTCTCGTTGAGGAGCCGGGTGGTGGTCTTGTCGTGGTAGCCGAGAGCGTCCGCGACGACGGGGGCGGGCAGTCTCGCAAGAATCAGGTGAACCGCGCGGCTCAGTGCCCCGACGTCGCCTTCAGCCCCACCACGGCCACCAGCAACAGACAGACGAAGAAGATCCGGGCGGCGGTCGCCGGCTCCCCCAGCACCACCATGCCGACCACCGCCGACCCGGCGGCCCCGATCCCCACCCAGACGCCGTACGCGGTACCGATGGGCAGGGACCTCGCCGCATACGACAGCAACAGCATGCTGGCGACGATGCCGGCACCGGTGAACAGGCTCGGCACGAGCCGCGTGAAACCGTCGGTGTACTTCATCCCGACCGACCAGCCCACTTCGAGCACACCGGCGACGATCAGCAGAACCCAGGCCATGACAAGCGCCTCCGAGACACAGACAGGACGGACGGGGGGTGCGTCGTCTTTGCCTTCGTCCCGGTACGGCGCGTCTCGTCGGGCTCCTACGAATGTAGCAAGGAAGGCGACAAAAGGGGCCGGTGACGATGGTCACCAGCCCCTTCTCAGCCCTGATCCACAGGTACAACCCTGATCACAGGTAAAGCCCTGATCTACAGGTACAGCCCGGTCGAATCCTCCGACCCCTCGAACCGGTCCGCCGCCACCGCATGCAGGTCCCGCTCGCGCATCAGCACATACGCGATACCCCGCACCTCCACCTCGGCACGGTCCTCCGGGTCGTACAGCACCCGGTCACCCGGCTCGACGGTCCGTACGTTCTGCCCCACCGCGACAACCTCCGCCCACGCCAGCCGACGGCCCACGGCCGCCGTGGCGGGAATCAGGATGCCGCCACCGGAACGCCGCTCGCCCTCGCTGGTGTCCTGCCGCACGAGCACACGGTCGTGCAACATCCGGATGGGCAGCTTGTCGGGATGGGTGCTGTGGTCGTTTCTGTTGGAGCTCACGCCTTCGAACCTACCTGCCTTCGAACCATTCGCACGCGGGTGGGTCAGCGGTTCCGCCGCCGGGTACCCAGCACGAGCAGCCCCACGACCCCAACGGCCACCAGCGCGACGGGCAGCACGCGCTCCATCCGAGGCGCGCCCTCCTCATCGACGAACTGCCCCTTCACCTCACTCACCACCCGGTTGACCTGCACGTACGCCCGCCCGAGGGTGTGATCGACATTCGACACGACCTTGGCCTTGGCGTCCCCGACGATCGTCTTCGGATGCACCCGCACCCCGATCTCGTCGAGCGTCTCGGCCAGCCTCTCGCGGCGACGCCTGATGTCCGCCTCGATCTGCGCCGGGGTTCTGGTGTCCGACGTGTCCGCCACCGTACGGCCTCCGAAGTCAGCTGATGCTTGTTCCGGACAGTCTGTCAGTTCTTCCGGCGACCGCACCGTCAGGACCCCCGGTTACGCTAGCCCGATGAGTGAGCGACTCCAGCCCGGGGACGTGGCCCCCGCCTTCACCCTCCCCGACGCCGACGGCAACGAGGTCTCCCTGTCGGACCACAAGGGCCGCAAGGTCATCGTCTACTTCTACCCGGCCGCCCTGACCCCCGGCTGCACGAAGCAGGCCTGCGACTTCACCGACAACCTCGACGTCCTGGCCGCCGCCGGCTACGACGTCATCGGCATCTCGCCGGACAAGCCCGAGAAGCTGGCGAAGTTCCGCGAGAAGGAATCCCTGAAGGTCACCCTCGCCGGCGACCCCGACAAGACCGTCATCGAGGCGTACGGCGCCTACGGCGAGAAGAAGAACTACGGCAAGACGTACATGGGCGTCATCCGCTCCACGATCGTCGTCGACGAGCAGGGCAAGGTCGAGCGCGCGCTGTACAACGTGCGCGCGACGGGGCACGTGGCCAAGATCATCAAGGACCTGGGCATCTGAGCGCAGGCTCCGCCCGACGCGAGCGGCCCGTACCGGGGTGACCCGGCACGGGCCGCTTTGCATTTCGGGCGTGACTGTCCGATAAGCGGTTCGTTACTCCGTGTGGACCACGAACGTGTGGTCGGAACGGAGGGGGCTCGATGGGGGCCAGTGCGTACACCAAGGAGCGGCTGGAGGAGGCGGCTCGGGGGGCGCGGACGTTGTCGGAGGCGTTGGTGAGGTTGGGGGTGGATCCGGGGAGTTCGACGCGGAACTACATCCGGGAGCGGATGAAGAAGCTCGGGGTGGATACGTCGCACTTCGAGCGGGAGGGGGCCAAGTGGACGAGGGAGATCCTCGAGCCGGTGGTCGCCACGTCCACGAGCGTCAACGAGGTGGTGCGACGACTCGGGCTCGATTCTGTGGGCGGTCACCAGGCCAACATCGCGCGGCGCATCAAGGCGTATGGAATCAACACCTCGCACTTCACGCCGGTAGTCCGCACCGAGCGCATGAGGCACAACCAGCGTCGCCGGACAGCCGAAGAGATCCTCGTCGAGGACACGTCGGCACACGCCGTACGCATCCCGAGCAGTCGGCTCAAGAGGGCAATGCAGGAACTGGGCGTGGAGGAACGCTGCGCCCTGTGCGGCATCGAGGCGTTGTGGCTCGGAGAGCCGTTGCCACTTGAGGTCGACCACATCGACGGCAACTGGCGAAACAACCGGATCAAAAATCTCCGGCTCCTTTGCCCCAACTGTCACTCCACAACTGATAGTTACCGCGGTCGCGGCAAGCGGCGTGCCAGGGTGTCCACCTCATGAGCACTTCCGTGCAGTACACCCGCGAGCGGCTGGCAGAAGCCGCCGAGAAGTGCTCCGGCATCGACGAGGTCATCGCCTTCTTCGGCACACGGCCCTACGGATACCTACCTCGGTATCTCATGAAGCGTTTCGCTCACTTCGGCATCGACGTCTCGCATTTCCGTCCCCACGGAAGACCTGTCCGGCCCAGCCCCGAGGAGTTGCGGGCGGCGGTCGCCGAGTCGGTCTCCATCAGAGAGACGCTTCGCCGTCTGGGGAGACCGAACAATGGTGTGCAGCGCATGAAGCTACGCGAGTGGATCGCCGAGGACCACATCTCGACCTCACACTTCCTGGGCCAGGCGCACCAGCGAGGAAAGCCCGGAACAAACGCCAAACGGCCAGAAGACGTGCTGGTCCGGCACGACCGCAAGCACCGAACAAGCACCTCGCGACTCCGCCGCGCGCTCCGCGAAGTCGGCGTACCCGAGCAGTGCGCCAGATGCGGAGTCGCCCCCGAGTGGCTGGGCAGGCCCATGACGTTGGAAGTCGATCACATCAACGGGGACTGGAGTGACGACCGGCGCGAGAACCTGCGGTTGCTCTGCCCCAACTGTCACGCGATCACCAGCACCTGGTGCAGGGGAGGGAGAAGGCGTCGGACAGATCCCGGTACGATGGCAGGCGGCTAGCGGCGGTGGCGCAACGGCGACGCAGCAGACTTAGGATCTGTGGCCCTTGATCGGGCTTGAGGGTTCGAATCCCTTCCGCCGCACATAAACGGCCTGCGAATCAAAGGATTGATGCGCAGGCCGTTGCCGTGTCTGCCTCAGCCCAACAACTCCCGTACGACCGGCACCAACGCCCGGAACGCCTTCCCCCGATGGCTGATCGCGTTCTTCTCCTCGGGGCTCAGCTCCGCGCACGTCCGCGTCTCGCCCTCCGGCTGGAGGATCGGGTCGTAGCCGAAGCCGCCCGTGCCAGCGGGGGCGTGGCGCAGCACCCCCCGCAACTGTCCCTCGACCACCCGCTCCCGCCCGTCCGGCAGCGCCAGCGCCGCCGCGCACGCGAAGTGGGCCCCCCGGTGCTCGTCGGCGATGTCGGCCAGCTGGGCCAGCAGTAGATCCAGGTTGGCCTTGTCGTCGCCGTGGCGGCCTGACCAGCGGGCCGAGAAGATCCCCGGCGCGCCGTTGAGGACGTCGACGCAGAGGCCTGAGTCGTCGGCGACGGCGGGGAGGCCGGTGGCCTGGGCGAGGGCGTGGGCCTTGAGGAGGGCGTTTTCGGCGAAGGTGACGCCTGTTTCCTTGACGTCGGGGATGTCGGGGTAGGCGTCCGCGCCGACGAGGTCGTGTGGGAGACCTGCGTCGGCGAGGATGGCCTTCAGTTCGGTGATCTTTCCGGCGTTGCGGGTGGCGAGGATCAGGCGGGTCATGCCGTCCAGTATCCCGGCTTCCCCGCCGGGCCCGTTACGGCGTGCAGACCTTGGTCAGTTCGCCGGCCGCGTCGGTGACGGGGCTGATGTCGGGGGTCTCGTCGCCGTTCTCGATGGCTGTGCGGACGTTGGTGACGGCCTTCTCGAGGTCGTCGACCGCCTTGTTGACGTCGGCATTGTCGGTCTTGTCGCCGATTTCGCCGAGGTTCTGCTCGATGGAGTCGAGGGATTCGTCGAGCTGGGTCGGGTCGTTGGCCGCGTTGTCGACGGCCTGCTGGAGGTCGGTGACGCTGTCGGCAATGGCGTCGGCGGTGTTGACGCAGTCGAGCGCCTTGTTCACGGCGTCGCAGCCGGTGGTGAGTCCGGCGGTCAGCGCTACCGCCGCCAGGGTGGCGGCGACGGCGGCGGTACGGCGTCGGCGGCGGCTCGCGGCCATGGAACGGTCCCTCCCTTGGTTGGGCCCGGCGGGCCCGGTCAGCTGGCCGGGCGCACAGGGATGAGCCGTGCGCCCGTATTTCTTCAGACGCGGTGGTGGTCGGCGCGGTTGCCCGCTCCGACCCCATGTCTTGGTGCGCCTTTTACTTTTCGGCGGGGGTTTCGAGCGCGGCGCGCTGCAGTGCCGCGAGTTCGGTGCAGCCGGCGACGGCGAGGTCGAGCAGGGCGCCCAGTTCGTCGCGGGCGAAGGGTTCGGCTTCGGCGGTGCCCTGGACTTCGACGAAGCGTCCGTCGCCGGTGCAGACGACGTTCATGTCGGTTTCGGCGCGGACGTCTTCTTCGTAGCAGAGGTCGAGCAGGGGGATGCCGCCGACGATGCCGACGGAGACGGCGGAGACGGTGCCGGTGAGAGGGTTGCGGCCGGGCTTGACGAGCTTTTTCTTCTGCGCCCAGGAGACGGCGTCGGCGAGGGCGACGTAGGCGCCGGTGATGGCGGCGGTGCGGGTGCCGCCGTCGGCCTGGAGTACGTCGCAGTCGAGGACGATGGTGTTCTCGCCGAGGGCCTTGTAGTCGATGACGGCGCGCAGGGAGCGGCCGATGAGGCGGGAGATCTCGTGGGTACGGCCGCCGATTTTGCCCTTGACGGATTCGCGGTCGCCGCGGGTGTTGGTGGAGCGGGGCAGCATGGCGTATTCGGCGGTGACCCAGCCTTCGCCGCTGCCTTTGCGCCAGCGCGGGACGCCTTCGGTGACGGTGGCGGTGCAGAAGACCTTGGTGTCGCCGAAGGAGACGAGGACGGAGCCTTCGGCGTGCTTGCTCCAGCCGCGTTCGATGGTGATCGGGCGGAGTTGTTCGGGGGTGCGGCCGTCGATTCGAGACATGAGGTGAGCCTAGCTCGCTATGGGCGAGGGGCCCCTTCCGGTGTGGGATGGGGCCCCTGAGGGTGAGCGGGTGCTCACATCATGTCTTCGATGTCCGCGGCGACGGGGTCGGCGTCGGTGCCGATGACGACCTGGATGGCGGTGCCCATCTTGACGACGCCGTGGGCGCCGGCGCCCTTGAGTGCGGCGTCGTCGACCAGCGAGGCGTCGGCCACCTCGACGCGCAGGCGTGTGATGCAGCCCTCGACCTCTTCGATGTTGTCGATGCCGCCGAGCCCGGCAACGATCTTCTCAGCCTTGCTGGCCATGTGTTTCTCCCTGATCCGGCCTGGTCCGAAGCGCTATGTCGCAGTAACCCACAGTTGGCCCAGCTTCGCGCGCGGTCATGGTGTGTGTACCGAATGATGGCGTCACGACAGCGGAACCTTCCGTCAACTGGTCTACACCACCTGGGGGGTGGTCGCCAAACCCGGCCCTTCCGGGAGGAGCCCGATGAGTGCCGACAGCGCTGCCAGTCCCGCCCGTGTGCGCTGGAACCGCTTGTTCCAGGGCTTGCAGAAGATGGGTCGCAGTCTTCAGCTCCCGATCGCGGTGCTGCCGGCCGCGGGCATTCTGAACCGGCTGGGGCAGCCGGATGTGTTCGGCGACGAGGGGCTGGGCTGGACCGATGTCTCGCGGGTGATGGCGGGCGCGGGCGGTGCGCTTCTGAACAGTTCGCTGGGGCTGCCGCTGCTGTTCTGTGTGGGTGTGGCCATCGGCATGGCGAAGAAGGCGGACGGGTCGACGGCGCTCGCGGCGGTCGCCGGGTTTCTCGTCTACTTCAATGTGCTGCGCCAGTTCCCGGAGGACTGTCCGGAGGGTTCGCGGGCGGTGGACACGGGCTGCCAGGTGGCGGGCGGGACGGTGACCGAGTTCACCTACCCGAATCCGGGGGTGTTCGGCGGCATTGTCATGGGGCTGCTGGCGGCTTTCTTCTGGGCGCGTTTCCACCGTACGAAGCTGGTGGACTGGCTCGGTTTCTTCAACGGGCGTCGGCTGGTGCCGATCATCATGGCGTTCGTGGCGATCGCGTTCGCGGTGCTGTGCCTGTGGATCTGGCCGCCCATCGGTGACGCGCTGGAGAGCTTCAGCGACTGGATGAGCGATCTGGGCGCCTGGGGCGCGGGTGTCTTCGGCGTCGCCAACCGCGCGCTGCTGGTGATCGGCCTGCACCAGTTCCTGAACGTGCCCATCTGGTTCCAGTTCGGCACCTACACCAAGCCCGACGGCACGGTGGTGCACGGCGACATCAACATGTTCCTGAACGGCGACCCGGACGCGGGTCAGTTCACGTCGGGGTTCTTCCCGATCATGATGTTCGCGTTGCCGGCCGCCGCGCTGGCGATGACGCACTGTGCACGGCCGAACCGTCGCAAGGAGGTCGGCGGGCTGATGCTGTCGACCGCCCTGACGTCGTTCGTCACGGGTATCACCGAGCCGATCGAGTACTCGTTCCTCTTCATCGCGCCGGCGCTGTATGCGGTCCACGCGCTGCTGACGGGTGTGTCGATGGCGGTGACGTGGGGGCTCGGGGTGCACGACGGGTTCAGCTTCTCGGCCGGTCTGATCGACTACGTCATCAACTGGAATCTGGCGACGAGACCCTGGGCGATCATCCCGATCGGGTTGTGTTTCGCTGCCGTCTATTACGTCGTGTTCCGCTTCGCGATCACCAGGTTCGATCTGAAGACGCCGGGGCGGGAGGCGGAGGAGGAAGTGGAGGACGTCACGAAGGGGTAAGCAACCGAACGGGCGCGGGAATCGCGGGTTCCTTATCCCGCCTTCATCGTGCTACAACAGGTCTACACCACTGAGTGGTGTAGACCCTTGCGGTGCTGCCGCGGGGCATCGCCGGACGCCGCCGTCCCCTTCTCATTGTCCCTGGGCGGCGCCATGCCCACTGGAGGAAGTTGTGACCACGGCCAGCGCCGCTCCCGCGGCCGACAAGAAGAAGGGCTCCGGCGCGATGGCTGTCATGCAGCGCATCGGCCGCAGCCTGATGCTGCCGGTGGCGGTTCTGCCCGCGGCCGCCCTCCTGGTCCGCTTCGGCAACGAGGACATGCTGGGCGACCCGGAGTTCCCCGCGTTCCTCACGAAGATCGCGGGCTTCATGGCGGCCGGCGGCAACGCGATCCTCGACAACATGGCACTGCTGTTCGCCGTCGGCATCGCGATCGGCTTCGCGAAGAAGTCGGACGGCTCGACGGCGCTCGCGGCCGTGGTCGGTTACCTGGTCTTCAAGAACGTGCTCGCCACGTTCACCGACCCGAACCTGCCGCAGGTGGCGACGGCCGTCGACGGCAAGGTCGTGATGGTCGACGCACCGGTGGACGCCAAGGTCCTCGGCGGCGTGGTGATGGGCATCGTCGTCGCCCTCCTCTACCAGCGCCTCTACCGCACCAAGCTCCCGGACTGGGCGGGCTTCTTCGGCGGCCGCCGTCTCGTCCCGATCGTCTCCGCCTTCGCGGGCCTGGTCATCGGCATCGTCTTCGGCTACATCTGGCCGGTCCTCGGCACGGGCCTGCACAACTTCGGTGAGTGGCTGGTCGATTCGGGGGCCGTCGGCGCCGGCATCTTCGGTGTCGCCAACCGTGCGCTGATCCCGATCGGCATGCACCACCTGCTGAACTCGTTCCCGTGGTTCCAGGCGGGCGAGTACGAGGGCAAGAGCGGCGACATCGCCCGCTTCCTGGCCGGTGACCCGAGCGCCGGCCAGTTCATGACCGGCTTCTTCCCGATCATGATGTTCGCGCTGCCGGCCGCCTGCCTGGCGATCGTGCACTGCGCCCGCCCGGAGCGCCGCAAGGTCGTCGGCGGCATGATGTTCTCCCTCGCGCTGACGTCGTTCGTCACGGGCGTCACCGAGCCGATCGAGTTCACCTTCATGTTCATCGCCCCCGCGCTGTACGCGATCCACGCGGTGCTGACCGGTGTGTCGATGGCCTTGACCTGGGCGCTCGGCATGAAGGACGGCTTCGGCTTCTCGGCCGGCGCGGTCGACTTCGGCCTGAACCTGGGTATCGCGACCAACCCGTGGGGGCTGGCCCTGGTGGGCCTGTGCTTCGCCGCGGTCTATTACGTGCTCTTCCGCTTCGCGATCACCAAGTTCAACCTGCCGACGCCGGGCCGCGAGTCCGACGAGGAACTGGCGGAACTGCAGAAGGCCGAGGCGAAGTAGGCCCGGTCCGACCCGACCGTACGAGGCCCCCGGAGTTCCGGGGGCCTTCGTCATGCCGTGATGCCGTGGGCGTCAGATCTCGTACGACTTCCTGGGCACCGCCAGCTCCGCCGGCCCGTCGTAGACCGCGCGGGCGTCGGCCAGGTTGATCTGCGGGTCGGTCCACGGGGGGATGTGGGTGAGGAGCAGCCGGCGGGCGCCTGCCCGGGCGGCCGTCTCGCCCGCCTCGCGGCCGTTGAGGTGCAGGTCGGGGATCTTTTCCTTGCCGTGCGTGAAGGCGGCCTCGCACAGGAACAGGTCGACGTCCCGGGCGAGTTCGTCCAGTGCCGTGCTGACGCCCGTGTCGCCGGAGTACGTCAGGGTCCGTCCGCCGTGCTCGATGCGGATGCCGTAGGCCTCGACGGGGTGGGCCACCCGCTCGGTGTGGACGGTGAAGGGGCCGATCTCGAAGGTGGACGGCTTGACCGTGTGGAAGTCGAAGACCTCGCTCATCGAGGAGGCCGAGGGGGTGTCGGCGTACGCGGTGGTCAGGCGGTGTTCGGTGCCCTCGGGGCCGTAGACCGGGAGGGGGGCGCAGCGGCCGCCGTCGTGCCGGTAGTAGCGCGCCACGAAGTAGGCGCACATGTCGATGCAGTGGTCGGCGTGCAGATGGCTGAGGAAGATCGCGTCGAGGTCGTAGAGACCGCAGTGGCGCTGCAGCTCGCCCAGGGCGCCGTTGCCCATGTCGAGGAGCAGCCGGAAGCCGTCGGCCTCGACGAGGTAGCTCGAGCAGGCCGATTCCGCGGACGGGAACGACCCCGAGCAGCCGACGACGGTGAGCTTCATGAAGCAGAAACCTCCGCTGGCGGATGTGGAGAAAACGGGGGTCGTGCGGTCCGTCGAGCGTAAGGCGCAAAACCGTTGGTCGCTCCTCCACCAAGGGCCGTTGTGGGCGAACTCACCTGTGCTGTCACCGGTTCGGCTGGATGTGGGGCGCATGGGGTGTGGGACAGGGCGCGCGACCTGATGCGTGCGCCGGTAACGTCATCGTATGGACACGTCCTGGTGGTTGGCACTCGCGGCGGTGATACTGCTCGCGCTCGTTGCCGCGCTCGTCGACGGCTGGGGGCGGCGGCGTCCCGAGGGCCGCCGCACGCGGCCGCCGGGGCGGGCGGAGCGGTCGCGGGCGGCGCAGCGGCCGCGGGCCGCGGAGATCTGGTGGGCGAACGTGCCCTACGAGGACGGTCCCGGCGCGAAGGACCGGCCGTGTCTGGTGCTGGCGGTGCACGGGCGGCGGGCGACGGTCGCGAAGATCACCAGCAGGTTCCACGACGAGCGGGCCGGGGTGATACCCCTGCCGCCGGGCTCGGTCGGGGACACCCAGGGCCGGGTGAGTTTCCTGGAGACGGACGAGCTGCGGGAGGTCGCGGTGTGGGACTTCCGGCGGCGGGTGGGGGTGGTGGACCCGGTCCTGTGGGACCAGGTCCGTCACCTCGCCACATAGGAGGTCAGGCCCAGAGCTGGCCCTGCAGCGTCTCGATGGCCTCTTCCGTCGTGGCTGCGGTGTAGACGCCGGTGGAAAGGTACTTCCAGCCGCCGTCGGCCACGATGAACACGATGTCGGCGCTCTCGCCGGCCTTGATCGCCTTCTTGCCCACGCCGATCGCCGCGTGCAGGGCGGCGCCGGTGGAGACGCCCGCGAAGATGCCCTCCTGCTGGAGGAGTTCCCGGGTGCGGGTGACCGCGTCGGCGGAGCCGACCGAGAAGCGGGTGGTGAGGACGGAGGCGTCGTACAGCTCGGGGACGAAGCCCTCGTCGAGGTTGCGCAGGCCGTACACCAGGTCGTCGTAGCGGGGCTCCGCGGCGACGATCTTCACGTCCGGCTTGTGCTCGCGCAGATAGCGGCCGACGCCCATCAGCGTGCCCGTCGTGCCCAGTCCGGCCACGAAGTGGGTGATGGAGGGGAGGTCGGCGAGGATCTCGGGGCCGGTGGTGGCGTAGTGGGCGCCGGCGTTGTCCGGGTTGCCGTACTGGTAGAGCATCACCCAGTCGGGGTGCTCGGCGGCCAGCTCCTTGGCGACGCGTACGGCGGTGTTGGAGCCGCCCGCGGCCGGGGAGGAGATGATCTCGGCGCCCCACATGCCGAGCAGGTCCCGGCGTTCCTGGGAGGTGTTCTCGGGCATCACGCACACCATGCGGTAGCCCTTGAGCTTGGCCGCCATGGCCAGCGAGATGCCGGTGTTGCCGGAGGTCGGCTCGAGGATGGTGCAGCCCGGGGTCAGCCGGCCGTCCTTCTCCGCCTGCTCGATCATGTGCAGGGCGGGACGGTCCTTGACCGATCCGGTCGGGTTGCGGTCCTCCAGCTTGGCCCAGATCCGGACGTCGGCGGACGGCGAGAGCCGCGGCAGGCGCACCAACGGGGTGTTGCCCACCGCGGCCAGCGGGGAGTCGTAACGCATCGGTGGTCAGGGACCTCAGGCCATGCCGCCGGCCACGGCCGGCAGGATCGTGACGCTGTCGCCGTCGGACAGCTTGGTGTTGATGCCGTCGAGGAAGCGGACGTCCTCGTCGTTCAGGTAGACGTTGACGAAGCGGCGCAGCTGGTCGCCGTCCACGATGCGGGCCTGGATGCCCGTGTGCCGGGCGTCGAGGTCGGCGAACAGCTCGGCGAGGGTGTCCCCACTGCCTTCGACGGCCTTCTGACCGTCGGTGTACTGGCGGAGGATGGTGGGGATGCGGACCTCGATGGCCATGGCTCAGGGCTCCTGTCGGGAGTGGTCAGGTCGGTGGGCGCGCGGCAGCGCAGATAACAGCAGGTCGTGCGTGTGTGGCGCCGCGGCTCACGGCCGTACGGCGGCAGGGCAGCGTCAACAGATGGCGCTGGCGAGCCTGCACAGGTCGACGTGCAGCCGCGCCACGAGCAGCAACGCCCAAAAGGGCTCCGCCGTCTTTTGGCTCACGTCGTGGAAAACCATGGGCTCATCGTATCGATTCCCGGTCCGGGTCCTGGAATGTGATCTCGGATAGTGGATGAATTCTGACCGAATCCCGGGATCAGTAGACCTCCACCACCTTGACCTCCTCCTCCGTCACCTCGCCGTCGATGATCCGGAACGACCGGAACTGGAACTCGCCGGCTCCGTCGGTGTCCGCGGTGGAGACCAGGACGTAGTGCGCGCCGGGCTCGTTGGCGTAGGAGATGTCGGTGCGGGAGGGGTAGGCCTCGGTGGCCGTGTGGGAGTGGTAGATGATCACCGGCTCCTCGTCGCGGTCGTCCATCTCGCGGTAGAGCTTGAGGAGGTCGCCGGAGTCGAACTCGTAGAACGTGGGCGAGCGGGCCGCGTTCAGCATCGGGATGAAGCGCTCCGGGCGGCCCGAGCCCACCGGGCCCGCGACCACGCCGCACGCCTCGTCGGGGTGGTCCTCGCGCGCGTGGGCGACGATCTGGTCGAAGAGGGCCTGGGTGAGGGTCAGCATGCACGTCAGGATAAGCAGAAGGGCCGCCCCGTACCGAGGGGTGGTACGGGGCGGCCCACATGCCGGACGTCCTGAGCGGCAGCGGCAGGGAGTGCCACGAGTACTCCCTGACGCTAGGAACCGTCCGGTGGTCGTCAGCCGACCTTTTCGAACTCCGGCGTGCGGCGCTCGGTGATCTCCGGGTTGCGGGCCTTGAGGACCGCCCAGCCGATGGCCAGGGCGGCGGCCCAGCCGGCCATCACATAGAGGCAGACGCGGGCGTCGGCGTCGTAGGCGATGATGCCGGTCACGAAGAGCAGGAACGCGATGGCGATGTAGGAGCACACCGCGCCGCCCGGCGCCGGGAAGGACGAGGCGGGCAGCCGGCCCGCGACCACCGCGCGGCGGTACAGGACGTGGCTGACCAGGATCATCAGCCAGGTCCAGATGCCGGCGGCGGTGGCGATGGAGGTGACGTAGCCGAAGGCCTTCTCCGGGACGATGTAGTTCAGGACCACGCCGATGCCCATGAAGAGCACGGAGACGAAGATGCCCAGGGCGGGCGTCTTGGTCGACGACAGCTTGGTGAAGGCCCTGGGGGCCTCGCCGCTCTCGGCCAGGTTCCGCAGCATGCGGCCCGTCGAGTACATGCCGGAGTTGCAGGACGACAGCGCCGCGGTGAGCACGACGAAGTTGACGATGGCCGCGCCCGCCGGGATGCCGATCTGTGCGAAGGCCTCGACGAACGGGCTGACGCCTGGCGCGAACTCCGTCCACTTCACGACGCAGAGGATGACGGTGAGGGCACCGACGTAGAAGAGCGCGATGCGCCAGGGCAGCGTGTTGATCGCCTTGGGGAGCGTCTTCTCCGGGTTCTCGGACTCGCCCGCCGTGACGCCGACGAGTTCGACGGCGAGGTAGGCGAACATGACGCCCTGCAGGGTCATCAGGGACGAGCCGATGCCCTTGGGGAAGAAGCCGTCGAAGGCCCAGAGGTTGGAGACGGCCGCCGTGTCACCGGCGCTGCTGAAGCCGAAGGTCAGCACGCCGAGGCCGATCACGATCATGCCGATCAGGGCGGTGACCTTGACCATCGAGAACCAGAACTCCAGCTCACCGAAGAGCTTCACGGAGATCAGGTTGACCCCGAACAGGATCACCAGGAAGACCAGTGCCGTCACCCACTGCGGGATGGACGGGAACCAGTAGTTGACGTAGATCGCGGCGGCGGTGAGTTCCGCCATGCCGGTGACCACCCACATCAGCCAGTACGTCCAGCCGGTGAAGTAGCCGAAGAACGGGCCGAGGAACTCGCGGGAGTACTCCGCGAAGGAGCCCGAGACAGGGCGGTAGAGCAGGAGCTCGCCGAGCGCCCGCATGATGAAGAAGATGATCACGCCCGCGAGGGCGTACATGAGGATCAGGCTGGGCCCGGCCTTGGCGATGTTCGCCCCGGCGCCCAGGAAGAGGCCGACGCCGATGGCGCCGCCGATCGCGATCATCTGGACCTGACGGCTGCCGAGTCCCCGCTCGTACCCCTCTTCAGGGGCTTCGGTGACCTTCGCAGAGGTCATGTGTAGTGCGCCTTTCTCCATGCCGACCCCCGGCCTCTCGTCGGCCTCGGATCGGGTTTCGATCCCCCCGGATTGATGGAGCTGAGCGGCCTTTCCCCGGGCCGCTCGTGCCTGGCCGGCGGTCGCCGGCTGGTGGCGCACCCGGCGGACATAAGGGTGGTGTTCGCCGGGCGGTCGTGAAGATTTATCACGGCCGCAACTCTGATCACCGGGCGACCCTGTGGCGCATCACACAGGAAGAAGCGGACAGACCGCACCCTAAACGCGCATATGGAGCAGGCAAGGTGACGGGATCGTTATCCGGATTTGAGCGTCCGCTGAGCGAACACAAGATCCGCACATTTACGGCATAAGCGTGCCGACCAACGTCTCCTGAAGCCCGCCCAGCCACAGATACGCCATCACCATCGGCTTGCGCGGGTCCTCGTCCGGCAGCCGGTAGAGGAGGTCGGTGTCGTCCTCGTCGGTGATCTCCAGCCGGGAACCGATGGCCAGGCGCAGGTCGTTGAGGGCGCCGAGCCACTGCTGGGACTGCTCCACCGTCAGCTCCAGGACCGCCCCGCCGTCCCCCGCGGACGTCAGCGTGTCCAGTGAGCGGATCACCGCGAGGGCGTTCTCGCGCTTGCCGGCGCGCAGGTCGTTCTCGGTGTAGCGGCGGAACTCGGCGGAGTACGCCTTCTCCTCCTCGGCCGCCTCGGGCCCCGGCGTCCCCTCGGGGTCGCGGTAGGCGTCCGGGAACAGGCGCCGGAGCACCGGGTCGGAGGGCGGTTCGCTGGGCCCCTCGGCGAACAGCTCGGCGAGCGGGTCGGCGGAGGCGTCCTCGCCGGGGCCGGGGCCGATGAGTTCCAGCAGCTGGACGGCCAGCGACCGGATGATGGAGATCTCGACGTCGTCGAGCGCGACGGCCGCGCCGCCGCCGGGGAGCGGTTCGAAGGTTCCTGGCATGGCGGCGATCGCTACTTCCGGTCCTGCTGAAGGGTGGCCCACAGACCGTAGCCGTGCATGGCCTGCACGTCGCGTTCCATCTCCTCGCGGCTGCCGCTGGAGACGACCGCCCGGCCCTTGTGGTGGACGTCGAGCATGAGCTTGGTGGCCTTGTCCTTGGAGTAGCCGAAGTACGACTGGAAGACGTACGTCACATAGCTCATGAGGTTGACCGGGTCGTTGTGGACGATCGTGACCCAGGGGACGTCGGGCTCTGGTACGGCAGAGACCTCCTCCGCCGACTCGGTGCGTTCGATCTCGATGGGAGCGGCTGACGTCACATGTCCCATGCTGCCATGCGCCCGCTAAATCGTCACACTGACGAAATGGGGGTACCATCGGTTGCCATGAGCACAGCGGACATTGGGCTGCCGGTGGAAGTTCCGTCGACGGCGCTCTTCACGGACCAGTACGAGCTGACGATGCTCCAGGCCGCGCTGAAGGCGGGCACCGCCGGGCGGCGCAGTGTCTTCGAGGTCTTCACCCGGCGGCTGCCGGAGGGGCGCCGTTACGGCGTGGTGGCGGGCACCGGCCGTGTCCTGGACGCCGTCGAGAACTTCCGCTTCGAGGCGGGCGTCCTCGGTTTCCTGCGCGAGCGCGGGATCGTCGGCGAGGAGACCCTGGACTGGCTCGCGAACTACCGGTTCAGCGGCGACATCTGGGGCTACCCCGAGGGCGAGGTGTACTTCCCGGGCTCGCCGGTCATGCGGGTCGAGGGGTCGTTCGCCGAGTGTGTGCTGCTGGAGACGGTGATCCTCTCCATCCTCAACCACGACTCCGCGATCGCCGCGGCCGCCTCGCGCATGGCGTCGGCGGCCGGGGAGCGCCCGCTGATCGAGATGGGCGCCCGCCGTACCCACGAGCTGGCCGCCGTCGCCGCTGCGCGCGCCGCGTACGTCGGCGGTTTCGCCTCCACCTCCGACCTGGCGGCCGGCTTCCGCTACGGCATCCCCACGGTCGGCACGTCCGCGCACGCGTTCACCCTGCTGCACGACCGCGAGCGGGACGCCTTCCAGGCCCAGGTCAACACCATGGGCCGCGGGACCACCCTGCTGGTGGACACCTACGACGTCGCCGAGGCGGTCCGTACGGCCGTGGAGGTCGCCGGTCCGCAGCTGGGCGCCGTCCGGATCGACTCGGGCGACCTGCTGCTCGTCGCGCACCGGGTGCGGCAGCAGCTGGACGAGCTGGGGGCCACGAGCACGAAGATCATCGTGACCTCGGATCTCGACGAGTACGCCATCGCCTCGCTCGCCGCGGCGCCCGTGGACGCGTACGGCGTCGGTACCCGGCTGGTCACCGGCTCCGGGCACCCGACCTGCTCCATGGTGTACAAGCTGGTCGCCCGCGCCGGGTCCGCCGACCCGAAGACGCCGCTGGTGCCGGTGGCGAAGAAGGCCACCGGCGGCAAGACCTCCATCGGCGGCCGCAAGTGGGCCGCGCGCCGACTGGACGAGCAGGGCGTCGCGGAGGCGGAGGTGGTCGGTGCCGGGCCGGTACCGGACGGGCTCGTCGACCGGCAGCTCCTGGTCGAGCTGGTCAAGGGCGGCGAGGTGGTCGCCCGCGAGCCGCTCGACGCCCCGCGCGAGAGGCACATCGCCGCCCTCGCCGCTCTGCCGCTCTCGGCTACGCAGCTGTCGCAGGGGGAACCCGTCATTCCGACGGAGTACGTCCACGAGGGTTCCGCCGGTTAGGCAGGGCGCGGAGGTGCGCGCCCCGTGGTGCCCCCTCCCGCACCGTCCCCGAAGTCTCTAGGCTCGGAGGTTCAGGTTCATCACCGGCCGGGCCCGCACCTCTCGGCACCGTGACCGAAGAGACCCCATAGCCGCCCCATAGCCGAAGGACACCGACCATGCGCCGCGCCTTGATCGTCGTAGACGTGCAGAACGATTTCTGCGAAGGGGGCAGCCTCCCGGTGGCCGGAGGTGCCGATGTGGCCGCCGCGATCACCGAGCTGATCGGGCAGGCCCCCGCCGGGTACCGCCATGTCGTGGCGACCCGCGACCACCACATCGCTCCCGGCGGCCACTTCGCGGACAACCCCGACTTCGTCCACTCCTGGCCCGCGCACTGCGTTGCGGGCACGGAGGGGGTCGGCTTCCATCCGAACTTCGCCCCGGCCGTCACGTCCGGCTCGATCGACGCCGTGTTCGACAAGGGGGCGTACTCGGCGGCGTACAGCGGGTTCGAGGGGGTCGACGAGAACGGCGTGTCCCTGGCCGACTGGCTGAAGGCCCGGTCGATCGACGAGGTGGACGTGGTCGGCATCGCCACCGACCACTGCGTACGGGCCACCGCCCTGGACGCCGTACGGGAGGGCTTCCGTACGCATGTGCTGCTGGACCTCACCGCCGGGGTGGCCCAGGAGAGCACCGAGCGGGCGCTGGAGGAGCTGCGGGAAGCGGGCGTGGAGCTGTCCGGGAAGCCGGTCGTTCAGTAGCGGCGGGCCTTACGCCTGCGCCGTCGGCTGTCTGAGCAGGGCCCTGATCGGGCGCCACAGCTCCATCGGGCCGACTCCGCTGTCGGGGGCCGTGCGCCATATCAGACCGTCGGGGTGGTGCAGGACCGCGGTGATCTCGTCCGGGGTCGGCGGGGCCGCGTTGCCGCGCAGGTAGACCGCGCGCAGGCCGAGGTTGCGCAGCCGGGTCAGGGCGCGGGCCCGGTTCCGGGCGTGCACCAGGACACGCACTCCGGCCGGGCCGTCGGCGGCGGGGCTGGGCAGGTTCAGCGCCACGACCACCGTGCCGTTCGGCAGCTTGCAGAAACCTCCTGCGGCCATGCAGTCACATCCCCGTTCGATCAGGTGTCAATAAGAAAGCCACAGGACGCACCTAAACACGATCGGCGGCAACCCGCCAGGGGTTGCCGCCGATACGTTTCTGACCTGCGGAAATGCTGATTACTTCACCGCGGGACCGACTTCGAGCAAGATCGTCGAGCCGTTCTTGGCCTCCTTGACGATCCTGATCTTGGTGTTGGTGTCAGTGATCTTGACGCCGCCGGCCTTGTTGCTCTCGTCGTAGTAGGTGCTGGTGTGGTCGTTGAAGACCGGCACGCCCTTCGACGACGGGATCCGCGTCGCGACGTCCGCCTTGTGCAGCGTGATGCCGTCCGTGCGGTACAGGCTGAACGGCGCGTCGTAGGTCTGGATGCGGTTGCGCATCAGCGTGCCGTCGGACCACTTCAGCGCGGTCGGGTGGGAGTCGACGGGCAGGAGCAGGCCGACGCCCGGGTGCTGGCTGGTGTTGTTGTCCGTCTGGGAGGTGTCCCACTTCCAGATCAACAGGCCGTTCTGGTACGGGAAGTGCTCGACCCAGGACGGACGGGTGGTGGCGAAGCCGAAGTTGTACGGGCCGACCTTCAGGGTCTTGTCGTACGACACGTACTGGCGGTTCTCGGCGATGTAGTACTGCTCGTACTCCTTGGTGAACGACGCGCCGATCCGGGAGAAGCCGGTCGCCGTCCAGGCCGCGTCCGCGCTCTCCGCGTTGTCCGTGAACAGCGCGGTGCCGTCGGCGGTGACGGAGATCCGGTCGGCCGCGAAGCCCAGCTGCGCCACACCGCCGTCGGTGGCGTAGCGGAAGCGCAGGTCGATCTTCTGCCCTGCGTAGGCGTCCAGGGAGTACGACAGCTTCTTGTAGCCGTCGACCGTGCCGGTCAGGGCCGGCTTGTCGCTGCCGTCACGCGGGATCGGCTGACCGTCGACGGTGCCGTCGACCGGCGTCCAGGTGGCGCCGCCGTCGGTGGAGACCTCGGTGTAGAGGTAGTCGTAGTCGGCCTCGATGTCGTACCAGCCGTCCAGGGTCAGGGCGGCCGACGACTTGCCGGTCAGGTCGACGGAACGGGCCAGCGTGTTGCGGAGGTTGTCGCCGCTGCCGCTCCACCACTGGGTGGCGCCCTCGGCCGGGGTGACGACCTCGGTGGTGACCGCCTTGTCGGGCAGCTCGACCACCAGGGCCTGCTTGTTCTTCGTGTTGTACTCGGCGACGCCCAGCTTGTGCTTGGACTTCGTGGCCGCCTTGGCCACGTCGTAGTCGAGCCAGCCCAACTGGAGCTTGTCCCAGGCGGTCATGTCGCCGGGCAGGTCACCGATGGTGTCCTTGCCGGTACCGAGCCAGGAGCCGGAGGACATCAGGGTCCAGAAACCGGTGGAGTTCTCACCGCCGTTGGTGTCGTAGTGGTCCGGCAGACCGAGGTCGTGGCCGTACTCGTGGGCGAAGACGCCGAGTCCGCCGTTCTCCGGCTGGATGGTGTAGTCGCCGACCCAGATGCCGCTGTCGCCGATCTGCGTGCCGCCGAGCCGGTTGCCGTCGGGGCCGGTGGAGCCGGCGTCGGTGCCGAACGCGTACCAGCGGTGGGCCCAGATCGCGTCCTCACCCTGCGCGCCGCCGCCCGCGGACTCGTCCTCGCCGGCGTGCACGATCTGGAAGTGGTCGATGTAGCCGTCGCGTTCGTTGAAGTCGCCGTCGCCGTCGAAGTCGTAGCGGTCCCACTGGTCGTACTCGGCGAGCTTGGCCTTGATCTCCGCGTCGGTCTTGCCGGCTGCCTTCTGCTGGCCGACCCACGCGTTGACGCCGTCCTGCACCGCGTACCAGGCGCAGTTGTCGGGGTCGCACTTGTTGGAGCCGTAACGGGCCTCGTTGTAGGGGACCTTGACCCAGTCCGTGACCTCGCCCTCGATGGAGTAGCGGCCCGAGGACTGCTTCTCGTAGTAGGTCTTCATCGAGGCGGTGCCGTCGCCGAAGTACAGGTCCTGGAAGTGCTCGCGGTTGTAGTCCGCCTGCCAGGCCGTGCTGTTGTCCTGGGTGCGGTCCGGCTCGGCGATCTGGTTGTGCAGCGGGCCGGGCGTGCCGCCGTAGCGGCTGTCGATCTGGTCGCCGAACTCGACCAGAACGGTGAAGATCTTGTCGGTCTTCTCCCGGCCGAGTTCCACGTACTTGCTGTCGCCCTTGCGGCTCTTGAGCTCGACGACCTTGGAGCCTTCGCGTTCTTCGACCTTCGCCTGGCCGGATATGACCTGGTTCAGGGCCTCTTCGCGCTGGGCTTCGACGGTCTTGGTGAGCGGGCCGTCGAGGTCGTGCTCGTCGTGCGCCTCGGGTGTGGCCGGGTCCCTCCGCTCTACGGCGGTGGAGTCGGCGGGATCGCCCTGCGCCACCGCGTAGGTGGAGAACATGGCGGTTGCCGCGGCGAACGCGACTGCGGTCGCGGTCGCTCTGAACGTCCAGGGTCTGCTGGTCACTTGAAATCCTCCCCCGCGTCCGGGCGCGCGGAAGGGAGGGCCGGGTCATGGAGCGCTCCGCGCGCGCGTGATCAACGCGTGTAGTCAAGTGACGACATTTGACTAGAGGTTGAGGAGAAAAGACAGACCTTGACTTGAGCAGGACAACTGCATTATGCGGAGACGGCGCTTCGCTTACCGAACAGTGAGCTTCGCTCAACGGGCGCGCAGGACCGTCCACTTGCCGGACTGCATGAATCGGTGCGCCCCTTATGCACCGGCACTGTTGGTCATCTCACGCTTACGGTTCGTTCCACTCGGGCATGCACGCGAATAGATTCTGTCCGCACCCTCCCCCAAGCGAGAGGCACGGGGGGAGACCACCCCCACTTCCTAGGACTCGATTGCCATGCCTCGTCCGACTGCCGCACAGCTCGCCTACGGTTCGTTGACCGTCATCGCCTCGACGCTCGCCATGCTGCTGCTGTCACAGACGAGTTCGGGTGCGGGGATCGCGGTCATCGCCGTCGCGGCGCTCGTCCTCGGGCTGCTGGTCGCCCTGACGGTACCCACGCCGAAGCGCACGCCGACCGTCGTTCGGCGCTCCGCCCCGGCCTCCCGCGTGGCGGCCCCGGTCCCGGCGGCACCCGAGCCGGTACGGGAGCCGACGTCCGGCGTCACATCCGGCGTCACGTCGCGCTGACCACCACCGTCTTGGCCGCCTTGTCGTGCAGGCCCTGCTTGTAGGGCTTGTCGAAGAAGCTCCAGCCGCCGCAGAGCACCGTCCAGAGGCAGGCACAGCAGAACGCGAACGGAATCCAGAGCACCGCGGAGCGGATCAGCGCGGTCTGCACCGAGGGCGTGGCACCGTTGTCGAGGTTGGCCACCCGCATGCCGAGCCACTTCTTGCCCAGCGTCTGCCCCCACTTGCTGATCATGAAGGTGTCGTACGCCATGAAGAGCACGGCGGCGATGGTGGACTGCGCGAGGGAGCTGCCGGTGTCGACCTCGTCGGCGCCCACGCCGTACTCGGCGACGTTGAAACCCCAGGCGAGCAGCCAGACGACGACGCCGACGAGGATCATGTCGATGATGCGGGCGAGCGTGCGCTTGCCGCTGTCGGCGAGCGGGGGCATGCCGGCGAGCGGATCCTCGGGGGCTCCGCCGTAGGGGCCGCCGCCGTACGGGGGTGGCTGTCCACCGCCGTAGGGAGGTGGCTGGTCACCGCCGTACGGCGGGGGTTCCTGGCCGCCCGGGGGCGAGTCGTACGGTGAGCCGGCCCCCTCGCCGAGCGGGGGCTGCTTCTTGAACGGATCGTCCTCCGGCGGCTGTCCGCCGGATCCGGGGGGCGGTTCGGTGCTCATGGCCCGAGTGGACCGCGAACCCTCCCCCCGCGCATCCGGCGAGCGGCCGTCCGGGGGTACGGAATTACCTGGTCACCCGGGTGGAGGTCAACCTGCGACGAACGTGTGTGCGGCCTTGTCGTGCCAGCACTGTCGCCACGGCTTGTCGAACAGGCACCACAGGACACCGATGAGACCGACGCAGAGCAGTCCGGGGACGCTGTAGACCAGCCAGCGGCGCAGGGCCGCGCCGAAGGACGGAGCCTCGTGGGCCTCGATGTCCCGCACCTCCAGGCCGAGCAGCCGCTTGCCCAGCGTGCGGCCCCACTTGGCGGTCGGCAGCGCCTCGTAGAGGACACCGAAGAGGAGCAGGACGGCGAGGATGATGCCCAGGTAGGTGGACGTCGTGCCGTCGAGCAGCCAGACCGTGACCGTCCGGCCGGAGAGCTTGGCCTCGTCGATCTTGCCCTGGATGTGGTCGAGGGCCTGTGCGCCGAGCGGCACGGCGGCGACGGCGGTGACGGCGCCGATGACCACGGTGTCGATCAGCCGGGCGGCCAGCCGCTTGCCGAGCGCCGCGGGCCGCGCCGCCGCCTGCCGCCGCGCCGCCGCCTGGAACGGGTCCTCGACCGGCGGCTTCCACGGTGCGACCGGCTGCTCGTCGGCCCCCGAGGTGCCGGCGAGATGGTGGACCTGCTGCGCCCAGGAGGACTGGCCGCCACCGGGTCCGCTGGTCACCGGGGTGGCGGTGCCCGGAGCGGCGGCCTGCTGGGGCACACCGGGGGGCACGGACGAGGGGGTGGTGGACTGCGGGGTGGCTGGTGCCTCCTGAACGCCGGCCTGCGCTGCCGGCGCCACCTGCGCCTGCCCGGCCTGCACCGCGGCAGCGCGCGCCGCGGCCGCCTTACCCGCACCGAAACCGGGGCCGCCCGAGCCGGCGGAGGGCGCCGGGGTGGGGGCGCCGGGGCCGGAGGGGCCTGGGATTGATGCCGCCGGGGCGGAGCCCGCCTGGCCGGACACACCCGGACCGGACCCCACCGCGCCCGACGCTCGCGGTCCCGGCATGCCCGGACTCCCGGGCTGCGCCCCCGGCGTCCCGTCCTGCTGGCCCGCGCGGCGGGTGACGGCGCGGAAGGTCATGGTGCCCTCGTCCTCGGCGGCACCGTCCGTACCAGCGCCCGGGCCCTGGGAGTTGGCGGTCGGGCGGCGGAAGACGAACGTGTTGCCGCCGGCCGCGTCCGCGTCGGACGCGGCCGGCGGGATCGTCGCCGTGCCGTCCGTGCGGGCGGACTGGCCGTCGGGCGACGTGGGGGTGTCGGCGGGTACGCGCGGGTCGGCGCCCTGCGGTGCGCCCCAGGAGACGCGGCGGTCCTGGTCGCCGCCGAAGCCGGACTGCCGGGAGCGGTCGGCACCCCACGCGGAGGCCGGCTCGGGCCGGCTGCCGTGCTGGGCGTCGGCGGGGCCGGGCTGGGCCTGCGGTTCGGGGTCCTCGTCGAAGAAGTGCGGCCCGGTCTCCTCGACGGCGGGCTGCGCGGGGCGCGCGCCGGACGGCGGCGCGAGCGGTTCGCCGTCGGCCGGGGCCGGACGGCTGGTGCCCGGTACCCAGGCGGCACCGTTCCAGTACCGGACATATCCGGGAATGGAAGGGTCCGGGTAATAGCCCTCGCGGGGCCTGTCGTCGCCGGGTGCCGGGGTTGGGGCGCTCATGTCCGTCGTCCCGTATCTGCTCGGGGGTGTTATGGGGGCCTCCACATCTATCAGACCCGCCGGACCGGCACCGCCCGTCCCGCCGGACCCGCCCCTTTCGAGCACGCTTGTGCTACCTCCCGCGAAACAACTTCGCGGAATCCGCGTAATGCTCCGGGCCTCCCCCGCTCTCCACTCGTGCAAGCCCCATGCATGCCCCGTACAGAGAGGAAAGACAGCCATGCACACCGTGGTAGATCGGGAGCTGGAGATGCGGCTCGTCCTGTCGCCCGAGCGGAGCGTCCCGGTCGCGGCCCGGCTCGGCTACCGCTCCGACGACCCGTACGCCGTCCACATCACCTTCCACATCGACTCCGACCAGCCCGTCAACTGGACGTTCGCCCGCGAACTCCTCATGGAGGGGGTGTTCCGGCCGTGCGGACGCGGGGACGTGCGGGTGTGGCCGTCGAAGGCGAACGGGCGCAGTGTCGTTCTGATGGCGCTGAGTTCACCCGACGGGGACGCCCTGCTCGAGGCCCCGGCCGCGCAGGTGTCGGCCTGGCTGGAGCGCACGCTGCGGGTGGTGCCCCCGGGGAGTGAGGGCGCGCAGCTCGACCTCGACGACGGTCTGGCCGAGCTGCTCGCCCGGTGAGGCGCACGCTTCAGAACAGTTTGCCCGGATTGAGGATGCCCAGCGGGTCGAAGACCTGTTTGACCGCGCGCTGCATCTCCACGCCCACGGGGCCGATCTCGCGCGCCAGCCACTCCTTCTTCAGGACGCCCACGCCGTGTTCGCCGGTGATCGTGCCGCCGAGTTCCAGGCCGAGGGCCATGATCTCGTCGAAGGACTCGCGGGCGCGCCGGGACTCGTCGGGGTTCTGTGCGTCGAAGCAGACCGTCGGGTGGGTGTTGCCGTCGCCCGCGTGGGCGACGACGCCGATGGTGAGCTGGTACTTCTCGGCGATGCGCTCGACGCCGTCGAGCATCTCGCCGAGCCTGGACCGGGGCACGCACACGTCGTCGATCATCGTGGTGCCCTTGACGGCCTCGAGCGCGGTGAGCGACAACCGCCGTGCCTTGAGCAGCAGTTCGGACTCGGCCGCGTCGTCGGCCGGGACGACCTCGGTGGCGCCAGCGGCCTCGCACAGCGCGCCGACGGCGGCGAGGTCGGCGGCCGGGTCGGGGGTGTCGAAGGCGGCGAGGAGGAGGGCCTCGGTGGTCTCCGGCAGGCCCATGTGCGCCATGTCGTTGACGGCCTTGACCGTCGTACGGTCCATCAGTTCGAGGAGGGACGGCACGTGCCCGCCGGCCATGATCCGGCACACGGCGTCGCAGGCGGCGGCTCCGGAGGCGAACTCGGCGGCCAGCACCAGCTGCTGGGGCGGCTGCGGCTTCAGCGCCAGGATCGCCCGTACGACGATGCCGAGCGAGCCCTCGGAGCCCACGAACAGGCGTGTGAGGTCGTAACCGGCGACGCCCTTCGCGGTGCGCCGGCCGGTGGACATCAGCCGTCCGTCGGCCAGGACGACGTCGAGTCCGAGGACGTACTCGGCGGTCACCCCGTACTTCACGCAGCACAGGCCGCCCGAGGCGGTGCCGATGTTGCCGCCGATGGTGCACATCTCCCAGCTGGAGGGGTCGGGAGGGTAGTACAGGCCGTGCTCGCCCACCGCGCGGGACAGGGCAGCGTTGATGACGCCGGGTTCGACGACGGCGATGCGGTCGACCGGGTTGATCTCGATGATCCGGTCCATCTTCGTCAGGGACAGCACGATGCAGCCGTCGGAGGCGTTGGCCCCGCCGGACAGTCCGGTGCGGGCGCCCTGCGGAACGACCGGGACGCGCAGCTCGGTGGCGGTGCGCATGACGTGCTGGACCTGTTCGACGGTGCGCGGCAGCACGACCACGGCCGGGGCGCCGGCCGGGCAGAAGCTCGCCATGTCGTTGGCGTAGGAGGCGGTGACGTCGGGGTCGGTCAAGACGGCCTCGGCCGGCAGGCCCGCCAGCAACCGGTCCGTGAGGTTGCCCTGCACTTCGTCGGGAGGGGCTTGGATACGGCTCATGATCACAGCGTGTCACCCGGGGCCATCGGTGTGAACCCCGTCGGCGGCACCCTGGGCGTGCCGGGACCCGGTCGTCGTACTGGCGCACAGTGTGCGGCATGAACACCGTCATGGAGACCGAGGGGACCCGGAAGAAGCAGGAGCGGGACCAGGGTCGGAAACGGGCGGGACGGCGTGGCCCGCGGCGCCGTTCCCGGCTCCTCGCGGGTGTCGTGATCGGCTCGCTCGTGGGGTGCCTCTTCGTCGCCGGGGTGCTGGTGCTGCGGCCCGACCGGCCGAACCGCCCGCAGCGGCCCGCGCCGCGTCCGGCCGTACCGGCGATGACCGCGGTCGCGAACGGGGTGCCGGCCGCGCTGGACGACCTGGAGGCGCTGATCGGCGACCGCGAGGCCCGGCTGCGGGCGCGGCCCGCGGACGCCCGGTCGTGGGCGGTGCTGGGCGCGGCGTACGTCCAGCAGGGGCGGCGGACCGCCGACGCCACGAACTACCCGAAGGCCGAGCAGGCGCTGCGGATGTCCCTGAAGGTGCGGCCGCGCGGCAACGTCGACGCGCTGAACGGCATGGCGGCGCTGGCCAACGCCCGCCGTGACTTCCGGACCGCGCGGAAGTGGGCGCAGGACGCGCTGAAGGCGGACCCCAAGCGGTGGACGACGTATCCGCAGCTGATCGACGCCTACACGGGCCTCGGCGACTACAAGGCGAGCCGGCGGACCCTCGAACGGCTCCAGGAACTGCACTCCGGTCCCGCGGTCATGGCCCGGGCGGCCGGCGTGTACTGGGACCGTGGCTGGCGTGAGGACGCGGCGGCGACCCTGTCCGACGCGGCGGCGGCCGCCGCCTCTCCGGCCGAGCGGGCGGCGTGGCTGGAGCGGGCCGGGCAGCTCGCCTGGGAACGCGGGGACCTCAAGGTGGCGCTGCGGTACTTCGAGGAGGCGGTGCGGCTCGATCCCGACCAGCGGGCCGCGCAGGCCGGGCAGGGGCGGGTGCTGGCGGCGCTGGGGCGGACGGCTCAGGCGCTGAGCGCGTACCGGGTGGCGCTCGACAAGCAGCCGTCGCCGGGTTACGCCCTGGAGCTGGGCGAGCTGTACGAGTCGCTGGGGCTGCAGGAGGCGGCGGGGGTGCAGTTCGAGCGGCTGCGGTCGCAGGTGCACAGCGCCGCCGAGGGCGGGGTCGACGAGGAGCTGATGCTCGGGCGGTTCGAGGCGGACCACGGTGATCCCGAGGCGGCGGTGGAGCGGCTGCGGGCCGAGTGGCGGCGCCAGCCCGGGCTCGCGGTGGCCGACGCGCTGGGGTGGGCGCTGCACCGGGCGGGCGAGCACGAGGAGGCGCTGTGGTTCGCGGAGCGGGCGACGAACAGGGAGCACGGGGGTGAGGTGCGCAGTGCGCTGTACTCGTACCACCGGGGGATGATCGAGAAGGAGCTGGGGCTGGACGGGCCCGCGCGGCGGCATCTGCGGGAGGCGCTGCGGATCAACCCGTACTTCTCGCCGCTGCACGTGCCCGTGGCAGAGGCGGCGCTGGGGGAGTTGGGTGAGCCGGACGACGCGTAGGGGGGTGAGCGGAGTCCGGCGGTACCGGACTCCACCGCTGCCCTCGTCGGGAGCGCTCAGAGGTTGCCGCGCCTTTCCTGCTCCCGCTCGATCGCCTCGAACAGCGCCTTGAAGTTGCCCTTGCCGAAGCCCATCGAGCCGTGGCGTTCGATGATCTCGAAGAAGACGGTCGGGCGGTCCTGGACCGGCTTGGTGAAGATCTGGAGCAGGTAGCCGTCCTCGTCACGGTCCGCGAGGATCTTCAGCTCGCGCAGGGTGTCGACGGGGACGCGGGTCTCGCCGACCCACTCCCCCAGGGTGTCGTAGTACGAGTCGGGCGTGTCCAGGAACTGCACACCGGCCGCCCGCATCGTCCGTACCGTCTGGACGATGTCATTGGTGTTGAGCGCGATGTGCTGGACGCCCGCGCCGCCGTAGAACTCCAGGTACTCGTCGATCTGGGACTTCTTCTTGGCGATGGCGGGCTCGTTGATCGGGAACTTGACCTTGAGTGTGCCGTCGGCCACCACCTTGGACATCAGCGCGCTGTACTCGGTGGCGATGTCGTCGCCCACGAACTCCTTCATGTTCGTGAAGCCCATGACCTTGTTGTAGAAGCCGACCCACTCGTTCATCCGGCCGAGCTCGACGTTGCCGACGCAGTGGTCGATGGCCTGGAAGGTGCGCTGGGCGGGCGCTTCGACGATGGGCGCGGCGGCGACGAAGCCGGGGAGGTAGGGGCCGTCGTAGCCGGAGCGTTCGACCAGGGTGTGGCGGGTCTGGCCGTACGTGGCGATCGCGGCGAGGACCACCGTGCCGTGCTCGTCCTTCAGCTCGTACGGCTCGGCGACCGACCGGGCCCCGTGCTCGACGGCGTAGGCGTACGCGGCGCGTGCGTCGGGCACCTCGATGGCGAGGTCGATGACGCCGTCGCCGTGCTCGGCCACGTGCTCGGCGAGGAAGTGGCCCCAGGTGGTGGCGGGCTTGATCACCGAGGTGAACACGAAGCGGGCGGAGCCGTTCTCGAGCACGTAGCTCGCGGTCTCGCGGCTGCCGTTCTCCGGTCCGGAGTAGGCGACCAGGCGCATGCCGAAGGCGGTGGAGTAGTAGTGCGCCGCCTGCTTGGCGTTGCCCACGGCGAACACGACCGCGTCCATTCCCTTGACCGGGAAGGGGTCGGCCTGCCGTGCGGTGTCGGGAGTGTGGTGTGTGGTCTGCGTCATAGCCGCAGCGTCTCTCCGGCCCCGCAAGGTGCGCAATAGTTTGCGTTCTCGCTGGGCAATGTGACCAGTGGGATGCCCGTATCGGCGAGCGTTGTGTACAGGATGACCAGCTGGGAGGCCCGCTGTGGCAATCGATCATCTGGACGGCCGCATCATCGTGCTGCTGGCCCGTGAGCCGCGGATCGGCGTACTGGAGATGTCGCGGCGGCTCGGCGTCGCGCGCGGCACGGTGCAGGCGCGGCTGGACCGGCTTCAGTCGAATGGCGTCATCCGCGGATTCGGCCCGCAGGTGGACCCGGCGGCCCTCGGCTACCCGGTCACCGCCTTCGCCACCCTGCAGATCCGGCAGGGCCAAGGGCCCGACGTACGGGCCCATTTGGCGACCGTACCGGAGGTACTGGAGCTGCACACCACCACCGGCAGCGGCGACATGCTGTGCCGGCTGGTGGCCCGCTCCAACGCCGACCTTCAACGTGTGATCGACCGGGTCGTCGGTTTTGATGGCATCGTCCGGGCCGCCACGGCGATCGTGATGGAGAACCCCGTTCCGCTGCGGATCATCCCGCTGGTGGAGCAGGCGGCGCTTCAGGAGTGAGCCACCGCGACCGGTGGGAGTGAGCAAGGCTGTGGGGTGATGGCGGGTGAACTTCTGGGAGTACCTCGGCAGCCGCCACCAGCAGCTGCTCACCGACGCCTACCAACACGCCAGCGCCGTCTTCCAGTGCATGGTCGTGGCGACTCTGCTGGGCGTGCTGATCGGCGTCGTCACCTACCGGTCGGAGTGGGCGGGCAACCTCGCCACCCTGGCCACCTCCACCATCCTGACCATTCCGTCGCTGGCGATGATCGGTCTGCTGATCCCGGTCGTGGGGCTCGGCGTACCGCCGACGGTGATCGCACTGACGTTGTACGGGCTGCTGCCGATCGTGCGGAACGCGATCGTGGGGCTGCGCGGCGTGGACCCCACGCTGGTGGACGCGGCCACGGGCATCGGGATGTCCCGGCCGATGCGCCTGGTGCGGATCGAACTGCCGCTCGCCTGGCCGCCGATCCTGACCGGCATCCGGGTCTCGACGCAGATGCTGATGGGCATCGCGGCCATCGCGGCGTACGCCTCCGGCCCCGGCCTCGGCAATCTGATCTTCCGCGGTCTGGCGTCCCTGGGCAGCAAGAACGCGCTCAACCAGGTGCTCGCCGGCACGCTCGCGATCATCATCCTGGCCCTGCTGTTCGACGCCGTGTACGTCCTCATCGGACGGCTGACCATCCCCAGGGGGATCCGTGCCTGAGACGTCCGCCAGGGGGGCCGCGATCGAGCTGGAGAACCTCAGCAAGCGCTACCCGGGCAACCCGGCCCCCGCTGTCGACAACGTCAGCATGCACATCAATGCGGGCGAGACCGTCATCTTCGTCGGTCCGTCCGGATGCGGAAAATCAACCACGCTCAAGATGATCAACAGGTTGATCGAGCCGAGCAGCGGTCGCATCCGGATCAACGAGGAAGACGTGACCCGCATGGATCCGGTCAAGCTGCGCCGCCATGTGGGGTACGCGATCCAGGCGTCCGGCCTGTTCCCGCACATGACGGTGGCGCAGAACATCGCGCTCGTCCCGAAGATGATCGGCTGGTCCAAGACGCGGATCCGGGAGCGGGTCGAGGAGATGCTCGACCTGGTCGGGCTCGACCCGCGCGAGTTCCACGGCCGCTATCCCCGCCAGCTGTCCGGCGGCCAGCAACAGCGGGTGGGCGTGGCCCGGGCGCTGGCCGCCGATCCGCCGGTGCTGCTGATGGACGAGCCGTTCGGCGCGGTGGACCCGATCACCCGGGACCACCTCCAGGACGAGCTGATCCGGCTCCAGCGCGAGCTGCACAAGACGATCGTGTTCGTCACGCACGACTTCGACGAGGCGATCAAGCTCGGCGACCGGATCGCGGTGCTGCGCGAGCGTTCGCACATCGCGCAGTTCGACACCCCGGAGGCGATCCTCACCAACCCGGCGGACGACTTCGTCTCCGGCTTCGTCGGCGCCGGGGCGGCGCTGAAACGGCTGAACCTGACCCGCGTACGGGATGTGGAGATCACCGACTACCCGACGGTGACCGTCGACGACCCGCTTCAGTCCATCTTCAACCTGCTCCGCTCCAGCGGCACCAACGAGATCCTCCTGCTGGACAAGCGGGGCCGCCCGTACAAGTGGCTCAGGCGTGGCGACCTGATGCGGGCCAAGGGCTCGCTGGCGCGCGCGGGCACGCTCGTGTACGACACGGTGACCCGGGACGCCACGCTGCGGGACGCGCTGGAGGCGGTGCTCACGGACAGCGCCGGGCGGGTGGCGGTGACCGGGCGGCGCGGCGAGTACACCGGCGTCGTCGACATGGAGACGCTCATCAACTCCGTGCACGAGCTGCTGGAGGCCGACCGGCTGGAGGCCATGGCGCACCAGCACGACCTGGAGGAGGCGAGGGCCGCCCAGACGCATGCCGAGCAGGAGGGCAACGGAGGGGAGGCGAAGGCGTGACCACCTCTTCGGACCAGAACCGGCCGGCGGGCGAGCACGACGTCGAGGGCCACCCCTACCTGGAGGAGGGCGAGCTCCTGGCCGACGAGGAGCCGCCTCCCCCGCCGAGTCCGACGGGCCCCCGGATCAGCTGGCAGAAGCTGACCGTCCTGCCCGCGTTCCTGGTGGCGCTGCTGCTCGGGACCTGGCTGTGGTTCGCACAGGCCGACCTGGACACGATCTCCGAGAACGCGCTGTCCGGCGGCCGGGTGTCCAAGGCGCTGTGGCAGCACATCGAACTGACCGTGATCTCCACGTTCTTCGTGCTGATCATCGCGATCCCGCTGGGCATCCTGCTCACCCGCAAGGCCTTCCGCAGGGCGACCCCGGCGGCCATGGCGATCGCCAACATGGGCCAGGCGACCCCGGCGATCGGCCTGCTCGCCCTGCTGGTGATCTGGCTGGGCATCGGCCGGAGGGCGGCCCTGATCGGCATCATCATCTACGCCGTGCTGCCGGTGCTGTCGAACACCATCGCCGGACTGAAGGCCACCGACCCGAGCCTGCTGGAGGCCGCGCGGGGCATCGGCATGTCCCCGACGGGAGTGCTGACGAAGGTCGAACTCCCCCTGGCGGTCCCGCTGATCCTGGCCGGCGTCCGTACGGCGCTGGTCCTGAACGTCGGTACGGCGACCCTGGCGACCTTCGGCGGAGGCGGCGGACTGGGCGTGCTGATCACCACCGGCATCACCAGCCAGCGGATGCCGGTGCTGGTGCTGGGCTCGATCCTCACCGTCTCGCTGGCCCTGCTGGTGGACTGGATGGCCTCGCTGGCGGAACTGCTGTTGCGGCCGCAGGGGTTGGAGGTGGGGCGATGAGGCGCGGGTGTCTGCTGCTGGCGGGGCTGCTGGTGGCCGTCTCCGGCTGTGGCCTGACGAGCGGTTCGCCGATGGTGGACGACGTGCAGCCGGGCTCGATCGGACGGGGTGAGCCGCTCAGGGGCGCCGATCTGACCGTGACGTCGAAGGAGTTCACCGAGCAGCTCATCCTCGGCGCGATCATGGGCATCGCCTTCGAGGCGGCCGGCGCGAACGTCCTGGACCGCACCGGCATCCAGGGCTCCGTGGGCTCCCGCGAGGCGGTCAAGAGCGGTGACGCGGACGGCGTCTACGAGTACACCGGCACCGCCTGGATCACGTACATGGGCAACAGCGAGCCCATCACCGACCCCCGGCAGCAGTGGCAGGCGGTGCACGACGCGGACCTGAGGAACGGCCTGACCTGGCTGCCGCCGGCGTCCCTCAACAACACCTACGCCCTGGCGATGAACCAGGCCAACTTCAAGAAGTACGGCACGAGGACCCTCTCCGACGTGGCCGCCCTGTCCAGGTCGAATCCCTCGGCCGTGACGCTGTGCGTGGAGGGCGAGTTCGCCAACCGGGCGGACGGGCTGCCGGGGATGCAGAAGGCGTACGGCATGAACATCCCGCCGGCCCGCATCACCCAGATGGACACCGGGATCATCTACACCCAGGCGGCGAAGGGGAGTTGCACCTTCGGGGAGGTGTTCACCACCGACGGGCGCATCAAGTCCATGAACCTGGTGGTGATGGAGGACGACCAGAAGTTCTTCCCCAACTACAACGCGGCGCCCGTGATCAACACCAGGACACTGAAGGAGTGGCCGGCGATCACACAGATCCTCGACCCCATCACGAAGAAGCTGAACAACTCCGTGGCACAGACGCTCAACGCGAAGGTGGACGTCGACGGGGAGGATCCGCACCAGGTGGCGCTGGACTGGTTGGTGGAGGAGGGATTCGTCAAGGAGGGGTGAGCCGTGCTCGCCCTAGCAACTCGGCACCGAGCCGGTTCCCTTCTCCAGGTTCACCAGGGACTCCACCGCGCCCTTCAGCGTGGTCACCGGAATCAGCCGCAGCCCCTTCGGCAGTTCCGACTCGGCGTCGGCGCACTCGGCCCGTGGCACCAGGAACACCGTCGCCCCGTCCCGCCGTGCGGCCTGCGTCTTCAGGGCCACGCCGCCCACCGCGCCGATCGTGCCGTCGGCGTCGATCGTGCCCGTACCGGCGATGGTGCGGCCGCCCGTGAGGTCGCCGCCGCTGCCGTCGCCGTCGAGCTTGTCGACGATGCCCAGGGAGAACAGCAGGCCGGCGCTGGGGCCGCCGACGTCGGCGAGTTCGAGGTCGACCTTGATCTTCTCGTCGCCCCGGTCCAGGTAGGACAGCGCGGCCTGGGTCGCCTCGTCCTGGGACTGACGCATCTGCGCCTCGTTGTGCCGCTCGATCTCCTTGACGCTGTCACCGCTCGGATAGACCGCGTCGCGCGGCATGACGGCCTGGTCGGTACGCCACCACGCGTCGATCACCTTGGCGAGCGAGATGTGCGCGTCCGGGTTGGTCGCCTCGATCGTCGTCATCCGCAGCTGCCCGCTCGTGTCCCGGGTGGGGGCGCCGGAGATCGTGATCACCGGCGTGCCCTGGTTCTCGCCGAGGACGTTCGCCGTCATCCCGGGCTGCGCCACCGAGAACGGCAGCGGGGCGAACACCGCCGTGGTGATCAGGCCCACGACGGGCAGAGCGCAGACGGCGAGAGCCTGGGAGCGTGTGAGACGAGAGAGCACGAGGTCAATCTAACGCGACGGCGTGTTCGAGCCGCCCCCGGTTCGGATCACGCCGGTCAGCGCAGCGCCTCCGCGACCTCCCGTGCCGCGTCCACGACCCGCGGGCCGACCCGCTCCGGCACCGCGTCCGCCAGCATCACGACCCCGACGCTGCCCTCGACCCCGGTGACCCCGACCAACGGTGCGGCGGCCCCACAGGCCCCTGCCTCCAACTCCCCCTGTGTCAGGGTGTACCCGGGTTCACCGGCCGGCCGCTGCCGGGCGGAGAGGATCGCCTTGCCGGCGGCGCCACGTTCCAGCGGATGCCGGAAGCCCGCCCGGTAGGCCACGTGATAGTCCGTCCAGGTCGGTTCGACGACGGCGACGGCGAGCGCCTCGGCCCCGTCCACCAGCGTCAGATGCGCGGTCGCACCGATGTCCTCGGCCAGCGACCGCAGCGCCGGCAGCGCGGCCTCCCGTACCAGCGGATGCACCTGGCGCCCGAGCCCCAGCACACCCAGCCCGACCCGGGCACGTCCGCCCAGGTCACGTCGTACGAGCGCATGCTGCTCCAGCGTGGCGAGCAGCCGGTACACCACGGTCCGGTTCACGCCCAGCTTGGTGGACAGTTCGGTGACGGTCAGCCCGTGGTCGGTGTCGGCCAGCAGTTTGAGGACGCGCAGTCCCCGGTCGAGCGTCTGAGAGGTCTCCGCGGTCACGACGCCCACTCCTTTGGTGGTGAGGTCGACAGCCCCCTCGCGGCGGATGCGTCGCCGAGTCCCGTCAGCGACGCGCTTCAGAGGCTGCCGATCGGCTGACGGCCCGGCCGGTGGTCCGGACCCAGTCGCTTCACGGCTGCGCTCCGCGGCGGCGCTGCCACGGGGCGTATGCGTAGCGGGACAGTAGCGAAGGGGGTTCGCTGAGCGGAAGGCTCCGTCCAGAATCCGGGCAGTGGCCGGTACGGACTGTTTTGATTTGCAGCGATATGTACGCCCCAAGGGGCGCGGGGAACTGCGCGACCAGCCACAGACGCCCCGCAGCCGAAGCGCGACAGGTGCCCCCCGAAAAGACCAGCTCAGGCACAGCGCCCAGCGTCACCTCATCCGGGTGGCCCACTCCTGCACCTTGGCGATCCGCTGCCGCAGTTGTCCCGCCGTGGCCTCCGCGCTCGGCGGTCCACCGCAGACCCGGCGCAGTTCGGTGTGGATGACGCCGTGCGGCTTGCCGCTCTGGTGGACGTACGCGCCGACCATGGTGTTGAGCTGCCGGCGCAGCTCCATCAGTTCCTTGTGCGAGACCACCGGCCGCCGCTCGGCGGGCAGTTCCAGCAGGTCGGCCTCGGTGTCGGGCTTCTTTCGGCTGTGTGCGATCTGCCGGGCCTGCCGCTTCTGCAGCAGCAGCTGCACCTGCTCGGGCTCCAGCAGTCCGGGGATGCCCAGGTAGTCCTGCTCCTCCTCGCTCCCCGGGTGGGCCTGCATGCCGAACTCGGCGCCGTTGTACATGACCCGGTCGAAGACCGCATCCGACTCGAGGGCCTCGAAGGGGAGCATGTCCTGCTCACCGGTGTCCTCGTCCTGCTGCTTCTCGGCCTCCCGGAGGAGCTTCTCCTCCTCGGCGTACGGGTCCTCCTCGCCGTCCTTCTTCGGCTTGTCGAGGACGTGGTCGCGCTCGCGCTCCATCTCGTTGGCGAAGGAGAGCAGGTCGGGCACGGTCGGCAGGAACACGGACGCGGTCTCGCCACGCCTGCGGGACCGTACGAAACGCCCGACGGCCTGTGCGAAGAAGAGCGGCGTCGAGATGGTGGTGGCGTACACCCCGACCGCGAGCCTCGGCACGTCGACGCCCTCGGACACCATCCGCACCGCGACCATCCAGCGGTCGGTGTTGTTGCTGAACTCGTCGATCCGGTCGGAGGCGCCGGCGTCGTCGGACAGGACGAGGGTGGCCTTGTTGCCAGTGATGTCCCGGATGAGCTTGGCGTAGGCGCGTGCCGAGTCCTGGTCGGAGGCGATGACGAGCGCGCCCGCGTCCGGGATGGCCTTCCTGACCTCGGTCAGCCGCTGGTCGGCGGCGCGCAGCACGGCGGGCATCCATTCGCCGCGCGGGTCGAGCGCGGTACGCCAGGCCTGGCTGATCGCGTCCTTGGTCATGGGCTCGCCGAGCCGGGCCTCGATCTCGTCGCCGGCCTTGGTCCGCCAGCGCATGTTGCCGCTGTAGGAGAGGAAGATGACGGGCCGCACGACGTGGTCGGCGAGCGCGTTGCCGTACCCGTAGGTGTAGTCGGCGGCCGACCGCCGGATCCCGTCGTTCCCCTCCTCGTACGTCACGAAGGGGATGGGGTTGGTGTCGGACCGGAAGGGCGTACCAGTGAGCGCGAGCCGGCGGGTCGCGGGCTCGAAGGCCTCGAGACAGGCCTCACCCCAGGACTTGCTGTCACCGGCGTGATGGATCTCGTCGAGGATGACGAGGGTCTTGCGCTGCTCGACGCGGTTGCGGTGCAGCATGGGCCGCACGCCGACACCCGCGTACGTGACGGCGACGCCGTGGTACTCCTTGCCGAGCGGACCGGCGCTGTACTCGGGGTCGAGCTTGATCCCTATGCGCGCCGCGGCCTCCGCCCACTGCTTCTTCAGATGCTCGGTGGGCGCGACCACGGTGACCTGCTGCACGACATGGTGGTGCAGCAGCCAGGACGCCAGCGTCAGCGCGAAGGTCGTCTTACCGGCGCCGGGCGTGGCGACCGCGAGGAAGTCACGCGGCTGCTCCTGGATGTACTTCTCCATCGCACCCTGCTGCCAGGCACGCAGCTTGCTGGCGGTACCCCAGGGGGCGCGGCCGGGGAACGCGGGCGAGAGGTGATGGGAGGACGAGGAGGAAGCGGCGGTGGTAGTCACGGTCTCCGGGGGGTGGGTCGGGCGGCTCGGCTGCGTAGGACAACCGGGCCACCCTACCGGCGGGCCGACCGTGTCAACGCGCGGACGAGGCCGGGTCGCCCGTGGGTGGGATCCACATCACAACTCCCGCAGCCGTCCCGCGAACGAGACCGAGAGTGAGCTCTTGCATGCGAGGAGGACCGGGGCCACGGTCACGCAGCGGCGATCGGTTTACGGCTTACCGCTTCCGCAACCGCGTGGTCACCCAAGCCCCCACCAGCGCCACCCCCGCCATCGGCAGGAACACCGCCGCGAAGGCCGCCGGATGCGAACCGGACGCCTCCGTTGCCGTGTGGCTCACGGTGCCGCCGCCCAGGGCCGCGAAGGCCGCGCCGCCTGCCGAGAGGAGGACCACGTTGGACAGACCGTCGGAGATCTGGAGGGCGGCGGAGTTGGTGCCGGCCTCCTCGGGGGCGGAGAGGTGGAGCAGCAGGACGCTGGTGGAGGAGATCACCAGGCCCATCCCGAAGCAGCCGAAGCCCCAGGCGACGGCCACGGTCCAGGCAGGCACCGAGTCGATCAGGACGCTCGGCGCGGTGGCGATCGCCGCGGCGACCAGCACCATCCCGAGCGTCATCAGCCGCTCCCGGTACGGCTCCAGCCGGGGCCGGGACTGCACCCACGAACCCAGCGCCCACGTCGCCCCGCCCGCCGCCAGCGAGAAACCGGCGAGCGTCGGCGACAGCCCCCGCTGGGTGACCAGCATCAGCGGCACGAACGACTCCGCGGCGATGAAGGACCCGGCGGCGACACCGCGCAGCAGCACCACGGAGGGCAGTCCGCGTGCCGCCCGGTAGGTGCCGCGCGGGAGCAGCCCGAGCACCGCCGGGACGAGCAGCGCCGCACCCGCGATGCCGGGGACGAGGGAGAGGGGCCGCAGATCCTGCGCGGCGTACTGCAGCAGCCCGGCGCCCAGGGAGATGCCGAGGGCGAGCCGGATCCGGCGGCGGTCGAAGGAGGCGCCGTCCGCCGAGTCGTCGACGGCCCCGGACGCCCGGCGCCGTATCTGCGGCAGCGCGAGCGCCAGCGGAAGGACGACGAGCACCGGGATCCCGACGAACACCCAACGCCAGCCGAGGTGTTCGGTCACCGTCCCCGAGGCGAGCGGTCCCACGATCGACGGCACGACCCAGGCCGCCGCGAACGCCGCCATGATCGCCGGCCGCAGCCGCTCCGGGTAGGCGCGGCCCACGACGACGTACAGCGCGACGATCACCAGCCCGCCGCCGAGCCCCTGCACCGCCCGCCCGAGAATGAACGGCCACATCGCAGCCGCGGTCCCGGACAGCAGCAGCCCCGCGGCGAACGCCGCGATACCCGTGGTCAGCGCGCCGAGCGGGCCGCGCCGGTCCGACCACTGACCGGCGAGCACCATCCCGAACAGGCTGGTCGTGAAGTAGCCCGAGAACGCGAACGCGTACAGCGACACACCGTCCAGCTCCCGCGCCGCGACCGGCATCGCGGTCCCGACCGCTGTCGCCTCGAAGGCGATCAGCAGCACCACGGAGACGATCCCGATGCTGAGCGCCCGGTAGGACCGGCTCAACACACTGTCGCTGTCGGATTCCGACGGGACGGTGCGGGTGTCTGCGACGTCGGTGTCGCGGGGGTCCAGGGCAGCCATGTACGCCAGCGTAAGGGGCACAACCTGGTGTGACCCCTGTCGGGAGACGGTACTGGTCTCAGCCCATGGTCGTAGGCCCGCGGCCCCTTCCTGAGCTTTCATGAACGCCGTATGGCAGTCCCATTGCAGCGCCCCGGCTTTCCTTGAGGCCCCCGTCGGCCCGCCCTACCTTCGAATCACACGGCCGTGTGCCCGAGTGGTTGAGGGGCTCGCCTGCAAAGCGAGTTACGTCGGTTCGATTCCGATCACGGCCTCCACGCCAGCCATGTCACAGCACCCCGCCCGCCTCGTCCTGGAACAGTTCCGTCCAGTAGTGCCAGGGCGAGGAGGGTGTCGTGCCCGTCGGGTCGACGGTTCTCAGGACCTGGATCATCGTCGCCGCCAGCTGGTCGTAGGCGTGGGTCGTGAGCGCGTGGTCCGACTCCTCGTCGATCGCCTTCTCCCGGTGCAGCAGCCAGAGGGTGAAGGCCAGCGTGGAGACGTCCGTGTTGAGGGCGTACAGCCTCGCGTCGGGCTCGCTCCAGTTCAGCACCTCGCCCGTCGCGCCGTCGACGACCAGGCTGTTGTCCTCGATGAGGTATCCGAGACGTATCAGGTGGTCGGCGCGTGCGGGGAGTTGCTCGGTCGGGTAGTCGCCGGGGCGCTCGTCCGCGTAGTACTCGGTCAGGGTCGGCAGCGGGACGTCCGTGTCCAGGGAGAAGAGGAAGCCGTCCTCGGGCAGGCCCGTCTCGCGCAGGAAGCGGCGGGTCGGTTCGTGGGTGAGTGTGGCGGGGAAGTCGACGTCCTCGAAGCGGGCGACCCGGCCCGGACCGAACTCCTGGTCCAGCAGGCGGGACGGCAGGTCGAGGGTGAGGCCGGATGCCGTACCCGGGCCCGCCACCAGGGCGAGGGGGCGGATCAGTGCCGCCATCCGCCAGAACGGGGGCACTTCACCGTTCGGGCCCGTCTCCTCCTCGAACACCGCCAGCAGTTGCCGTGACGCCTCCGCCACCGCCTTCGGCCCGAAGCGGCCCGCGTAGGCGGCGAACTGGCCGCGCAGCTGGGCCAGTTCCTCCGTCGTCGACGCGAACCGCACCAACGTCCGCAGCGACGGTGCGAGCGGGCGGGTGTCCATCAGGTCGGGGCGGTCGGGGAAGAAGTACGTCGTCGAGACCTCGCCCGTCGCGCCGTCGAGCAGGACCGACTCGCCCTCCAGGCCCTCGGAGGCCAGGAGTCCACCTATGACCAGCTGTTCGCGCAGCTGGGCCGCCAGGCGGTCGGGGTCGCCCGTCGAGTCCGCCACCGTACGCAGGCCGTCGCTGCGCAGCGCGTCGAACGTCAACAGCCCGCTGTCGCCCGGCAGTCCGGGATCCATCAGCCAGCGGCGCGTCGGCGCATGCGTGACGTACGGATCCAGCTCGTCCTCCGTCAAGGTGATCACTGCCGGAGCGGCATCGATCGTGCTCATGGTTCCCCCGCGCATGGTTGTCCCCAGGGTGACGCCGGTCGTCCGTGCCTCGCGGCACCGGCCGTCCCCACTGCCCAGAACACTACGCGGCACCACTGACAATCGCTCCGACCTGCGCAAACAGCGAGCGAACAACGTCCGTCGGAGAATCAGCGGCTGTGGCTCACTGGCCCGTCACCACCGCCGCCTGCGGGCGGATCGGCAGTCGGTTCACCGGGCGGCCCGTCGCGGCGCGCACGGCCGACGCGATCGCCGCCGGCGACGCCACGACCGGCACCGCACTGGCCGCCTTCGCGCCGAAGGGAGCGACCACGTCGCGTTCCTCGACCAGCTTGACGATCCGGATGTCGGGGGCGTCCAGGGCGGTCGGCAGGGCGTACCCGGTGAGGTCGGGATGCCGTATCACTCCGCGCGGGGTGCGCAGGTTCTCCGTGAGGGCGATGCCCACGCCCTGGGTGACGCCCGCCTCGATACGGGCCGCGAGCTGCGCCGGGTTCAGCACCCGGCCGACGTCCTGGGCGACCGCCAGCTCCACCACCCGTACGGAACCGAGCTCGATGTCGACGTCGACCACGGCGCGGATCGCGCAGAAGGCGAGCCCGACGAAGGCGTCGCCCTGGCCGGTCGCGTCGAGCGGTTCGGTCGGGTGCGGGCGGCACTGCGCGGTCGCCCACAGTTCCTTGCCGTCCATCGCCTCGGTGACGGTGGTCGACAGGACTCCGTCGTACGACGTGATCTTGCCGTCGGTGATCTGGAGCAGCTCCGTGGACATGCCGAACTTGTGCGCCAGCGGCTGCAGCAGCTGCGTGCGGACCATCTTCGCCGCCCGCTCCACCGCACCGCCCGACACCCATGTGTGGCGGCCGCGGCAGCCCGCGCCGGCCGGCGGCTGGTCGGTGTCCACGGGGGCCACGTGCACCTCGTCGATGCCCAGCGTCTCCTGGACGATCTGACGTGCGAGCGTGCTGAAGCCCTGGCCGGTCTCGACGGCCGCACAGAGCACCGTCGCCACGCCGTCCTGGACCTTCACCGTCGCCGTGGAGACCTCGTCGGCGCCCTCCGCGCCGAGCATGTGCACCATGCCGAGGCCGTATCCGACGCCGCGGCGCACCGCGCCCGGTTCGCCCGCGCCCTCGGGGCCGCCGGGCAGCAGCCACTCGTCCTCGGGCGTGTCCTTGGGCAGGGCCGGCAGGGGGAAGTCCCGTACGGCCTGGAGGAGTTCCGCGACGGGAGCCGGGCACGTCACCGTCTGGCCCGTGGGGAGTACGTCGCCCGTCGCCATGACGTTGCGCAGGCGCAGCTCCGCCGGGTCGACGCCCAGCTTCTTCGCCAGCTTGTCCATCTGCGCCTCGTAGGCGGCGGCCACCTGCATCGCGCCCTCGCCGCGCACATGGCCGGAGGGCGGGTTGTTGGTGCGCACGGCCCAGCCCTCGATGAAGGCGTTCGGAACGACGTACGGGCCGCAGGCGAAGGAGACGGCGGCCGCGAGGGCGTCCGAAGAGGTGTCGGCGTATGCGCCCGCGTCCAGCAGGATCTGCGCCTCGACCTTCACCAGCTTGCCCTCGGCGTCCGCGTGGTGGCGGTACCTGAGCAGGGTCGGATGCCGGTGCGCGTGGCCCAGGAAGGACTCCTCGCGCGTGGCGGTCAGTTTCACCGGGCAGCCGGTCTTCAACGCCAACAGGCCGAGCGGGAGTTGGAAGCCCTGGTCCTCGCGGTCGGCGGTGGCGCCGGGCACGCCGGTGACGACGACCTTCACGCGCTCCGGTTCCAGGCCGTAGCAGGCGGCAGCGGTGTCGCGGTCGGTGTGCGGGTCCGTGGACGCCAGGTACAGCTCCACTCCGCCGTCGGGGCGCGGCACGGCGAGGCCCGCCTCGGCGCCGATGGGCGCCGGGTCCTGGCGGCCGATGCGGTACAGGCCCTCGACGACGACCTCGCCGGCCGCCTCCGGGTCGCCGTGGCGCAGCGGGATGTGCCGGATCAGGTTGCCGTCGGGGTGCAGCGGCTCGGCCTCGAAGGCCTGCTCGGGGTCGGTCACCGGGTCGAGTACCTCGTACTCGACGATGACGGCCGCAGCGGCCATCCGCGCGGTGTCCGGGTGGTCGGCGGCGACGGCGGCGATGGGCTCACCGTGGTGGCGTACGACCTCGGAGGCGAACACCGGACGGTCGGACCTGCCGCGGCCGTGCAGCGGCGCGCCGGGCACGTCCTCGTGCGTGACGACGGCCCGTACGCCGGGCATCTCGCGCGCGTGGGAGGTGTCGATGGACACGATGCGCGCGTGCGGGTGCGGTGAGCGCAACACGGCCGCCCACAGCAGGCCTTCGGCCCACAGGTCGGCCGCGTACGGGAAGGTGCCCTCGGTCTTCGCGCGGGCGTCCGCCGCGGGCAGGGAGGCGCCGAGGCCGTGCGGGATCGACTCGGCGGCGGGGACGGCCTCCGCGGTGGTGGTCGCGGTGGCGGCTTCGTTACTCACGCCTGGCCTCCGTCCTGTCCCTGTCCGTACGGCTGGTCATGCGGTCCGGGTGTCCCGGGGGACTCGAACGCCGACGGGTTGACGCCGCCGGCCCCGGGCCCCGCCTGGTGGGGGATACGTGCCTCGTCGGCGTCGTGTTCGGCCGCGTCGGCCGCGGAGTGCGCCTCGCGTTCGGCGACGACGTCCTTGACGGCGTCCAGGACGGCCCGGTAGCCGGAGCAGCGGCACAGGTTGCCGCACAGCGCCTGGCGGGTCTCCAGCTCGGTCGGCGCCGGGTTGCCCTCCAGGAGGTCGTGCACGGTCATCGCCATGCCCGGCACGCAGAAACCGCACTGCACCGCACCGCACCTGGCGAGCGCCCGCTGCACGTCCGAGGGCTGCCCGTCGGCGGCCAGGCCCTCCACGGTGCGCACCTCGCTGCCGGCCGCGGTGACCGCAGGCACCAGGCAGGAGGCGACGAGCCGGCCGTCGACCTGGACGTTGCAGGCCCCGCACTCGCCCTGCGAGCAGCCGTCCTTGGCGCCCGCGAGGCCGAGCCGCTCCCGCAGGACGTAGAGCAGCGACTCGCCGATCCACGCTTCGGTGACGGGGCGGTCCGTGCCGTTGACGCGCAGCACGTACGAGGCGAGCGGGTGCTCTTCGTGTGCGGACGGGGCGGCCGGTGCGCCGGCCTCCTCCGGGGCGTCGTCCGTGGTCTCGCCGTCGGCGTCCGTCACGGGCTGCTCGGCGCCCTCCGGCCCGGTGCCTGCACCTCCGGCCGGTGCGGGCGGCGCGGAGGACTCAGCGGGGCTCTCAGCGGCCTCCTCGGGCCCATGGGCACCCGGGGTGTCCTCGACCGTCTCACCGGCCACAGGGGCGGGCGGCGGAGCCTCCGCGTACGGCTGGGCGGGACGGGCGGCCTGAGCGGCCTCCTCGGCGCCCGCGGCCGACGCGGACGCGGAGGGCGCGGCCTGCCCCGGATGGGAGTGCCCGGAGTGCCCCGGATCGGGCTGCTGCGCGGCGGCACCGGACCGTTCCGGCTCATGGCGCCGGTCCCCGGACGGCCCCGGCTCACCGTGCTCATGTCCGGACGGCTCCGTCCCCGCGTCCGGCGACGGCTCCCGGCTCCACGGCTGCCCCACCGACTCGGTCGCCCAGGGCGCGGCTGCACCCCCGGGAAGCGTGGCCGGTGGTGTGCCGCCCCACTGCTCCACGAGGGACGAGGTGGTGAACTCGCCCGATTCGTCCGGAAGATCACCGTTCGCAACGGGGATCGACCACTGCCCGGTCACGTCGTGGCCGGGTGCCGCGGGTGCCTCCGCGGCGTTGGCGTCCTCGAAGGTCCACTGGCCCGTGGCCGGGGGGTTGTACGTGAACTGATCCTGGCCGGAGGCGTCCTGCGGCACCGCGTTCGGGTCGGGCCACTGCACGCCTTCGGAGGGCATCGCCCAGGTGCCGGTGGCGGCGGGGTCGGTGCCGGCGGTGGTGGCGGGCGTGACCGTTATCTGCGGGGGCACATAGCCGTGGCCGGGCGCGGCGAGCGGGCTCTCGGCGGCGGCCAGCAGCGCGTCGACGCCGCCCTCGGGGAGTTTCACGAAGGCGGTGGCGCCGTCGTCGTAGTCGCCCTGGGGCAGCGGGTCCCAGCGGCCGCCGCCCTGGGGCGTGCCCCCTTCGTGCTGGTCGTCGGTCACGACAGCGCCCTCCCCAGTGCTCGTCGGGCCAGCGCGGCGACGGTGCGCCGCAGGTGCAGTACGGCGGGCGGAAGCTGCTGCACGGAGCCGTCCTCGGCCGGGACCGGGTCGGGGATGCAGGCCGCGGCGACGTACTCACCGAAGGCGTTCAGCGCCTCGGGGACGATCGCGCGGTTGTTGTCCCAGTCGATGAGCTGCGCGACCCACTGCTCGGCTTCCAGGGGCCTGAGCGGCATCGGCGCTATGGCGCCGACGGCGCACCTGACTCCGCGGCGGGCCGGGTCGAGGACGAGCGCGACGGACGCGACGGCCCGCCCGGGGCCGGTGCGGCCTGTCGCCTTCAGGAAGACCTGCGGCGCGTGCAGCAGCGGCACGCGCACGTAGCCGATGAGTTCGCCGGCGCGCAGCATCTCCATGCCGGCCAGCAGGTGCGACACCGGGAGCTCCCGGCGGGCCCCGCCCGGGCCCGCGACGATCAGCGTCGCCTCCAGGGCGGCCAGCACCGGCAGCGCATCGCCGGTGGGGGCGGCCGTGGCGATGTTGCCGCCCAGGGTGCCGGCGTTGCGGATGTGCGGCGGACCGGCGGCGCGCGCGGCGGCGGCGAGCGCCGGGATGAGCGCGGCGAAGTCGGGGCGACCCATACGCGCGTGGGTGAGGCCCGCGCCGAGCAGGGCGTGCCCGTCCTGGTACTGCCAGCCGCGGATTTCGCTGATCTTGCCGAGGCCGACCAGCGCGGCAGGCCTGAGCTGCCCCGAATTGACGGCGGTCATCAGATCGGTGCCGCCGGCCACGGGCACTGCGGCGGGCATGGCGATGAGCGCCGCCACTGCCTCGTCCAGCGTGGCGGGCAGCGTGACGGCCTGCGCCGCCTGCGGTGCGTGCGTGGTCAAACCGGCTTGCCCCTTCCCGCTGCCCCACCTGGTCCCGCCTGTGCTGCCGTACGGTACGTGCTGACAGGGCGGACGTGGCAACTCTGGCACATCTTCGCAGGACCCGAACGCGGGGGTCCGCTAGGAGGCGTTCGCCCACCTCACCGGGGAAATGGTCCGATTCGGACATTCGTCACCCGTGCGTTGGAATTGCCACTCTTCGGTGACGCTTGGGCGCTTTTTCCATCACTTGTTCGGGGGCGGACCGTCGATCGGTCGGCCGAGCACGCCGGGACGCCGCTGCCAGGGCTGCGGTCCGGCGGGCGGCCGGTACGCGACTCCCAGGGCGTCGAGCCGCCGGTAGTGGACGGCCATCCGCCGCTCGAAGTCCTCGAAGTCCCGTTCCGCCGGGGCGGGCAGGGCACTCCAGGCGACCTCGGCGAAGGCCGCAAGCCTCGGGAAGACCTGGTAGTCCACCCGGCCCTGGTCCTCCATCACCTCGGTCCACACGTTGGCCTGCGTGCCCAGGACATGGCGCGTCTGCTCCCCGCTGAGCTGCGGCGGGACCGGCTCGAACCGGTAGACGTCCGCCAGGGTGCGCACATAGCCGATCGGTACGGGTTCGTCCGCGCCGGCGGACTGGCGGTGGTCCAGGTACACCTGCTGCTCGGGGCACATGACGACGTCGTGACCGGCCCGCGCGGCGGCGACTCCGCCCGCGTAGCCGCGCCAGGACGACACGGCCGCCCCGTCCGCGAGCCCACCCTCCAGGATCTCGTCCCAGCCGATGAGCCTGCGCCCGCGCGCGGAGAGCCACTTGTCGAAGTGGCCGACGAACCAGGACTGCAACTCGTCCTCGTCGGCGAGCCCGAGTTCCCTGATCCGCGCCTGTGCGGCCGGCGACTGCTTCCACTGGTCCTTCGGGCATTCGTCGCCGCCGACATGAATGAACTCCGAGGGGAACAGCTCCAGGACTTCCTCGAACACCCCCTCGTAAAAACGCAGGGTGTTGTCAGTGGGGGCGAGTACGTTCGGATTGATCCCCCAGGTGTCCCAGACGGTGAGGGCGGTGGTGTCGATGACGTCGGTGTTGCCGAGTTCCGGATACGCGGCGATGGCGGCCTGCGAGTGTCCCGGTACGTCGATTTCCGGGACGACGGTGATATGCCGCTCGGCGGCGTAGGCGACGATCTCCCGGATGTCGTCCTGGGTGTAGTAGCCACCGTGCGGCTTCTCCTCCCACAACGGCGAGGCCCGGTGGCCGAATTTCGTGCGCGCCCGCCAGGAACCGACCTCGGTGAGCTTCGGGTACCGCCTGATCTCGATCCGCCATCCTTGATCGTCCGTCAGGTGAAAGTGGAAGACGTTGAGTTTGTGCGCCGCCATCAGGTCCAGGTAGCGCAGCACGCCTTCCTTGGGCATGAAGTGCCGGGCGACATCGAGCATGAGGCCGCGCCAGCGGAATCGGGGGGCGTCCTCGATGATCTGGTGCGGGATTCCGAGGGTGGTTCCGGGGCGTACGGGGGCGCGTCGGAATGCGTCGGGGCCGAGGAGTTGGCGCAGTGTCTGCGCACCCCAGAAGACGCCGGCCGCGCTGCCGCCCCGGATCTCGACACCCTGGTCTGCGCCGACGGAGAGCCGGTACGCCTCCGGCTCCAGCGCGTCGTCCAGGTACAGCCGTACGGAGCCGGGCCGGTCCTCCGGTCCGGACGGAAACGGCAGGCCGAGAGCCGCACCCACGGTGGAGCGCAGCCAGCGCTCCGTGGCGCCCGTGCCCGGGGCGGCCCACAGGGCCGTTTCCGGGTCGAACAGCACCTCGCAGCGCATGGGTCCCTCGACGGCGCGCGGCGCCGGAATCAGATCCGTCAATGCAGTCACGTCGTCAGTCCTTTGCGTCGACTGGCGAAGTGTCGCTGATGATGAGGGACTTGGCGACCAGGCCTGTTGAAGAATTGCCGGCCGAATTCCTGCTCTCCGAAGAAACGCCGGAAGGAGTCCGGGGAGGGGCCTGACACGAAGGCCCCCGGGGCGCGCAAAGCACACCCCGGGGGACCTCCCGGAAACAGACGAGCAGAGCTGCCCGGCTACGGACCCACGGCCTACCGGCCTACTTCTTGTCGCCGCCCTTGCCCTTGTCGTCCCCGCCGGCACCCATGGACTCGTAGATCTCCTTGCACATGGGACACACGGGGTACTTCTTCGGGTCGCGGCCGGGCACCCAGACCTTGCCGCACAGCGCCACGACGGGCGTACCGTCGAGGGCGCTCGCCATGATCTTGTCCTTCTGGACGTAGTGGGCGAAGCGCTCGTGGTCACCGTCGCCGTGGGAAGTCTGCGGCGTGGGCTCTACGAGTGTCCCCGTACCAGTCCCGCGCTCGGGCTCGAGAGTGCTCATACGGCCAAGGGTACTGAAGCTCACACGCATCAGTTGAGCGAAGGGTCGTCCGGATAGGTGGCCACCATCGCCAGCTCGTTGCGCTGTCGGCGCAGCACCTCGCGCCAGAGCCGTTCGGGAGCCGGGTAGTAGACGTCGCCCGGCTCGGACTCGACCACGTACCAGGCGCCCTCGACCAGCTCGTCCTCCAGCTGGCCGGGGCCCCAGCCCGCGTATCCGGCGAAGATCCTGAGCGAGCCGAGGGCCGAGGCGAGCAGCTCCGGCGGGGCCTCCAGGTCGACCAGGCCGATCGCGCCGTGCACCCGCCGAAAGCCGAGCGGGACGGCCTCCCCGGACGCGCCGCCCGGGATGACCGCCACACCGAGAGCGGAGTCCAGGGAGACCGGCCCGCCCTGGAAGACCACGCCGGGTTCGCCGGCCAGCTCCGCCCAGCCCTCCAGGATGTCGCCCACCCCCACCGGCGTCGGACGGTTGAGAACGACACCCAGCGAGCCCTCCTCGTCGTGGTCGAGAAGGAGCACCACCGCGCGGTCGAAGTTCGGGTCCGCCAGGGCGGGCGTTGCCACGAGCAGCCGCCCTGTGAGCGAGGACACCTCGGTCATGGCAGACATGATCCCGCATCTTCGCCCGGCGTGGGGAGCCAATGGGGGGTCGGGAGTGAATGCAGCCATGAATTGAAGGAGTGGCCTGATAAGGCCTCGTTTGAGGGTGGTGGTGGGAGACGGGAGGGTGGGCGGAAGCACTCCCGGCGCACGCCCCTGCCAGTGACCCCATGTGCCCGATTGGGAACGGTTCGTGTTGTGACAGAGATATGACAGAGCTGGGGGCTGCTCGGGCTTACAGGAGGGGGGTCGGCGGCCATTAGTCTGTCCCTCCGGCCCCTGCCCAACTCATCGGAACGCGAGATTCATGACCGTCAACGACGATGTCCTGCTTGTCCACGGCGGAACCCCGCTGGAGGGCGAGATCCGTGTCCGTGGTGCGAAGAACCTCGTACCGAAGGCCATGGTCGCCGCCCTGCTGGGCAGTGCGCCGAGCCGACTGCGCAACGTCCCGGACATCCGTGACGTCCGTGTGGTCCGCGGTCTGCTCCAGCTGCACGGCGTGTCCGTGCGTCCGGGCGAGGAGCCGGGCGAGCTGGTCCTCGACCCGACCCGGGTGGAGAGCGCGAACGTCGCTGACATCGATGCCCACGCGGGTTCCTCGCGCATCCCGATCCTCTTCTGCGGCCCCCTGCTGCACCGTCTCGGCCATGCGTTCATCCCGGGCCTCGGCGGCTGCGACATCGGCGGCCGGCCCATCGACTTCCACTTCGACGTGCTGCGACAGTTCGGCGCGCGGATCGAGAAGCGGGCGGACGGGCAGTACCTGGAGGCCCCGCAGCGGCTGCGCGGTACGAAGATCCAGCTGCCGTACCCGTCCGTGGGCGCGACCGAGCAGGTGCTGCTGACGGCCGTCCTCGCGGAGGGCGTGACGGAACTCTCGAACGCGGCGGTCGAGCCGGAGATCGAGGACCTCATCTGCGTACTGCAGAAGATGGGCGCCATCATCGCGATGGACACCGACCGCACGATCCGCATCACCGGTGTGGACACGCTCGGCGGCTACACCCACCGCGCCCTCCCGGACCGCCTGGAGGCCGCCTCTTGGGCGTCCGCGGCGCTCGCGACCGAGGGCAACATCTATGTCCGTGGCGCTCAGCAGCGGTCGATGATGACGTTCCTCAACACCTACCGGAAGGTGGGCGGCGCCTTCGAGATCGACGACGAGGGCATCCGCTTCTGGCACCCGGGCGGGCAGCTGAAGTCCATCGCCCTCGAAACGGACGTCCACCCCGGCTTCCAGACCGACTGGCAGCAGCCGCTGGTCGTCGCCCTCACGCAGGCGACGGGGCTGTCGATCATTCACGAGACGGTCTACGAGTCCCGTCTCGGCTTCACGTCCGCGCTCAACCAGATGGGCGCCCACATCCAGCTCTACCGCGAGTGCCTGGGCGGCTCGCACTGCCGCTTCGGCCAGCGCAACTTCCTGCACTCGGCGGTCGTGAGCGGCCCCACCCGCCTCCAGGGCGCCGACCTGGTCATCCCCGACCTCCGCGGCGGCTTCTCGTACCTCATCGCCGCGCTGGCCGCCCAGGGCACGTCCCGGGTCCACGGCATCGACCTCATCAACCGGGGCTACGAGAACTTCATGGAGAAGCTCGTCGAGCTGGGCGCGAAGGTGGAGCTGCCGGGCAAGGCGCTCGGCTGACAGGTCCGGTCCTACGACGATGGGGCGGCCTCCCGGATGCCGGGTGGCCGCCCCATTGGCGTTGCTCAGGCTCCGTACACCGTCCCGTGGTGTACGGGCAGGATTACTGGCCCTTGGCGGCTTCCTTGAGCTTGGAGCCCGCGGAGACCTTCACGCTGTAACCGGCCGGGATCTGGATCGGGTCGCCGGTCTGCGGGTTGCGCGCGGTGCGAGCGGCACGGTGGGTGCGCTCGAAGGTCAGGAAGCCGGGGATGGTGACCTTCTCGTCGCCCTTGGAGACGATCTCGCCGACCACGTCGGCGAACGCGGCCAGCACGGCGTCGGCGTCCTTGCGGGTCACCTCGGCGCGGTCGGCCAGCGCGGCCACCAGCTCACTGCGGTTCATTTTGTTACTCCCGTGTTCTTCTTGCCGTTGAGGCGTGCCACGCGGCGGAGCCGCATATCAGGCACAGCGAAGCCGATGCTGCCAGGGTCCTCGGACAGTCCCCGGACCCGGGTCCGTCGTCCGACGCTCGCGCCCAGGGACGCATCCTGCCCCCACCTGCGGCGGGAATGCCAATCCGGCACCCGCAGGAGTCGTGAGAACACCCTTGGGAGTCACACGAAAAGCGCCACTGACCGGCCGCCACCCTAGATGGCAGCCGACGCCGGGTGGTTCCACGACGCGCCGTTGACCAGCGCAGCCGTGGCAATCCTCACAGCCACAGCCCAGCGCGGGTTGACGTCGACGCCGCATGTGCTACAACGCCGTCGCCGACGCTCCGGCAGCCTTCGCCGCTTCCCGCACCGCACCCGCGACCGCACCGGCGACCTTGTCGTTGAACACGCTCGGGACGATGTAGTTCGGGTTCAGCTCGTCCTCGGTCACCACGTCCGCCAGCGCCTTCGCGGCGGCGAGCATCATCTCCGTGTTAACAGTACGGGACTGTGCGTCCAGCAGGCCACGGAAGACGCCCGGGAAGACCAGGACGTTGTTGATCTGGTTGGGGAAGTCGGAGCGGCCGGTGGCCACAACTGCCGCGGTCTGGCGGGCGATTGCCGGGTCGACCTCGGGGTCCGGATTCGCGAGCGCGAACACGATCGCGTCGTCGGCCATCCCGGCCACGTCGTCACCGTCGAGCACGTTGGGAGCCGAGACGCCGATGAAGACGTCGGCGCCGCGCACGGCGTCCTTGAGGGTGCCGGTGATGCCGTCGGGGTTGGTGTTGTCGGCGATCCAGCGCAGCGCCGAGTCGGGGGCGGCGTCGACCAGGTCCTCGCGGCCGGCGTGCACGACACCGTGGATGTCGGCGACAACGGCGTGCTTCACGCCCGCGGCGAGCAGCAGCTTCAGGATCGCCGTACCGGCCGCGCCCGCGCCGGACATGACGACCCGGACGTCCCCAACTGCCTTGCCCACCACGCGAAGTGCGTTGGTGAGGGCGGCGAGGACGACGATCGCGGTGCCGTGCTGGTCGTCGTGGAAGACGGGGATGTCGAGGGCCTCGCGCAGCCGCGCCTCGATCTCGAAGCAACGGGGGGCGGAGATGTCCTCGAGGTTGATGCCGGCGAACCCCGGGGCGATCGCCTTCACGATCTCGACGATGGCGTCGGTGTCCTGGGTGTCCAGGCAGATGGGCCAGGCGTCGATACCGGCGAACCGCTTGAAGAGGGCCGCCTTGCCCTCCATGACGGGCAGCGCGGCCTTCGGGCCGATGTTGCCCAGGCCCAGCACGGCGGAGCCGTCCGTCACGACCGCAACGGAGTTGCGCTTGATGGTGAGGCGGCGGGCGTCCTCGGGATTCTCGGCGATCGCCATGCAGACGCGGGCCACACCCGGCGTGTAGATCATGGACAGGTCGTCACGGTTGCGGATGGGGTGCTTCGACGCCATCTCGATCTTGCCGCCGAGGTGCATGAGGAACGTACGGTCCGAGACCTTGCCGAGCGTGATGCCCTCGATGCCGCGGAGCTTCTCGACGATCTCGTCGGCGTGGCCGGTGGAGGTCGCCGCGATGGTGACGTCGATGCGGAGCTTCTCGTGGCCGGACGCGGTGACGTCGAGGCCGGTCACCGAGCCTCCGGAGGACTCCACGACGGTGGTGAGCTGCGAGACGGCGGTTCCGCTCGCAGGCACCTCCAGCCGGATGGTCATCGAGTAGGAGACGCTGGGCGCCGTTGCCATGGCCGACTTCCTCTGCTTTCACCGAATGCTGCGTTGTGCCGTCCGATCGTCGCACCTACCCCTGAGTACGCGGTAGCCGCCCGGGATTGCGCTCATTTAGTTCACACCCGGGGTGCGATTTCGGAAAATATCTTCCACCATACGAGAAACGATCAGGCAACGAAAGAGGCCCACGTCACATCGTGACGTGGGCCTCTCTCAGGTCAGTGACACCGACCCGCCATGCTCGCCTCGCGGCAAGTGGTCGCTCGAAGCGACGAAGGTTGGGCCCGGGGGCTTGGATCGGGCCGGTGTCACGTCAAGGCTAACAAACGGATCCCGCACGGCCATTCCCGTCCCGGGAGTCCATCCGGGTCGGTCTCTTCCGCGTCAGTCTCTGAGCAGGTCAGGCACCCCGGCCGTGTCCGGCTCGTCGCGCGCGTCGGAGACGACCGTCAGCTGCTGGGTGGCCCGGGTCAGGGCGACGTACAGCACCCGCAGCCCGGCGGGCGACTCGTCGGCGATCTCTGCGGGCGAGACGACCACCGTCGCGTCGTACTCCAGGCCCTTCGCCTCCAGGCTGCCGAGCGCCACCACCCGGTCACCGAGTCCGGCCAGCCAGCGCCGGGCCTCCTCACGCCGGTTCATGGCCACCACCACACCGACCGTGCCGTCCACGCGGTCGAGGAGCCGGGCCGCCTCCTCGCGCACGGTGTGCCCCAAGGACTCCCGTACAACGGTGAAGCGGGGCTCGACGCCCGTGGAACGGACGGCCGACGGCGACTCGGAGCCAGGCATGGCGAGGGCCAGCACCTTCGACGCCAGTTCGGCGATCTCGGCCGGGTTGCGGTAGTTCACGGTGAGGCGGAAGCGGCGGCGGGGGCGGGTGCCGAGCGCCTCGTCGCGGGCCTCGGCCGCCTCGTCCGGGTCGGACCAGGAGGACTGGGCCGGGTCGCCGACGACCGTCCAGGTGGCGTGCCGACCACGCCGGCCGATCATGCGCCACTGCATGGGCGTGAGGTCCTGGGCCTCGTCGACGATGACGTGCGCGTACTCGGTGCGCTCCTGCGCCAGCCGCTCGGCCCGCTCGCGCTGCGACTCCTCGCGCACCGGCATCAGCTCCTCCAGGCCGGTGAGCTGGTCGAGCGGGTCGAGCTCGCGCTTCTTCCGGGGGCGGGCGGGGACACCGAGGAGGGCCTGCAGCTCGTCGAGCATGGCGATGTCGTGCACGGAGTGGCCGTCCCGCCGGAGCGAGCGGGCCACCTTGCGCACCTCGCCCGGGTTCAGGATCCGGCGGGCCCAGCGGCCCAGCCGCTTCTCGTCGGCCATGACCCGCAGCACATGCTGCGGGGTCAGCTCCGGCCACCAGGCGTCGAGGAAGCCCACAAAGGCGTCCTCCGATGTCACGTCCTCGTCGAACGAGGAGCGCAGCTCGGCGGCGAGCTCGGGGTCGGAGTGGCGGGTCGCGCCGCCCGACTGCTCCCACAGCGCGTCGAGGAGCAGCCTGCGCGCCCGAGGGCGCAGCAGGTTCACCGGAGCCGTGCCGCCCAGCGCACTGCGCCGGATCCGCTCCAGCTCGGCGGCCTCCAGTTCGAGCCGCCGGCCGAAGGCGACGACTCGCAGCCGCTGCGGTGAATCGTTCAGCTCCAGCGCTCCGCGGGCGGCCTTCCGCAGCACCTTGAGCATGCGGTACGAGCCCTTGGCACGGGCCACGGACGGGGAGTCGTACAGCGTCGCCTCGGCGCCGTCGACGAGCGAACCGATCGCGCGGATGGCGACCTGGCCCTCCTCGCCGAGGGAGGGCAGCACGCCCTCGGTGTACGCGACCAGCAGCGGGGTCGGCGAGACGATCAGGATGCCGCCCGCGTAGCGGCGCCGGTCCTGGTAGAGGAGGTACGCCGCGCGGTGCAGGGCGACGGCGGTCTTGCCGGTGCCGGGGCCGCCCTCGACGTACGTCACGGAGGCGGCGGGGGCACGGATGACCAGGTCCTGCTCGGCCTGGATGGAGGCGACGATGTCCCGCATGGTGTGGCTGCGGGCCTGCCCGAGGGCGGCCATCAGGGCGCCGTCGCCGATGACGGGCAGTTCGTCGCCGTCGAGGAACGCCTTCAGCTCGGGGCGCATCAGGTCGTCCTCGACGCCGAGGACACGGCGGCCCTTGGAGCGGATCACCCGGCGGCGGACCACCCGGCCGGGGTCGACCGGCGTGGAGCGGTAGAAGGGGGCCGCGGCGGGGGCCCGCCAGTCGATGACCAGCGGCGCGTAGTCCTGGTCGAGGACGCCGATGCGGCCGATGTGCAGGGTCTCGGCGATGTCGGCCGTACCGTCGTCGCGGACCGCGCCCTCGGCGGGCTCGACCGCGGTGTACGCGCCGTCCGGGCCCTTCTTGCCGTCCTTGCCGGGCAGCAGGTCGATGCGGCCGAAGAGGAAGTCCTCGAACTCGTTGTTCAGCCGGTTCAGGTGGACGCCCGCCCGGAAGACCTGCGCGTCGCGCTCGGCGAGCGCACCGGGCGTGCCGACCTGGCCGCGTTTGGCCGCGTCGTGCATGAGGAACTCCGCCTCGTGGATCTTCTCCTCCAGGCGGTGGTACACCCGGTCCAGGTGTTCCTGTTCCACGCCGATCTCTCGGTCGCGTACGGAGTCATGGACCGAGCCGAGCGCGGTTTCCTGTTGAGCCTGAGCGGCCACCGGGCCCCCTTCTGACGTGCTGGGCAGCCGTCCACCGTACGCGAAGGGGACCCGGAAAGGCTACGCATGGGCCCCGGGTCCGTTGTCCACAACACCCCGGGGCCTGCCGTACGACTTACGCGTCGACCTCGACCAGCACTTCACCGTCGAAGGTCATGACCACGAAGTGGTCGATCTCGTTGGGGGCGAAGGCGGCGCCGCCCTGGACGTAGAGCGGGTTCTTGGCCTGCTCGGTCTTGGCGTTCGGGAGGCCGTAGCCCCAGTTCGGGACGGACCAGTTGCTGAGCGTCTCGCGCTCGCCGTTCTTGCCGACGGCGATCAGGGAGCACTTCTCGGGGCCCTTGACGCCCTTGAGTTCCAGGACGGCGTCGGTGCCGTGGGGCTTCTCCTCCATGGCCACGGTCGCGCTGACCTTGGTCTTCGGGTCGGTCGCGGCGACCCGGTCGGGCATACCGTCGAACGCGGCCTTGGCGGGGCTGGACGCCTGGAGCGGGACGTTGCCGCCTCCGGAGTCGTCGCCGCCGGTCGCCGCGACGGAGACCAGCGGGCCGCCGACGATCAGCGCGGCGGCCGCGGCCACCATGTACATCCCGCGGCGGCGCTTCTGGGCGCGGCGCTCGGCGACCTCGTCGACCAGCTTCTCCGCGAGCCGTGGGCTGGGCCTGGCGGACAGCGACTCGCCGATCGAGGGCGTGCCGGCGCCGGGCAGGTCGGCGAGGGCGGCCAGCATCGGTTCCATCCCGGCGAGCTCGTCGAGCTGCTGGGCGCACCACTCGCAGGTGGCGAGGTGGGCCTCGAAAGCGGTTGCTTCGGCGTCGTCGAGAATCCCGAGGGCGTAGGCACCGACGGTCTCGTGTTCGTTCGGGCCCAGTGATCCGCCGCCCTGTGTTCCCTGCATGGGGCCAGACATACCCGGACCCCCTGCTCCGTATCCCCCGTATGTGTTCATCACGCCGTCACCCCCCGCTCCTCCAGTGCCAGCTTCATCGAACGCAGGGCGTAGAACACCCGTGAACGCACGGTGCCACTGGGTATGCCCAGCGTCTCTGCCGCCTCATTGACGGTACGCCCCTTGAAGTACGTCTCGACGAGCACCTCCCGGTGGGCCGGGGTCAGGTCGTCGAGTGCGTCCGACAGCGTCATCAGCCACAGCGCCTTGTCGATCTCGTCCTCCGCGGGGATGACCTCCAGCGGCGACGGGTCGACCTCCTGCGGCCGGGCCTGCCGGCTGCGGTGGCCGTCGATGACGATGCGCCGGGCGACCGTCACCAGCCAGGGGCGTACCGATCCGGTCGCTCGGTTGAGCTGACCGGCGTTCTTCCAGGCACGGATGAGCGTCTCCTGCACGACGTCCTCGGCGCGCTGCCGGTCTCCGGCGACCAGGCGCAGCACGTACGCGAGCAGCGGTCCGGCGTGCTCTCGATACAGCGCACGCATCAGCTCCTCGTCGGGTTCCGAGGGCTGGGACATGCGATGTCGGGCCCTCGATCCACGTTCATTGGCCACGGCCGCATCCTTGCGCACGCCCACCTCCGGTGTCCGGGGGTTCCCCCAGTCGGTCGCTCAACACCGGGTACGAACGCAGGCCGTTGTGTGTTCAAAGTGAGATGACATTTTTCTTCGGAGTGACGTGACGAGCGGGACATGGGTGCACAATCCCCCCGCCCGACCTTCACATTTTCGCCACACTGGCAAGATCGTTACGGCGGCGGGGCGTCCGGAGTCCGAAACGCGATGTTGTCGAAATCACTTCGACGGCACACCAACCGACATGCCACATAAGGCAGATAAGGGACCGTCAGCCACGAGTGAGTGCGGCCGTGCGACGCCGATGCCGGGCGACCCGCTCCCGGTTCCCGCACACCTCACTGGAACACCAGCGCCTGCGCCGGCCCCGGGACGTGTCGAGGTAGACGATCGGGCAGTTGTCGCCCGCACACTGCCGCAGGCTCGCCCGGGCGACGGGGTCGGTGAGCAGTTCCACGGCATCCCGGGCGATCGCACCGAGCAGTGCGGCGCACTCAGGGGGCCCGTCCAACTCCCGTACGAGCGTGCCGTCCTCGGCGCGCAGGGCGCGCGGCGCCGGTGGTGCGGTGCGGGCGAGTTCGTTGACGCGGGCGAGCGCGAGATCGTACGGCCGGGTCGTGGTCGACAGCGTGCCGTGCACCAACTGGCCGACGTGGGCGCGCAGTTCGCGGACGCCGACCAGCCAGGAGGCGTCGGCGTGCGCCAGCGGGGTGCCGGGCGGGACGAGCCCCGACCCGGTGATCCAGGCGCGCAGCACCTCGACGGAGCCGAGCCGTTCCACCGGGTGGGTGGTCGCCAGCAGGTCCAGACAGATCCGCCCGGCGTCGAACCGCAGCTCGTACGGGGCCGGGGCCGTACCCAGTGCCATGCGCGCGTCACCGCCTAGCCGGGGGAGGCTGAGGAACCGTTCCCTCTCACAGTGCCTGCCCGCCGCGGCGACCGGAACCCCGCGTACCGAGCGCTTCTCGCCGTGCTCGATCCGGCCGTCAGACGTCGGCGTACTTGGCGTCGGCAGCCGGATCGAGGGCGAGCCGGTAGCCGCGCTTGACGACGGTCTGGATCAGCTTCGGCGCCCCCAGCGCCGTACGCAGCCGGGCCATCGCCGTCTCCACGGCGTGCTCGTCCCGGCCGGCGCCGGGCAGCGCGCGCAGCAGCTCGGAACGCGCGACCACCCAGCCGGGCCGCCGGGACAGCGCGCGCAGCAGTGACATCCCGGCGGGCGGTACGGGCTTGAGGTCGCCGTCCACCAGCACCGCATGCCCGCGGATCTCCACCCGGTGCCCGGCGATCGGCAGCGACCGCGCCCGCGCGGGCAGCTCCTGGCACAGCAGCTGTACGAGGGGACCCAGCCGGAAACGCTCGGGCTGCACCGTGTCGACGCCGCGGGCCTGCAACGGCAGCGCGGTGACCGGCCCGACGCAGGCCGGCAGCACGTCGTGGTGGAGCGCGGCGAGCAGTTCGGGCAGCAGCCCGCGCTCCTCGGCCCGGGACAGCAGGGACGCGGCGGCCGGCGCGCTGGTGAAGGTGAGCGCGTCCACCCCGCGCGAGACGGTGGCGTCCAGCAGCCGGTCGACCGGCGAGAGATCCTCCGGCGGCATCCACCGGTAGACGGGAACGCCGACGACCTCGGCCCCGCCCGCCCTGAGCGACTCCACGAACCCGGGCAGCGGCTCCCCGTGCAGTTGTACGGCGATCCGCCGCCCGTCGACGCCCTCCTCCAGCAGCCGGTCGAGCACCTCGGCCATGGATTCGGAGGACGGCGACCACTCCTCGGTCAGCCCCGCGGCCCGGATCGCCCCCTTCACCTTCGGCCCGCGCGCGAGCAGCTCCACCCCGCGCAGCCGGTCCAGGAGCGCCTCCCCGAGCCCCCACCCGTCGGCGGCCTCGACCCAGCCCCGGAAACCGATCGCGGTGGTGGCCACGACCACATCCGGTACGCGGTCGATGAGCTCCTTGGTGGCGGCGAGCAGCTCGCTGTCGTCGGCGAGCTGCACGATGCGCAGGGCGGGAGCATGCAGGACGGCGGCGCCGCGCCGCTGCAGCAGCGCCCCGAGTTCGTCGGCCCGGCGCGCGGCCGTCACACCCACGGTGAACCCGGCGAGGGGCCCGTGTTCCGCCCGCTGTCCCACCATGTCCGCCGCCTGCCTCGCCGGCTGATCCGGTCGCTGTTGTTGCTCGTACATAACTCTCGTCCCGCACTCGAGTCGTTGCACCTACATGCCGATCGAGCCTGTCAACGGTGCGTGACAGGCTCGGTTCGGCTCGATGTCGCCCGTGTTACGTCACACCTCGGCGTAGCTGAGCTGCGGCTTCGCCTCCGAGGCCGGTGTGGCGTCGGTCTCCGGGGCGGCCGGGCGGCGAAGGTATACGGCCCAGGTGACCACGAAGCACAGGCCGTAGAAGGCCAGGAAGGCGACGAAGGCGCCGGTGCCGGAGCCCACGCTCAGGAACGACTGGCGGAAGGCCAGGTTGATCCCGAGCCCGCCGAGCGCGCCCACCGCGCCGATGAGGCCCATGGAGGCGCCGGACAGCCGGCGGCCGTAGGCGGCGGCCTCCTCACCGGTGAGTCCCTTGGCGAGGGCCTTGTTGTGGAAGATGCCGGGGATCATCTTGAACGTCGAGCCGTTGCCGAGACCGGACAGGACGAACAGGGCGATGAACGCGGTGGTGAACAGCGGCAGCGACTTCTGCATCGAGGCCACGATGATGACCGCGGTGGCGGCGGCCATGGCGACGTAGTTCCACAGCGTGATCTTCGCGCCGCCGAACCGGTCGGCGAGCGCGCCTCCCAGCGGGCGGATCAGGGAGCCGAGCAGCGGGCCGATGAAGGTGACGTAGGCGGCCTGCAGCGGCGTACGGCCGAACTGGGTCTGGAGGACCAGCCCGAAGGCGAAGCTGTAGCCGATGAACGAACCGAAGGTGCCGATGTAGAGGAAGGACATGATCCAGGTGTGGGCGTCCTTCGCGGCGTCCTTGGCTGCGCCGGTGTCGTTCCTGACGGACGAGATGCTGTCCATCTTGAGCCACGCGAGGACGGCGGCGATCACGATGAACGGGATGTAGATCCCGAGCAGCAGGCGCGGGCCGCCACTGGCGCCGATGACCGCGAGACCGACGAGCTGCACCACGGGCACGCCGATGTTGCCGCCGCCGGCGTTCAGACCGAGCGCCCACCCCTTCTTACGGAGGGGGAAGAAGGCGTTGATGTTGGTCATGCTGGAGGCGAAGTTCCCGCCACCGACACCGGCCAGCATCGCGCACAGCAGGAACGTGGTGAACGACGTCCCCGGCTCCATCACGGCGAACGCGGCGACCGTCGGCAGGAGCAGCAGGCTCGCCGAGATGACCGTCCACATCCGGCCACCGAAGATGGCGACGGCGAAGGTGTACGGCACCCGGACGATGGCGCCGACCAGCGTGGCCATCGAGACGATCGTGAACTTGTCGGCGGGGGTGAGCCCGTACTCCGGCCCCATGAAGAGCACCATCACGGACCAGAGGGTCCAGATCGAGAACCCGATGTGCTCGGAGAGAACGGAGAAGAACAGGTTCCGCCGGGCGACCTTCTCACCCGTCTCGTTCCAGAAGGTCTCGTCCTCCGGATCCCAGTGCTGGATCCAGCGGCCGCCCCTGCTCGGGGGTGCGGGGGCTGTACTCGGGGCTGTCATGACGCCTCCACGGTGCTCCGGGACTCGGGTACTGCTCTGAGCGGTTGAGTCCCGAAGGTAGGGAGGGCGCGTTTCCGGTCTGTGGCTGTGGGTGACCGGAAAGGAACTTTGCTCTCACCCTGGGCGGGGGTGGGATGAGAGGTTTCTTCGGCGCGGGGTGGCCTGGGGGTGGTGCCGGGTTGGTGCCGGGTCAGTGCTGTGGGGGCTGCCAGTGGGGGTTTTGCTGGGGCTGAGGGTGGTGGGCCTGGGGCTGGTGGGGCTGAGGTGACTGCTGTGGATACGGCTGAGGGGGGCCGTATGACTGGGGCCCCGGCTGGGGCTGGGCCTGGGGGGCGGCGGGGTACGGCCCGGATGCGGGCGGAGGGGCGTAGGGCCCCGGCGTCCCGGACGCGGGCGGAGGGACGTACGGCCCCGGCGCCTGCTGCTGCCCGTAACCACCGGGCGCACCCGGCTGACCGCCGTACGGCCCACCGGCCGACCCCCCGTACGGCCCACTCGCGAACGGATTCCCGTGCCCCGGAAGCTGCGCCCCCGGCGGCAGATACCGCAGCCGCCCGCTCTCGTCGGTGATCGGCGCGAACCCGGCGGCCTGGAGAAGGGCGGCGAACTTGGCGTTGCGCTTCCGGCCCCAGGTGAGCGCGAAACCGAGCAGGCCCATGGTCACGGCCCACATGATCCCGCCGATGAGGAGGCCGGTGTCCCCGCCGACGTTCACGATGACGACAAAGGACCCGACAGTGATGGCGATCGCCGCGTACCCCAGCCGCTGCTTCTCGGAGTGCCGGCCGGTGAGATCGAAGTTGATCCGCGCCTTGAGGAGCTCGAGGGCGTCCGGCACAAGGGGCGGCAGCGAGACGCCGTCGCCGGCGTTCGGATACTGCGCCCAGTTCTGCGCGGCCCGCGCACGGGCGTGGGGACTGGGGTCGGGCACGATCATCATCACGAGCGCGTTGTTGCGGGAGCCGGTCTGCCGTGCATCCGCGTACTCGTACCCGAACTGCTGGGCGATGAAGGCGAGCCGGGCGAGTTTCTTCACGGAGGCCATGGGACTGGTGAGCTGAACCGGCCCACCCCCGGCCATCAACTGCAGCATCTTCTGCACCTGCCGCTTGCTCACCGCAACCAACTCCCCCGCCGCTTGGGCCGCCCTGTTCACTTGCGCAACGTGGGCAGTTTTCCACACGAGTCTGTGGCTGCGGAACCACGCTCCGCCGGTCGAGAGCCCACCTCGAACCACAGCAGCTTTCCGGCACCCCGGTTGAGCGGGCCGTCCCCGAGCGGCCAGCCGCCCCACGCATCGGCGTACTGCTGCACGAGGTGCAGCCCGCGTCCGCTGTCGGCGTCCACGGGAGCGGGCCGGACCCGATCCCTGGGCGACTTGCCGAAAGGGGCGGGGACATGCGGGTGACTGTCCCAGACTCCGACCCGCAATCGCCCGTCGCCGAGTGCGGTCAGCCGCAGCGAGGCGGGGCCGTGCGTATGCCGGTACGCGTTGCTGACCAACTCGGAGGTCAACAGCTCGACGACATCCAGGACTTCATGCATGCCGTGCCCGTCGAGCGCTGCCCGCACGGTCATACGTGCGACACGTGCGGCGCGTGGGTCATGCGGCAGACGGAGGGCGTACACCCAGGTGTTGGGCAGGGCTACGGTGACCATGGAACACCTCCGGGAGGAAGAGGACTTGAACTCGCCCAACGGCTTCGCCCTGCGGTGGCAGTGCCTGAAGTGGTGCGCTTCCGGCTTATGGACGCGGGGAGTTGAGCGGTACAGCACTTACGCTAGCGCGGGAGGAGAGATACTTCTCAAGGAGTCGAGAGAAGTACACCTCTCATTACCTCTTGTGAGGTACCCGAGCGCCGCGCTGCGGCCCGAAAGGAGGAGCCTTGCCACCCACCAGCACTCCCACCCTGCGCCAGCGCCGCCTGGGTGCTGAACTGCGAAAACTCCGCGAGCGAGCGGGGCTCACAGCCACGGGCGCAGCCGCACGGCTCGGCGTCAACCAGGGGCGAGTCAGCATGATCGAGACAGGTCGCAGCTCCCTTAGCGCAGACCGCATCCGCTCCCTCGCGCGCGCATACGACTGCGGAGACACTCAACTCGTTGACGCCCTAGCCGCGATGGCCCGGCGACCGACACGAGGCTGGTGGGACGACTACCGCGATCACCTGCCCGTCGGCCTCATCGACCTGGCCGAGTTGGAACACCACGCGGCGACATTGCGCGTGGCGCTGGTCATCCACATCCCCGCGCTGCTCCAGACGACCGACCATGCGCGCGCCCTCTTCAAGGAGGCGGTGCCGCCCTTGCGGCAGTACGAGATCGAGCATCGAGTCAGTCACCGGATCAAGCGGCAGGGAGTCCTCCACCGCGAAAGCCCGCCCCCGTACACGGCGGTGATCCACGAGTGCGCACTGCACATGGGATACGGCGGCCCCGCTACGGTGCGCGCTCAGCTCCAGCACCTACTGGACATGAGCGAGCTGGGTCACATCACCGTAAGGGTGATCCCGTTCGGAAAGGGCTCATTTCCCGGCACCGGACAGTCCGTCGACTATCTGGTGGGGCCGGTTCCTCAGCTGGACACTGTTCAGCTGGACACCCATCACGGCTGCGAGTTCCTGGACGCCGAGGCCCAGTTGGACAAGTACCGTCTCGTACTCGACCGTATGGAGGCGAACGCCCTCAAACCCGCAGAGTCCCGTGACCTGATCCACCGCATCGCCCAGACCGTCTGAGGGAACCATGTCCGAACTCCACTGGAAGAAGTCCACTTACAGCCCCGACGCCTCGAACTGCGTCGAGATAGCCACCACCCTCGCCACCATCCACATCCGCGACTCCAAGAACCCGGCCGGCCCCTGCCTCACCCTCCAGTCCACCGCTTGGGCGGACTTCCTCTCGCATGTGGCGGACGCACGGCGCTGAGCACGAGGCACACTCGCTCGGGTGATCAGGGCGCAAGTTCTTGCAAGTTCCTGGCCTCCGATCGGCGTTGGGCACAAGATCGAGCACAGGCGCCCAACGACAAGGAGGCAGCGATGGCTCTGATCAAACTTGGCCAGGATCCCGAGAGCCCGGACGGCAAATCGCCCACCATCTACCTCGACGACGAAAAGGGCACCTACCTGGTGCAGGGCTGGAAGGTGGTCGATGAGGCCCGGCGCTCGCAGCTGGACCTTCCCGGCCACGAGGACGTGATCGAGATCCCGAAGCGGATGGTGCGGTTCTTCCCGGGGGTGAAGAACCGTGGCGGTGCCGACTCTTGAGGACCGGCTGCGGCGCTGCACCCGGTCCGCCGTCCATCTGGAGATGCGCGACGAGTACATGCGCTCCGACCCTCGGTTCGTCGCCTGGCAGAACGGTGTCCGTAACGATCCCGCCGACAGCGACCCGGAGCGTCGGCCGTGGCTACGGCTCGTCGCCGACCTCATGGCCCAGGGGGTTGAGGTACGCAGGGCCCGGATCGTGTCGGAGCCCGTGTCGGACTACATCCGATTCGAGCACCATCTGACCGGCCCCAACGTGGAGGCGGGTGAGCAAGTGCGCTGGCTGCCTCGCCGTCGCGCGTCCGGGCTGGCCCTGCCCGGGAACGACTTCTGGCTCTTCGACTACAGCTCGGTGGTCTTCCACCACTTCGCCGGCGATGGCGAACTGGCGTCGAACGATGAGGAGTTCACTGACGATCCGGCCGTCGTGAAGCTGTGTGCGGATGCGTTCGAGGCCGTCTGGGCCCTGGCGGTGCCGCACGCGGCCTACAGGCTCGTCTGATCCACAATCCTCGGCGTGACTTCATCCAGTGTTCAGCAGGCACGGCAGGCCCTTGGTCGGCGTCTTCGCGAGATTCGCAAGGACGCCGGCCTTACCGCACGGGAGCTGGCCCGGCGCGCCGACTGGCACGAGTCGAAGTGCTCGCGACTTGAGAACGGGCGCACACACCCGTCAGACGCGGACATTCGAACGTACACGACGCTCTGCGCCGCCCAGAACCAAACCGCCGACCTGATCGCCACGGCACGTGGTATTGAGGGCGCGTACGTCCAATGGCGGCGCATGGAGCGGGCGGGCCTGCGGCGCGTACAGCAGTCTGTGGCGCCGCTCTTCGAGCGCACCCGCCGCTTCCGCGTCTACCAATCCTGGGTGATTCCGGGCCTGCTCCAGTCGGCCGCCTACACCCGCGCCGTACTGAGCACCGTGGCCCATCTCCGAGACGTGCCCGACGACATCGACGACGCCGTGGCCGTCCGCATGGACCGGCAGCACATCCTGCACTCCGGCGACCACCGGTTCGCCATGCTCGTCGAGGAATGGGTACTGCGCACGGTCCTCGGCGACAACGACACCATGGCCGGAGCACTCGGCCACCTGATCTCTGTCGCGTCGCTCCCTTCCGTCAGCCTGGGCGTCATCCCTCTCGGCACACCGCGCGGTGCAGGATGGCCTGTTGAATCGTTCACCATGTACGACGACGCACAGGTCAACGTGGAACTCGTCTCCGCGCACCTGACCATCACCCAACCCAGCGAGATAGCGGAGTACGCGAAGACGTTCGCCGAATTGTCCGCCATTGCCGTGTACGGCGCACAGGCCAGGTCGCTCATCACCGCCGCTATCGACACCATCGGGTGATCGCTGCGCAAGCTCATGCAAGTCCGTGGATTGGCAACCCGCTCTCTCCATACGTTCGTTGCACCGAGAGCCGATCAGCCGTGGAGACGACGTATGGAGACGCAGAAGCCGCAGGATTGCGGCCGGACCGAGCTGCCTACCGAGCCCTCCGCCGTACCTGGCTGTGCCGAGTGCCTGTCCTTTGTGGTCGCCAGGCAGAACGCCCGGTCCATCGGTGACTACAGCGCCGTATCCGACGCCAACGTACGGATGCGTCAGCACCACGCAGAGGCGCACGCGTCATGAGCAAGGGAACGGGCTCAAATCTCTTCGCCGACCGTCCCTTGATGACCATGCGGGTCTCTCATGACTCCGGGCAGACCTGGGGGCCTGAGCGGGCCGTGTTCACGACCGATGGCCTTCCGCCCCTGATCACGACGGAATGGCCTCCGTGTCAGTGCCGACGCTGCACTGAACGCGGTACCGGCTCCGGTAGCTGAGGCTTCTGCCTCTCCTCCTATGAACTCCCGTCCTGGTGGGCGGCGGCGGTCAGTCATGGCCGCGATCAGTTGAGCAGGAAGGTGCAGTGATGCTGGACGGAAGTGATCTGTACGCGCTCGACATCAGCGGGGCCTCGTTCGTGAAGGCGTGCGGCGGCCCCTGCACCGAGGGGTGCGTGACCCTGGCCTGGATCGGCGAGGACGCGTGGGCCCTTGGTGACAGCAAGCAGCCGGACGCACAGCCTCTGCGGTTCACCACGGCAGAGCTGGACGCGGCCGGGGTCGACCCGGTGCGCTTCGGCTTGAACGTCTGACCCTCCTCCCCCCAGCAGGGCCCAGCTCACCCCCGTTCCTTCCTTTGGGCTGGGCCCTGCTGACTCATCGGCTGCCGACACTGAACGGGAACAACAGGTGCACCACCACGGCTATCTGTGGACCGGCCCGAAAGAGCGCTTTGATCAGGAGGCGCTTCGCCGACCTCCGCATCCTGAGCCTCCGCCCCCGCCGGCCTTCAACGACCCCGCCGGAGAACGCCTGCTCCAGCGCTACCGGGAAGTGACGGCAGAGTTCCCGACCTCCGACCTGCCACCCCTGGAAACGGCGTACTGGCTCATCAAGCCGCGTTCACTCGTGCGTGGAACGTGGGACGAGGCGAAGGACGCGGCGGCCTGGCTCACGGAACGACTGACCGAGTACATGCACCGGTTTGCCTCCGAGCGGGAACGGGGCACCACCCGACTGGCCGTGCTCATCAACTCTGCTGCCGACCGACTGGAATCTGGCAGGGACGTGTCGTACGGCTTCTACCTCGAACGTCCCTCGTACCTGTCCTTGGCACTGGTTACGTGCTCCCCGAACCACTCGAAGCCCGAACTGGCCTGTCCGGACCCACCGAAATGAATCTCGGGCCCACTGGCCGCACGGGGTCGAAGCCAGTGATCTCAACGAGCTGCGGCGGCACCCCTGGTGCGAGGAGCAGCCCGAACCCCGCCGGGCTTGGGCGTGAGGAGCGGGAGCGAGGGCGTCCGGCAGCCTTCCAACACGCCAGGAGCCGCGTGGAGTCAGGCTCCAACTGATTGCACGAACTTCTACGCCTTCAGCTCAGCGAGCTGAAGGCCACCCTGGTCAACTGACGGGCCTAGGAGCCGTGGACGGCGAGTTCGCCCAGCTCAGTGAAGGCCCGCTCGTACATGGCGATCTCGCTCGGTTGGGTGATGGTCAGATAGCCGGACACCCGCTCGGCGCTGACCTGTGCGGTGCCGTAGATCAAGAACCCTTCAGCTGGCCACACTCGCCCCCAAAGGAAAGATTTTCCATTACCTCCGTAATCAACTCGGAATTTTCTTGCCGCACCTCTGCGCACTCGCGCCTGCCATGGACTACAGCATTCAGGACCGCTAGCCCTAACACCACTTGCCTCGTTTTGGTTAGTAACATTCTCCGCGAACAAATTGATCATGCGCGCCGCGCACTACTGTGCCATAATCAACGTATGATCGATCCCGCGAGCATCGAATTGCACCAATTCATCACGAAGTGGTACGGCAAACCCGACCGCAGCCCAGAGATCGGAGGGAGGGGATATACACAATTGCCCGCACCACTGCAGGCGTGGCACGAGCTGTCGACAAGGTGGTCTACCCCTCTCGTAAGACTCAAAAAAATCTTGACACCAGACGAGATCATCATGCGGGATGGTAAGGCCATATTCATGACTGATCCCGGCGATGCAATTTGGGCATTCGATCCAGAAAGCCCAATGGATGTGTACGAGGGACGGCTTTACGGAGAATGGGTGGAGCTACCAGAAAGCCTGCCAGAATTCCTAACCCACAACGCCATGAATGAGGCCGCTCACAACGCCCCGCACACAAGATCCTGCGATTCGGTAGAGGATACCCAAATCGCCGAGATCGTCGCCCCGATGACGGAAGTCGCCTTCGGCGGATGGCAGTGGCCGCGTCCAGGACACCGGATCTTCATGAGTGAAACCCTGATTGCAGACATTGGTCCCGCAATGGAGGACCGGGCCCCGTGGGGAAATAAGCCTGGTCACAGCGAGGTGCAGATCGGCGCTACCACATCTTCGGCACTATCCTACCTAAATGATATCCCAGAGATTGACTGGTACTAGCACCTCCGACTCTAGGCGATAGAAAATTGTGACGCTTTCCTCGGCGTGCATCCGAGGAAAGCGCCTAAATTATTCCCCGACACCGAATGTTTCGGTTCGAACCCTGCCCGCCGAATCGCGATATGTAACCTTCAGCGTTGCATTTTCCGGGATCATGCGATCAAGATGATCGAAGCACCGTCCGCATATATAGTCTTGATCGATATAGAGATGCGCATTACTCCAACGCTTATCTCGCATTAGAGCTGCTGCTTGCGTCTCAGCATGATGATAGTTTGACGTGTTGGCACCCGGAGGTCGCACGAATCCGTCTGCGAGATTTTGACTTCCTGACGACAAGGCAATCGGGTCATCATGCCCTTCGACGTAGAGTGCACCATTCGTGCCACCTGGTTTATCGAAATTCTTCGCTGCCGCCTTCGCTGCTGAAAGTCCTTGTGCGTCGGTCAGCCTGATGCCACCCAGGCCGCCAACACCTTCGCCGCTTCCCCCTCCCGTCAATCCGAAGACTGCCGCTGCAGCCATGCCCAGGGACGCGACCTTACCCATGCATCCGCTATTGCGCCCAAGAATCGCACAGGCTCGGAATTTCAACAGTGCCAGCTGCTGCTTATCCATTTGGGCTGCTTCTGGGGTCTCTGCTCCAGCCAGACACGGTCCCAGCGCGTACTTGCAGTAGTTGTCGATTACCTGGTTAAGGATGTGCCCGTACTGGTTGGCGTACTTCCAATTACGCTCAACAAAGACGTGCGGGTAAACCTCCTGGTACTTCTTCGTAACGACAGATGGGGTGACGTTGCCAGCGTCCAGGGCCGCTTGATAATTCTGGGAATTCTTCTTTTTGCCTGGAACGTGCCCCGGAGTGGTGTTTTCGGCACCAGGGCTGGGACGGGTCGGGCAGTCAATGTAAGGGCACAGCCCGGTGGGGTCGCTCTTGCTGACCGGGCTGTTGTTGCTGTACGCGTACCCGTTCATCTGCAGCGGATCCGCGAGGTTCATGATTGGGTCCGCCGACAGGAAACGGCCGGAGTTCTGGTCGTACTCGCGGGCGCCTATGTGAGTAAGACCCGTTGCCGCGTCGTCGATTCCGACGCCCAGGTAGCCTCGCTTGTTGGGCCATTCGGCCGGTTTCGAGCCGCGCAGTTCGCCGTACGGCTTGAACGCGCGGCGGGTGACCGGCTGGCCGCTCGACAGCACCACCGTCGTGTCCGCCGTTCCCAGGTGGTCGGCGAGCAGAACGTTCAGCTTGTGGCCCGTCGTGGAGGCGTTGTTTGCGGTGCGAACGACCGTCGGGGCGCCTGACTGCGCATAGGAACGGGAGGCCCGGATGATGGCGCCCGTGGCGTTCGTCGTCACCTCGGTCTCGCCCAGGTAGAGCGTCGAGCCCGACGGTGAGTTCTCCAGGATGCGGTTGCCGGCGGCGTCGTAGACGTACGTTGTCTTCTTGCCGTCGTCGGTGATCGTGTCGAGCTTGTTCTCGGACGTCCAGGTCAGGTTCTGCGTGGTGGCGGACAGGGAACGGATCTCGGTGTTGCCCACCGCGTCGTACGAGTAGCTGCTGCCCTTGCCCGACGGGTTGGAGCTGATCCACTTCATCGTGTGCGGCTGCGCGGTGGTGGCGTAGCCGTACGTGTAGATGACGTTCTTGGTCGCGTCCGCCGGATCATGTTCCGTCAGCGTGGCGCGGTTGCCCAGCCAGTCGAAGGTGAACGACTGGTGGTATGCCGTCGCGCCCGTGGCCACGGTCGTCGCGTCGGGAGCCGTGGCCGCCAAGGTCGACGACAAAGAAGCGTCCGGGCTCGACTTGTCGCCCGCCGTGTCCGGAGCATGGGCCACCGGGCCGGAGGAGTTCCGGTAGTCGGTGCGATAGCCCCACGTCGTGCCGTTCGACGCCTTGCAGCCGGTGGCGTTGCCGGCCGGGGTGATGTTCGACGTCCAGGCGTTCACCAGCTCGCCCATCACGTCGTACGTGAAGCACTGGGTGTCCCACGTAGCGCCCGAAGCCTCCGACAGCTTGCGGGCGTTCGACGTGATGGTGCCGGACAGGTCGTACGAGTAGTAGCTGTCCGTGATGCGGTGCGGGCCGGAGGTCTCGCGGTCGGCGACCGTGCGCTGGAGGCGGCCCGTGTGCGGGTCAACGAAGTTGGTCGTCCACACCCGGTAGGGCTGGGCACCGGACACCGTGCGCAGAACCTCGCCATACGGCGAGTAGGTCGCGTCGGACGTGTACCAGGCGAGGCCAGAGGTCGACTCGGCCAAGCCGTCGCCGTTGTAGCGGGTGACGACCTTCTCTCGTGCCAGGCCGCCCGCCGCAGGCACCGTGATCGACTGGGGTTTGCCGGTCTGGGTGTAGGTGTACGTGTACGTGTACGTGCCGGAGACACCCGTCGTCATCGAGTTGGCCGGAATCACCGTCTCGCTGCCCGTGGGCCGGTACTCGATGTCGTAGCCGGTGACGCGGTTGATGTAGTCGCCGTTCACGGTGTGCCGAGTCGAGGCGACCGGCTGGCCCAGCGCGCCCGGCAGGCTGTCGTACGTGAACGACTTGACCGGGGCGGCGGTTGCCGAGCCCTCACGGACGAGCGTGACCCGGCCGAGCTCGTCGTACTCCGTGTACGTCGTCCGCGACTTGGCGTCCGTCACCTTGACCGGGCGGTCGGCGTCGTCGTACCAGGTCTCCGTCCTGCCGGTGTCCGGGTCGTTGGTCGACGTCACGCGGCCCCGGGCGTCGTACGTGTAGGTCCAGGTGTTGCCTGCCGGGTCGGTTACCTTCGTGCGGTAGCCGCGGGCGTCGTACTCGTACGACGTCTTGCGGCCGCTGCTCTCGGAGGTGGCGGGGTCCCAGTTGGTCGAGGCGACGTTGTCCTTGTAGTGGCGGATCGCGGTGACCCGGCCGAGGGCGTCGGTGTACGTGCGCGTCTGAGGGGCGGTCGAACCCACCGGGTCCGTGAAGGCGCTGGTGTCGTCGTAGAAGGTGTACGACGCGTACCGGTAGGCATCGCCGTGGTACGTCAGCTGGATCGACGGCCGTTCCAGACCGTCGTAGCCGTACTGGACCCGGCTAGGAATCAGCGCTTTCGATCTCGGCGCGAACAACTCGGCCGCCGGCTCGCCCTTCGCGAGGTAGCCGCTCGTCTGCTCACCGACCAGGCCATGGTCGTCGTACTTCGTGTCGGTGATGATCCGGCCGGGGCCGTGCGCCTCGGACTGGGTCTGGACCTGGCGCATCAGGCCGTCGTAGATCGTCACCTGACGGCTGTACGTACCATCGTCCTTCAGCGTCTTCGTGGTGACAGCGGCCGGCCTGGTCTCGGCGGAGGTGGCCACCGCCGCCTGGTACGCGATCTCCACGTCCGGGGACTTGCCGCCCGAGGAACGCGACGGCGACCAGCCCTTCACCAGGCGGCCGAGGGCGTCGTACTCGTTGCGCATGACCCGGCCGTTGGCGTCGGTGACCGTCAGTGCCAGGCTGCGGCCCGGGTCGAAGGTCGTGATGACGCCGTGGCCCTTGGCGTTGATCGTCTTCACCGAGGTGACCGGCCCGCCCGTATCCCCAGGCGTGTACTGCGTCTCTGTGGTACCGACCTCCGGCTTGGTGATGGTACGGATGCGGCCCAGTGGGTCGTACGTGGTCTTGGTGACGACCGAGTACGAAGTTCCCGCGCCGTTGACCCCGGCAGTGGAGGTGACCAGCCCCTTCGTCGGCGTCTCTCCGTATCCCAGGTCGTCGTAGCTGTTCCGCACCGCCTTGATGAGCTTGGTCGCCGGGTCCGCCGTGTCGTGGGCCGCACAGGATGTGCCCGTACTGCGCTGCTCCTTCGGCAGACCGATCAGCCACGCGGACGTGTTGTGCACATACGACGTCTTGGTACAGGTCTGGTCGGAGAGGGTCTCACCGGTGCTGCCGTTCGGCTTGACCACGGCGGTCTCCACCTGGATCGGCAGGCCGTATGTGTCGTCAACCGTCGTCAGAGTCCGGACAGCCCGCCAGCTGCTGTCGACCGGCTGGATCTCCTCCGTACGCTCGATCCCTCTGCGGTGCGCGAGCAGCGGATCCATGTCCGTGCCGTTCTCGGCCTCCCGCGCGCGGGACGCGGTCTGCTTCGACCAGGGGTAGTTGAGCGTGCGCTTGTGGATCCGCTTGTCGGCGTCCCGGTAGGTGATGGTCTCCGCCGTCATGCCCGCGTACTGCGGTGCGTCGTCGGCGAGCAGCGTGTACTTGTCCGTGGAGTCCTTGACCGTCCCGCCCACGCCCTGGAAGTACCGGGTCTCGGAGTACGACTGGGCCTGCGGAAAGTTCAGCTGGTTGCTGGTTCTGCTGCCCTTGGTGACGGCTACCTGGCGGTAGCCGCGCCAGACGCTGAACGTGTGCAGGGACGGGCGGGTGAACTCGTCGTCGCTCTTGGCCCAGGCTGGTTCCGAGTACTCGTACGTCGTGTGGACGGGCTTGCCGTGGGAGGTGACCTTGTCGGTCTCGGTCACGGAGTCGACAACGTACTTGTTGAACCAGGACTTCGCGGGTGTCTTCTCGTCACCGTCGGGCGACCAGCGGACGGGGTAACAGGTGCCGTTCCTCTCGCCCTTGTCCTCGGACGGCTCGGTGGCGCAGCCGCCCTTGTACTCGACCTCGATGTCACCGCCGTACTCCGTGGCGACCGTGCCGATGCGCGGGCGGGTGAAAGCGGGGCGCTGGTCGTTCGGGCCGCTTGGCACAAGGTTCGGAAGCTGGCGGTCCTTCAGACGGGTACGCAGGGGTGAGGTCGAGCCGACCGAGTACTCGGCGAAGCTCACGCCGTCCTTGTGCTGGAGGGTGCCCGTAGTGTCGCCGGGCGCGAAACCGCGACGGGTGATCGAGTTCAGCCACAGGCCGGGGGCCGTGTCGTACCAGTCCTCTGGGAAGGACTGGTGGAGCTCGTACGTGTCCACCTTGCCGAGGCCGGTCTGTCCCGCGCGGGCGGCCTTCGTCGTCACCGAGTCCAGGCGCATCTGCGTCCAGAAGCTCGGGAAGGGCGGGCACAGCTTCGACGTCGACTTGCAGTTGAAGTTGCCGGGGGTGTCCCACCAAGGGCGGTAGGCGCCGGGGTCGTCCGTCTTGGCGAAGTTGGCGGGGTCGCAGGCCGTCTCCGACTTCAAGCAGCGCTGCTCGACGCCGAACTCGACGATGGCGGACGGCTTGGTCAGATCGGACGAGCGCATGCCGTACTCGATCGACCTCGGGTAGGCGTAACGGTCGTACAGTTCGGGAGTCGTGAACTTCTTCTTGACGGCGTAGTGATTCGTCTCCTGCTTCCAGTTGACGACCATCGTGTTGCCATGCACGTCGACGACCTTGTCCAGGCCCCAGCGCCAGGCCTGCTTCTTGCCCGCACCGCAGCGGGAGTCGGCGAAGGCGGTGGCGTGGCAGGGTTCGCCAGGGTGGTTACCGAAGACGGGGACCGTGGAAACGGAGGTCGTGTCGGCGTGGCCGCCGCCCACCTGGTTGAGACCGAAGTAGTACTTGGTGCCGTCCTGGGTCGTGACGATCCAGTACTCGCCGTTGTTGTCGCCGTTGGTACCGCCGGTGCGGCGCTCGATGCGGGTGCCGTCGTCGCTCTGGGGGCGGTAGATCTCGGTGTCGGTCTCAGGGTTGCTGCCCGCGGCCACGTCCCGCACCAGCTCGACGCTCCTGCCGCCCAGCGACATCACCGCGTTGTACGACACCCAGCACAGGTCGGACGTCTTGTCCTTCTTGGCCGTGTTGTTGGGCGTACCGGACTTCAGCGCCTTGCGGTCGTCCTGGCAGGTGCGGTAGCGGCGTTCGATGTGGCCGGGGTCGTAGTCCCAGCCCTCTCCGATCCAGGAGGACTGGGGAGAGGAAACCGCGACACGGCCGTCCACCGTCTGGGAGTTGTAGTTGAAGGAGATGCTGGGAGCCGGGCCGGCCGGAGCCGCCGGGATCGTCAGCGGGTACGACCAGGTGAACGCGCCCGATGAACCGCCCGCCTCCCACTTGCCGTTGGAGACCAGGGGCGTGGCCTTGAAGGTGCCGCCCGCGCCGCCGCCGGAGTCCACCGCGCCGACGACGGCCGTGTCGCCCGTCGCGGCGGCAGGGGTGGCCGAGGTACGGAACGCCGCCTGGGCGATCGACGGGCCGTCGGCCGCAGTGGTTCTCTCCGCCGAAGCCGGGGTGACCGTTCCGTCCGCCGCCGTGTCGACCGTCGCCGTGATCGACTGGGTCTTGGTGTCGTTGGTCGTCTCCAGTTCCTCGTACACCTGACACGCCTCGTCGTCCGGCGTGGTCAGGTAGCACTCGGGGAATTGGACGAAGCGCAGGCGGGAGGCCCAGTCGGCGCCGTAGAGGTTCTTGAACTTGGCATAGTCGAGCTTGACCGAAATAGGGACCGAGCCGGTCGCGGGCGCCTGCACCTTGACGACGGCGCCGTCGACGCCCTGGGACACCGGCGCGGTGCGGTCGAAGACCTGGACGGACCAGGTGCCGGTGGGGGCCGGCTGGTCCGGGGCCTGCCCGAGGCTGACGGGGAGGTCGTCGACGGGGGTCAGGGCGACCGGCTGGGCGGTCGTGACCGTGCGGGCCGAGGCCTGGGTCGTGGTGGAAGCCGTCGCGCCGAAGCTCACCGTGCCGGTGTCGGGCTGCGGGGCTGTCGTCGTGCCCGCCGGGGCCGCTTGCTGATCCGGGGGGATATCGACCTTCAGGGACTCCAGGTCCCGCTCGAAGACCTGGCCGGCAACGAGTTCGTCCTGGGCGAGCGTCTCCAGGTCCAGGGTCTCGCGGCCCTTTTCGGCGACCGATGGATCGGGCGGCAGCGCCAGCGACTGCGCGGGCAGGAGACCCACGAGCAGGGCGGCCCCGATGGTGGGTACGACGGCCGTGCGCAGACGACGCAGACGGCGGCGACGGGCATGCGAAGAGCGACCGAACACGACGAGGCCCCCCGGACCACTCAAGGCGGGACCGGGAACGGACCACGCGTGATGGCGTATCAGATGCCGGAGATTTTGTGATGCCTCTGTGGAGTTCCGCTAGATCGACTGTGCGGATGCGATGACCATCACGGTGCGTAGTGCTCCATAGCGGCACGTGATGCCCGGGTCCGCCACCTACCCGAGATAACGGAAAACACTGCACCTCCGCGACCAATCGCGAAATTCGTCGATTGCCCTGGCAAATAGCCGTCAAATCAAGAGTGTTGATGAATAATTCGCGGCGTTTTGCCCCCCAAGCCCACGGTGACTCACTTGAGTTGATGCACTTCACGACAACCACCCTTACGACCCGGAAGGTTGATTGGCTCAACCCCCTTCCCCGCTCGCGAAGGGTGACGACAGCCCGCTCATAGGTCATCATCGGCTCGCCCGGCCGCGCCCTGTCCCGCGCCGGTTCCAAGGGGGGAAGGGGAGCTCGCCCGATGACGCGCAAGACGCGCAACTGGCGCCGTGTGCCCGGACGTCGGACCACCGCCGCCGTACTGACCGCGGCGCTCGCCGCTACCGGCATCACCTTCATCGGCCTCGGTCTGGACGACCCAGGTTCGCGCGACGGGTCAGGCCAAGAGCCGAAGGCGAAGCCCGTGACCGAGGCCGCCGCGATCGCGCGGGCGACAAAGACCGGCAAGTCTGTCGAGGTCACCGCGCTGCGCACCGCGCGCTCCACCACATGGGCGCGGCCCGACGGTCTGATGGCCAAGAATCTGTACTCGTCACCGATCCGGGCCAAAGTGGGCGGCGAATGGAGGGACATCGACTACGACCTCCACCGCACGAAGGCCGGTTGGGAGCCGAGTGCCACCAACGCGCGGATCGTGTTCTCGGCCGGCTCCGAGCCGCGCGACGGGGAACAGCGCGCCTCGCGCTCCACCGTGCGCCGGGTCTCCCTGGTGAAAGGGCTGAAGAGCGCCGCCGCTGACGAGACCGCGAGCCCCCTGGTCACCCTCACCGTCGACGGACACGAGATCCAGCTCACGTGGCCGGGCACGGTCCCGGCCCCGATCATCGACGGCTCGCGCGCCCTGTACCCCGAGATCTTCCCAGGCGCCGACCTGGTGCTGACGGCCGACGACGACGGGTTCGCCCAGTTGCTGGTCCTTAAGAACCGGCAGGCCGCGGCCGATCCGCGGGCCCGGCAGATCTCGTACGGCATCACCTCCGCAACGCTGAACTTCCGGCTGGATCCGGTCACGGGCGTCCTCACCGCCGAGGACGCCTACGCCAACGAGGTCGCGATGTCGCCGACACCGCTGATGTGGGACAACAGCGGCCAGCCGGCCGTCACCGACGGATCCGTCGGCGCCACCGCCCAGCCGACCACGTCGGAAGGCCCCGTACCGACCGAGTCGGCCACCGACGGGCCGAGCGAGAGCCCGAGCCCCACCGAGGAGCTCATCGAGACCGACGAACAGGCGGACACCGCCCCCGAGACCCTGCCGGCGGCCACCGACGGCCCCGAGCCCTCGGTGTCCGAGTCCCCGCTGCCGTCCGCCCCGACCGAGCCGACGCCCGCGCCCTCACAGACCGGCTCGGCGGCCACGCTCAGCTTGCCCGGCCTCGACGGGCCCTCTCCCGACTCGCGCGGCGAGCTGGTCGAGCCCAGCCTGAATGGGGCGAACTGGGTACTCATCCCCGACCTGGCCTTCCTCAACGACCCGGCCACCACGTACCCGGTCTTCATCGACCCGTCGGTGAAGAAGCACACGCAGGACTGGACCACCGCCTACAGCCGCCACCCCAACGCCACCTTCTACAACGGCAGGGGCTTCAACAAGGGTGGTACGCATGAGGCCCGCGTCGGCTTCGAGTCGGACACCTGGGGCATCTCGCGCTCGTACTTCAACATCGCCTTCGACAAGGACCTCAAGGGAACGAAGATCACCAGCGCGAAGCTGCGGATGCTGGAGACGTACTCCTGGTCGTGCAGCGCCCGTTCGATGAGCGTGCACCTCACCGGCCCGGTCAACAGCAAGACCAACTGGAAGAACGCACCCAAGCTGCATGACGGCAACAAGTTCGCGACCAAGAGCTTCGCGCACGGCTACAAGTCCGGTTGCCGGGACGCGTACGAGACGTTCGACGTGCGGAAGGCGGCCCAGAAGCAGGCCGACCAGGGCAAGGACACCATCACCTTCGGCCTGCGCGCACGTGACGAGCACTCGCAGTACGCGTGGAAGAAGTTCCAGGCCAACGGCGACAACGCGCCCGTGCTGGAGCTCGTCTACAACCGCAAACCGACCATGGACGCCAAGTCGCTCGATCTCGGCCCGGATGGCAAGTGCACCACCACCGAGCCGTACGTCCGCATGGGCTCGGGCAACCTGACGTTCACCGCACGAGCGTCCGACAAGGACAGCAACCTCGACTACCTCGATTTCGACCTGTGGCCGCACGGCAAGTGGGAGACGACTGGCGATCTGCTGGGCTCCACCGGCAAGGTTTCCGTCGGCGGTGACAAGGACACCGCACTGCGCACGACGACGGGCTTTTCCACCAGCAAGCTCACCAACGGCACCCTGTACTCGTGGCGGGTGCGCGCCGTCGACGACGCCGGTACCAGCTCGAGCTACGCACCGGCCAAGACGCCGTGCCGCTTCGTCCTCGACACCACCGCGCCCAGGCCGCCGAAGGTCAGCTCCACCGACTTCCCCAACGCCGACGGCAGCGAGAACGGCTTCGGTAACGACGCCGAGGACGCCAACTGGTCCACCAAGAAGTTCGGCACACCCGGATCGTTCACGGTCCGCGCGCTCAACAGCGACGTCGTGCGCTACGAATATGGCTTCAACTCGCCCACCTACACCGGCAGCCTCACCCGCACCGCCGGCACGGCCACCAGCGTCAGCGCGACCATCTCGAACGCCAAACCGCCGACGGCCGGGCCCAACGTGCTCTACGTCAGAGCCGTGGACAGCGCGGGCAACCCCTCACAGGCGACGAAGTACTTCTTCTACGTCACGCCCCGGGACCAGGCCGACGCGCCCGGCGACTTCACCGGCGACAAACTTCCCGACATGATGGTGGTCACCGAGGCTGGCAATTTGGCCATGTATCCCTCGCAGGCCACCACCGACCTCGCCAAGGGCAGCGGCGACCTGGACTACTCGATGCCCGGCGCCTACCGGGACAACCCAGACAAAGACCCCAACGGCGATGACCTGCCCCCCTATGTGGCCGCGCCCAACGGTCACTTCAAGGGCGCGCTGATCACCCACAACGGCGACATCTACGGCGGCGACGGTCTCCAGGACCTGGTCGTTCGCGTCGGGGGCAAGTTGTGGGTGTATCCCGGTGACGGCTACGGCGCCGTCAACATCGACAAGCGGCGCGAGATCCTCCTCCCCGACGGCGCCCCCAGCCCCGCCGACCTGACCCAGTTCGTGTCGGCAGGCGACGCCACCGGAGACGGCCGGACCGACTTCTTCGCCACCATCGGCGACGAGCTGTGGGTCTTCACCGGCTACCACGGAGCAACCATCGACCAGGCGACCCGGCTGTGGGCCTCGGGCTGGACCAGCCGGGACATCGTCACCGCGCTGGACGTCAGCGGCGACGGTGTCACCGACCTCGTCTACCGGTCCGACACGTCGGGCAGGCTCCTGCTGCGCAAGGGCATCGCCGCCTCCGGAGGCGGGGTCAACCTCGCCTCCCTGGGTAACGCCGGAAGTTCGGCCGGGGGTGCCGACAGCGAGTACGGCGCCTCGGGCTGGGCAGTCAGCAACTTCCCGCTGCTGATGGGCACCCCCGACGCCAACGGCGACGCCATCCCCGACGTATGGGGCGTGCGGTCCGACGGATCCGTACGGTTCTACGCGGGCGGCCGGACCACCGTCCCGGGGTCCGGCACAGAGATCATCGCTCCGGCGAGCTACTGGAAGACGCGCATCGCGATCGGGTGACGCCGTCCCTGGCCGCCAGTTGACGACACTGGCGGCCGGGTGCCGCGCGAGACAGAAGAAAGGAAACGGTCTCCAGCCAGGCCGGTATTTCCCTACCTGGCGTGTGTGCGCCTCTTGCGACCCCCGTCCGGCCACAGCTGCGGCTTCCTCTTCGCCGCCAGGTCCTCCGCCCAGCCGAACCAGACGATGCAGCCCCCGATGAGCACCCAAGTGAGGGCCAGGACCGGCCATGGACTCTCCAGCAGCCAGGAGTAGTGCAGCTCCAATGTCTCCACACCCCACAGCCGGTCCCACAGCGTCGCGGCCACGAGAATGCAGATGTTGTGCCAGAGGTAGATCGTCACGGCGCGGGAATTAAGGAGCTCGATCAGGCCGGACCAGCGGCGCAACCGATGGGGCCACTCGGACCAGGACGGGCTGACGTGCAACAGCAGCAACACCGTTCCGAAGGACCACAAGGCCTGGGCCAAGGGCATGCTGTCCAGATCGTGGTCCGTGGTGAAGTTGTGGTTCACGGCGTACCAGAGGCCCAGGCCTGCGATGAACGGGGCGACGGACGGGATGACGTAGCGCGGCAGGCGCTTCAGGACGCCTTCCTGGTACGCCATGCCGAGGATCCAACAAGCGCCGAACGTGCTGAAGTCCGTGACGGCGGAGTCGATTCGCTCACCGGGCAGGGAGAGCAGGCCGGATTCGAGGGCGGCCGACAGGGCGATCGGCATCAGGATCGTCGACCACGGCAGCCGGCGCAGGGCTCGCAACAGGAGGGGGGAAAGGAGGACGTACCAGACATAGGCGCGGACGTACCACAGCGGTCCGGCCAGTTCCGTGGCCCAGTCCTCACCGAGGAGACCTTGGATGCCGGGCAGGCCCTCGGCGTACGGCGGATCGCTGAGCGGCAGGATCCAAAACGTGAGGTGGAGCCACCACGAACCGGGGTGGCCGTCGTCCTCCGGTCCCCAGCCCTGCAACAGCATCCCCGCCACGCCGATCGCACCCAGTAGCCACAGCGGAGGAAGCAGTCGGCGGAGCCGGCCTCGTACGACGGACAACGGCGGACGCTTGAGCGAGCGGGCCATGAGATTGCCCGCGAGGGCGAACATCACGCCCATGGACGGGAACACCAACGGCAGCCACGCCCAGCCTGTCAGGTGGTAGAGGACTACTCGGAAGAGGGCGATGGCGCGGAGCAGGTCGAAGTAGCGGTCTCTGACCCGCCCCTGGGAATGGGAGGGTGGCTGATCTGGGGCGTCCGTGCCGGGCGGCATGGTGGCCGGGCTGCTCATCCCACCGGCCTCCGATCCTCACTGCTCGTAGTCCGCGGGCTGGGGACCGCCCCCAACGGCGCCCCGACCGCTCCCGTCCGCCGCAGCTTCTGCCACCGCAGCCGGCCACCCGTCAGGGCGGTGATCCAGGACTGGAGGAGGACCACGTACATGAGCTGGCGGTAGAGGATCTGCTGCAGCGGGAGCGAGATGAGGTGGGTCATGCGTTCGCGGTCCAGGCGGAAGGCGTACGCCGCGCAGAACAGTTGGATGGCCAGGACGCCCAGCCAGGCCATGATCGTCTTGCCGGTGGGGCCGAAGATGATGCCGTACAACAAGAACACGTCGATCAGCGGGGCCAGGAGAGGGGCCAGGACCATGAACAGGGACACCAGCGGCAGGCCCACGCGGCCGAAGCGGCCCGACGGGCCTCGGTCCAGAAGGGCGCGGCGGTGCTTCCAGATGGCCTGCATCGTGCCGTACGACCAGCGGTAACGCTGCGACCACAGCTGCTGGACCGTCTCCGGGGCCTCGGTCCAGGCGCGGGCGTTCTCCGCGTAGACGACTCGCCAGCCGTCGCGGTGCAACGCCATGGTGATGTCGGTGTCCTCGGCGAGGGTGTCGTCGCTCATGCCGCCGACTCGTTCCAACGCCGATCGGCGGAACGCTCCCACCGCGCCCGGGATCGTCGGCATGCAGCGCAGGATGTCGTACATGCGGCGGTCGAGGTTGAAGCCCATCACGTACTCGATGTGCTGCCATGCACCAATGAGTGAGTCGCGGTTGCCGACCTTCGCGTTGCCCGCGACCGCGCCGACCTGCGGGTCGCCGAAGGGCTGGACGAGTTCGCGGACAGTGGAGGGTTCAAAGACGGTGTCGCCGTCCATCATGACGACGATGTCGTGACGGGCGTTCGCCAGGCCCCGGTTCAGCGCCGCCGGCTTGCCCGCGTTGAGCTGGCGTACCACCCGGACGTTGGGCAGGCCCATCGCCTCGACGATGCGGGCCGTGCCGTCGGAGGAGCCGTCGTCGACGACGATCACCTCGATCGGGTGCTCGCTCGCCATCAGGGAACGGACGGTGTTCTCGATGCACTTGGCCTCGTTGTACGCCGGGACCAGCACCGACACCGGTTCGGTGACCGGCGGTCCCCAGCGGAAGCCGGGGCGCCGGACGCGGCGGGCGTGCCAGCCGGAGAGAACGAGCATCAGGACGAAGCGGCCGATGACCAGGGAGCCGACCGCCGCCAGGCCGACCACCAGCACGTCGGTGATGTTCTCCGAGGCCTGGACGAGGACGATCCACGCCTTGCCCTTCCACAGCTCCAGGCCGCTGACCTGTGTGTGCGCGCTGGGCGCGTCGAGGGCTTCGGTGAGGTTGTCGAACTCGTAGCCCCGGTCCTTCATGTCCGGCAGGAACCGGTCCAGCGCCGCCACCGTCTGGCTGCGGTCGCCGCCGGAGTCGTGCATCAGGACGATCGCGCCCTTGCCGTCGGCCGGGGTGGAGCGGCGGATGATCTCGTCGGCGCCGGGCCTGCGCCAGTCCTCGCTGTCGGTGTTGTTGACGACGGTGATGTAGCCGCGCCTGCCGATGTACTCGGTGACCGGCCAGGACTTGTTGTCCATGGCGGCGGAGAAGGAGGAGTACGGCGGGCGGAAGAGCGAGGTGCGGATGCCGGCGGCGCCGGATATCGCGAGCTGGTTCTGGGACAGCTCCCAGTCGATGCGCTGCTTCGACTGGTAGGAGAGGTCGGGGTGGTTGAAGGTGTGCAGGCCGACCTCGTGGCCCTCCTCCACCATGCGCTTGACCAGGTCGGGATAGCGCGAGGCCATGGTGCCGGTGACGAAGAAGACGGCGTGCGCGTCGTGCTTCTTCAGTACGTCCAGGACCTTCGGCGTCCAGACCGGGTCCGGGCCGTCGTCGAAGGTGAGGACGAGGCGGTGGTCGGGCACGCTCAGGCTCGCGGTGCGGCCGCTGCGCGTGTCGATGACCGGGCCGCCGTTCAGGATCCGCTCCGGTACGCGGTCGGTGGCGGCCGGGGGGCGGACGCGGTGGTCGGCCAGGATCTCGCTGTGCACATAGCCGCGCAGCATCAGCATCGCCATCAGGGCGACGAGGACGAGCACGGGCAGCAGATAGCGCAGGGGCAGGCGGCGGCGCCGGGAGCCGTCGCGGGCTCCGGTCCGGCCGGCACCTTGACGGCTTGGGCGGGATGCCATCAGAGGAGGTACTCCAGGGACTACAGGGACGGGGTGGTGAGCGCGGCGGCAGCCTGGTCCTGGGGAGCAGGGACCGGCTGGGGCGGGCCGTCCGCCACCGTGCCGGTGCCGGCGCTCGTGCCCCCGCTGTCACCGCCCGTCGACGGGGACGGGTCGGCCGAGGTGCCGCCGGTGGGGCTCGGGTCGGGCGAGTTGGTGACCGGCGACGACGGGACGGGCGGGGCCGGGTCGCTGGTGCCGGGGTCGGGGGTCGTCCGCGTCGCGGTGGGCGTGGGGTCGGCGGACGTGCCCGGCGCGTCGGGGGTGGTGGCGGTGCCGGGGGCGGTGGCGTCGGCGTCGCCCGGCACCGGCGTGGTGTCGGTGCCGGCCGTCGGCGTGCTGCTCGGAGTGGCGACGCCGGGGGCGGAGGGCTGCGCCGACTGCGCGGGCAGCGGAGGGCTGTCGACCTTGCCGGCCGGTTTGCCGTTCTGGTCAGGGACGGGCAACCAGGGGGCGTTGGAGCTGCCGGACAGGAGGGTCGCGACGATGACGACGGCGTAGATCGCGCAGGCCAGGCCCACGGCCATGCCTATACGGCGGAACGTACGGCTTCTGCGGCCCGACTCGTCCACGAACACGGGCCCGTCGGAGGCGTCCTGCGCGCCGCCCGGCCGCGCGGGTCCCGGCTGCCCGGGGACCAGCTGACCCAGGTGCAGGCCTACGGCGTCGAGCTGGACGGTGACCTCGTGGGGGTCGTGGGTGGGGACGCCGGATATCTCGGGGGACATCTCGGCCTGCCTGCCCGCCGCACCGTCGGCACGTCCGCCGGTGTGTCCGCTCTCCTCGGGTTCCGCCCAGGGATCACGTAGGGCGATCGCCCTGGTCTCCGGATCGCGGTCGTCGTCCTGTACGGCCGACGTACCTCCGGTCTCCGGGAAGGCCTGGGTCTCCCCGGCCCGGCCCCGACCCCGGCCCGGCAGTCCCCGCACTTCCCCCGTTGGGGACGCAGGTTCGGGCCACTCTGCTTCAGGTCGGGCGTCTTCTCGCCACTTGCTCACGCGCGCACTTCCCCCCACGGGACAGTTCCGGGTGCGCAGACGACACCGAGCACCCGTCGACCGAACCAAGCCCCCTTGAGGTTCGAGCGCCCCATTTACCACACCGTGCTCGGGCCATGAATGTAGCGCACGCGGAGGTTGTGTGTGTGCGGGGTGTCATTTCTGGACATTCGGCAAGCGCTTGTCGATGGCGGGGATCCAGCCACCGACCGGCAGCCGCAGCCACCCCTCCTCGGCCGCCAGCCCGGCAGCGGCCCGACGCAGTGCGTCAAACGCCGGATGCACCAGCCCTTTCCGCCACACCAATGACACCGGTGACAGCGGAACGGGATCGACGAGCGGCCGCCGTACCGTCCGGGGCATGTCCGGGAAGTCCACCACGGCGAGCACCGGGCTGCGGGTCTTGGCCATGATCCGCTCGAACTCCTCGTCGCCGACGGCCAGGGGAAGCGGTGGCGCGATCTCGATCCCCCGCCCCTCGAACAGACGGCGCGCGAGGTCGGTCCACTCCGGCGTCCGCGGATTCCCCGCCCCCGCGTACACGGTCTCGCCCGCCAGCTCGGCGAGCGGCACCGCCTTCAGGGAGACCAGCCGGTGGTCCTCGGGCAGCACGATCGCCATCGGCTCGTACCGGACGAGCTGGTGCTCCAACTGCGCCCGCAGCGCCGGTTCCAGCCCCGCGAACCGCCCGAACGACGCGTCCAGCCGCCCGGCGAGCAGCTCCCCCGCCGCGCCGGTCAGCCCGCTCTCGTAGCGGGCCATCAGCTCATGTTCCGGGGCGAGTTCGCGGGCCCGGTGCAGCACCTGGCGCGGGGTGCCGAGCCCCGGGGAGTTCAGGTCGACGAGCAGGGGGCGGGCCTGTCCGAAGGCGGCGAGGAGCTCCTCCTGCGCCGTCAGCACCCGACGCGCGTACGGCAGTAGCCGCTCGCCGTCCGCCGTCAGCGTCACCTGCCGGGTGGTCCGTACGAACAGCTCGGCGCCCAGCTCCCGCTCCAGCCGCCGTACGTCCCTGCTGAGCGCCTGCTGGGCGACGTAGAGGCGGGCCGCGGCGCGGGTGAAGTGCAGTTCCTCGGCGACGGTGACGAAGGCGCGCAGGAGGCGGGGGTCGAGGTGGGTCGGGGCGGGCATCCGGCGAACTTACAACACGGGTGCGTGAATCGGTACGGAGTAAGTGTTGGACCCGGTGATCGTTCACGGGCGACGGTTGCCCCCATGCCGGACACCCCTCAGCCCCTCCACAGCGTCACCCCTCAGCCCCTCCACACCGTCACCGCAGACACCCTCGTCACCGTCGACTTCTCCCCCCGCTCCGGCGACCGCCGGCCCGGCCCGTACCGCCGCCTGTTCACGATCCCCGGCACCCGGGCCTTCACGGCCGGGAACCTGATCGCCCGGCTTCCCATGGGCATGTTCAGCGTGAGCGCGGTCGTGATGATCGCCGGTACGCGGGGCTCGTACGCCCTCGCCGGCGCCGTCACCGCGACCGGCCTCGCGGCGACCGCGGTGGTCGCTCCGTGGGTCGCCCGGCTCATCGACCGCCACGGCCAGGCCCGGATCGCCGTACCGGCCACGCTGCTGGCGGTCCTCGGCAGCCTGGCCCTGCTGCTCTGCGTGCACTACGACGCCCCCGACTGGACCCTCTTCGCCGCGTACGCCGCCACCGCGACGACCCCCAACATCGGCGGCATGTCCCGCGCCCGCTGGGCCCATCTGCTGCGCGGCGACCCCGAGGCCCTGCACACCGCGAACTCCTTCGAGCAGTCCGCGGACGAACTGTGCTTCATGCTGGGCCCGGTGCTCGCGGCCCTGCTGTGCGGGACGCTCTTCCCGGAGGCGGGCACGCTGGCCGGTGCGGTGCTGCTGCTCACCGGCATGCTGCTGTTCACCGCACAGCGTTCGACGCAGCCGCCCGTCGGACCCCTCCGGAAGACCCGGTCCCCGCTCCGCTCACCCGGCATCCCCCGGCTGCTCGCCGCCTTCCTGGCCACCGGCGCGGTGTTCGGCTCGATGGAGGTGGTCACGATCGCCTTCGCCGACGCACAGGGCAGCCGCACGGCGGCGGGTGTCCTGCTCGGCCTCCAGGCGGCGGCCTCGGGCGCGGCCGGGCTGCTGTTCGGCACGCTGCGGCCGACGGGACCGGCGGAACGCCGGCTGCCGTGGTGCATGGCCGCGATGGCGTCCCTCATGACCCTCCCCCTGCTGGCCGCGAACCTGACGCCCTCCCTCGTCGCCCTGGCGGCCGCGCTGCTCCTGGCCGGCATGGCAACGGCCCCCACGATGGTCACCGCCATGACGCTTCTCCAGCGCCGCACGCCCGCCGACCGCCTCAACGAGGGCATGACCCTCGCCGTGACCGCCCTCCTCGGCGGCATCGCCTGCGGCAGCGCCGTCGGCGGCTGGGCGGTGGAGCAGCTGTCGGTGACGGCGGGGTACGGCGTGCCCGTCGCAGCGGCCACCCTGGCGCTGGCGGTCTCGCTCGGTTCGTTCGGCGGCCCGAACCGCCTCACGGATTCCCGCGCAAGTTCCCGCGCAACCCATTGACGCCCTGACAGCTCCCCCATACGTTCCCCCGTCGAAGCGCTTCGACGTTTCTCTCCCTGGAGCTGGACTGATGGTCAAGATCACGGACGTGGCCCGGCACGCTGGAGTCTCTCCCAGCACCGTGTCCTACGCGCTCAGCGGCAAGCGCCCGATCTCCGAGGAGACCCGGCAGCGCGTCGAGGCGTCCATCCGCGCCCTCGGCTACCGCCCGCACGCCGGCGCCCGCGCGCTGGCCACCAGCAGGTCGAACGTGCTGGCGCTGGTGGTGCCGTTACGGGCCGGGATCCACGTACCGGTGGTGATGCAGTTCGCGGTGTCGGTGGTGACGACGGCACGCGGGCACGACCACGACGTGCTGCTGTTGACGCAGGAGGAGGGCGAGGAGGGGCTCCGGCGGGTCGCGGACACCGCGCTGGTGGACGCGCTGATCGTGATGGACGTCCAACTCGCCGACTCCCGGCTGCCGTTGCTGCGCTCACTGGACCGGCCGTCGGTACTGATCGGCTTCCCCGCCGAGCCGGCCGGGCTGACCTGCATCGACCTCGACTTCAAGGCGGCGGGTGAGGCGTGCGTGGACCATCTGGCGCGGCTCGGGCACCGGGTGGTGGCGCTGGTGGGGTCACCGCCGGAGGTGTACGTACGGCAGACGGCGTTCGCCCAGCGGGTGGTGCAGGGCTTCACGGCCGCCGCCGACCGGGGGCGACTCGCGTCGTCCGTGCACCCGTGCGAGGCGTCACCCGCGGCGGCTCGCGCTGTCGCGGAGCAACTGCTGCGGGAGCAGCCCGCGTTGACGGGCGTCGTCGTCCACAACGAGGCGATCCTGGAGCCCCTGATCGACGCCTTCGAGGAGCTGGGGCTGCGGGTGCCGGGCGACCTGTCCGTCACCGCGATCTGCCCGGACGAGCTGGCCGAGTCGCTGCGGGTGCCGGTGACGTCGATCGCCTTGCCGTCTGGTGAGGTGGGGGCGCGGGCGGTGGAGTTGCTGGTGAAGAAGCTGGGCGGAAAGGCCGTACCGGAGGCGACGTTGCTGGCGCCGAGGATGACGGAGCGGGGGAGTACGGCGCGGCGGGCGGTTGCGTGAACAGTGGCTGATCACGGTGCCGGGTGGGGGGCTGGTGTGCTGTACTTGGACGCAGAGGGCGCCGCACTGAGCCGGTGATGCTTTACTCAGGCGGATGCCCCAGCTCACCAGGAGCCTGTCGGATGTCCCCAGGTCCGTGGGGATATACGGCTAGCTGCTGAGCCACCAGAGAAGGTGGGCCCGGCTCAACAGGAGCCTGTCGGATGTCCCCAGGCCCCTTGGGGATATCCGGCTACCTGCTGAGCCACCAGAGCAGCCACCTCCTCGCGTGCTTCGCAGCCCGTTCCGGCAAGAGCCGGATCAGCCGCATGACGAGAGTCGGTTTCTGCTCCTCGTGACAACCCATGTGGGGGCGTCCTCCCTTCGACGTGAGGCGGCCTAACAGGGTCCCGGGGCCGCTCTCGTCGGGCCGGGCCCCGAGGGGACGGGGCCCGGTGTGAAGGGAGGACGCACCCATAGGGCGCGTCACCGGACAAATGCTAGCGTCTCCAACGCCGTTGCTGTGCCAGGTCTTTCAACAGCGGGCGGACTTGCGCCACGAGCACTCGAGGTTGCCGTTCATGCCGACAGCGACAGAACACTTCGGCTCAGCCCAGCCCCCAGGCCCGCCCCATCCGGAATGCGGCGCACAGGTTCACGTCGAGGACATACGCCCCGGCGCTCCCGCACTGCTCGCTCCCGCTCCCGGGATCGACGGGCTGCCCGTGTCCCATCCCGGTGATGCTGTACGTCTCCACGACCGCACGCCCGCCCGTTTCCTTGAAGACCTGGTGGGGATAGCCGGCGACGGTGTCGCTGACGTCGGCGGCCTGATCGGCCCCGTGTACATCGGTCCACTGCCGCATCAGGTCGGTCATGTTGACGGGCTTCACGGTGTAGTCGGCCGTGCCCTGGAAGGCGATCAGTGTGGGCCAGGGGCCGGTGTACCCGGGCCGGGCGGCGCGCACCCGGTCGCCCCACTGCTTCGGGGTCTGTGTGGCACCGACGTACATGCACACATACGGCGACCCGGCGGCCTGCGCACACCCGTACGGCAGCCCGGCCACGATCCCGCCCGAAGCGAACTTCTCCGGGTACGCCGCCATCATCACGGCGGTCATCCCGCCCCCGGCGGACAGCCCGGTGACGTAGACGCGCGACGCGTCGCCGGAGGTGTCGGCGAGTTGCCGGTCGACCATCTGCGCGACGGACGCGGCTTCGCCCTGGCCTCGTGCGATGTCGCCGCTCTGGAACCAGTTGAAGCAGGACGAGGCGTTGTTGGCGGTCTGCTGCTGCGGCAGGACGACGGAGAAGCCCCAGCGGTCGGCGAGTTGCATCCATCCGCTGCCGGTGCCGTATCCGAAGGCGTTCTGCGTGCACCCGTGCAGCGCAACGACCACGGGGCGCCCGGTCGGGAGGCCGTCGGGGACGTACCGGAACATCCGCAGCGCGCCCGGGTTGGTCCCGAACCCGGTGACTTCCTGGAGGGATGCGGCAGCCGCCCGGCCCGGGGTGAGGACGGCGGCGATCAGGGCGACGAGAAGGGTCGCCAGGACGGGGATGTGGCTACGACGGCTTGCGGCTCTGGTCTGTGTCATGCGGAGGGACCGTAGAAGCGTGAACGACCCGCCGATATGGAGTGGGACACCACAACGGACGCGTCCACCATGGTGGTTCACCGAGTGAGCGACCTGCCCGTACGGAACTGCCGCGCAAGCGTCTTCGGGTCCCGCGCAACCTGCCACAGGCCGACCGCGAGCAGCAGCAGGCTGCTGACGAAACAGACCCAGAACACGAACTGGGCGCCCGACGCGAGATTGTCGGTGCTGCCGCCCTCGTGGAGGCAGTACGCCTGCGGGGGAAACGCCTTGGAGACGCCGACGCCCCGTAGCGCATGGAGCACGGGTCCTCGCCGGGATCCTTGATCGTGTCGTCCGCCGTGACGACCAGCAGCCAGGCCAGCGCCGCCACCGGAGCCGTGACGAACACGGTGATCTTCGTCCAGGTCGGCATGCAGGGATGGCCGACGAGCCCGTTCAGCGCGATCAGTACGACGACGAACACCGCGACGACCCAGGCGGCGGCGGAAGGCATTCCGAGGACCGCGTCCAGGAGCCAGACCACCACGGCCACCGGGGGCGCGGTGAGGACAAGGACCTTGACGCCGGGCGCGACACGCGGAAGGGCGAGCAGGTACAGCGCTCCCGCCCACGCGAGGAGGACCAGGAAACCGATCACCGAGGGCTCAGGGCGACGGGAAGGACGAAGGGACGACGGACGGGTACGGCGGCATCGGCCGTGCGGTGTCGGTGTCGGTCCCTCGGTGCGTCTCGTCCCTCTTCCACGGCCCGACGCCGAGCTGACCCGTCGTCCCGAGGTCCAGTTCCGGCTCGACCACCACAGGGCCGGCACCGGGCTTCGCCCGCACGCGGACGTACGGCGCGTTGACCGGGTCGCCGACGCCGGCCTCCGTGGTGTTCCGCCACGCCAGCGTCGACTGCGCGGCTTCACCCGGCCGCAGAACAACGGGTTGCGGGCTGCCGCTCCCACCGGTGGCGGTGCTGATCCGGTCGGTCCCCTGGAGGATCCGCACGCCGTCGACTTTGTCGTGGTCCTCGTCGAGGAGTTCGAGCTCCGGGTAGCCGTTGAGCCGATAGGTCTCGGTGCCGCAGTTGACGAGATGCAGGCCGACGACGCGCAGCCCCATGGCGGCGTCCCCCTTGTCCGCGTAGACGTGGACGCCGGACGCGGGGCACGGCCCCGAGGCGGACGGCGCCTCGTCGGCGGGAACGCTGCGCACCTTGATCACCTCCACGCCCGACACCTCGGGTGCGTCCCCAGCCGGCTCCGTCATGGCGACGGTCCCCTTGACGGTCCGCCCCGGCCCGACCGACTCGACGGTCGTCTCGACGTTGTCGACCGCGCCTCCGGAACCTGTCAGGAACCCGATGGTCACCGTGTAAGTGGCCGCCTTCGTCCCTCGGTTGGTGACCTCGAACTCGGCGGAGAAGTCCGCCGCGCATCCGTTCTCCGCACCCCAGGCGTACAGGCCGGTGACCTTGACCCCGTCCTCGCCCGGACCATCGAGGGAGGGCAGGGGAAGCGGCGTCGGCGTACCGGAGGGGGTGACGGACGGCTCGGAGGACGGCGGCGGACTGCCGTACTGCGAGAAGTCGGACGGGCACAGCGCGTGGGCTCGGACTCGACCGTCGCCGCCGGCACCCGTCGCGTCGTCGCCCTGCGAGGCGCTCTGGGAACCACACGCGGCAAGCAGCAGAGCACCGGCGAGGGCGGCGGGAACGGTGCGCGAGGCGGTAGGCATCCGCCCACCTCACCAGGGCCCGCACCCACAGGCTGTGGCGGAACCCACACCTCCGGTCACAGCAGTGTCACAGATCACTCTGGACAAGGCCGTCGCCGCCCACGGCGTGACGAGGATCTGCAGGAACAGGCAATGCCGCCGTGCTTCGCGATTCCGGCATGACAAAGGCCCCGCTGCCCGGAGGCGGCGGGGCCTTTGCCCACATGGGTCAGGGAGGTCCGGAAACCTCCCGATCGTGGAGATGGCGGGAATCGAACCCGCGTCCAACGGTGCAGAATCAGGGCTTCTCCGTGTGCAGTCCGCTGTGATTTTCTCGGCCCCGGCGATCACGCGAACAAGTCGCCGACGGGCCCAGTCACTGTTTGGTTTCCCTCTTCACCCCGTGACCGGGATCAAGGTTTAGTTCCCTAGCTGATGCCAGGATCCGGGTCGGGAACAGCCCCGGGCTGACACTTCGCAAGTCGCTACTTAGGCAGCGAGGGCGAAGGAATCGCGCTTGGTGTTGGCGATTATTTTTTGCGACATATGGTTTACGAGATCATTGCCGCTTCCTCGACACGCTTCCCCTGCTTCAACAGCCGCTGTCGAAACCGATCATCCCCATGTTGATTTTTCAATGCGCCCACCGGGCCAGCCGGTGTTGGTGCCATCGTACGTGACCAACGCACGACGATGCCACTGTATTCCCGCCCGTCAGGCGCTCCGCTGTCGCCGCTTCGCCGCCGCGATCGCCCGCTCCGACTCCCGCCGGTCCTGCTTCTCCCGCAGGGTCTGGCGCTTGTCGTACTCCTTCTTGCCTCGCGCCAGAGCGATCTCGGCCTTCGCGCGACCGTCCTTGAAGTACAGGGCGAGGGGCACGATCGTGTGACCCGTCTCCTGGGACTTGGCCTCCAGCTTGTCGATCTCCTCGCGGTGCAGGAGGAGCTTGCGCTTGCGGCGCGCGGAGTGGTTGGTCCAGCTGCCCTGGTGGTACTCGGGGATGTGGGCGTTGTGCAGCCATGCCTCGCCCCGGTCGATCTGGACGAAGCCGTCGGTCAGCGACGTCCGCCCCTCGCGCAGCGACTTGACCTCGGTGCCCATGAGGACGAGGCCGGCCTCATAGGTGTCGATGATGGCGTAGTCGTGCCGGGCCTTCTTGTTCTGGGCGACGATCTTGCGCTTGCCGCCCTTCTCGCCGTCCCTGGCCTTCGCGGCCGCCCCGCCCTGCTTGGGCTGGGACTCCTTCGGTACGTACATTCCCTTGCTCATAGTGCCGTCCATTTTCGCACTACGGAGGGGGTCCGGGGGAAGCCGATTTACGGTGCGGGCGGCTACTGACCGAGACCCGTCAGAATCGTCTCCGCCCGCTGCAGCGCCTGCCGGTCGGCCTCCAGGTCAGGGGTGATGCCGTGGCCGTCGACGCTGCGGCCGGCGGGTGTGCGGTAGTGGCCGACGGTCAGCTCGGCGACGGAGCCGTCGGGCAGCCGGCTCGGCATCTGGACCGAGCCCTTGCCGAAGGTGCGGGAGCCCACGACGACCGCGCGGCCGCGGTCCTGCAGGGCGCCGGTGAGCAGCTCGGCCGCGCTCATCGTGCCGCCGTCGACGAGCGCGACCAGGGGTCTGGCAGTGTCGCCGCCGGGTTCGGCGTGCAGGGCGCGCTGCTCGCCGTCGACGTCGTAGGTGGCGACCAGGCCGCCGTCGAGGAAGGCGGAGGCGGCGGTGACGGCCTCGGCGACCAGGCCGCCGGAGTTGCCGCGCAGGTCGAGGATGATCCCGGAGGCGGCCGGGGCCTGCCGTACGGCGTTGCGGACGATGTCGCCGGAGCCCTTGGTGAAGGCGCCGATCCTGATGGCGGTGACGTCGTCGGACAGCTTCTGGGAGGTCACGGAGTCGGTGGAGAGGCGGGCCCGGTGCAGGGTCTGGGTCCACGCGCGCGTGCCGCGCTCCAGACCGAGGCGGACGGACGTCCCGGCGGCCGCGTCGGTGGCGTCACCGCGCAGTAAGGAGACGACCTCGGTGACGGGACGCCCGTCGACCTTCGTGCCGTCGATGCTGCGCAGCCGGTCGCCCGCGCGGATGCCGGCGCCTGCCGCGGGGGAACCGGCGGCCACCTCGGTCACCTCGATCCGGCCGTCCCGCTCGCGCCGCGCCGACAGGCCGACGCCGGTGTACTCGCCGTCGAGGGCCTCCTTGAACTCCTCGTACTCGCCCCGGGAGTAGACGGCGTCCCAGCGGTCCCCGCTGCGGCTGACGGCGCGCTGCGCGGCCTCCATGGGGGACTTGCCCTCGGCCATGGCCTCGGCGGCGGCCTCGGTGACCTCGTCGGGCCGGGCGGCGGAGGCGGCGGTACGGGTGGCGCCGGGGGTGGGCTTGCGGTCCGACGTCGGCAGCGAGCCGGTGGCGGCACCGGCGACGAGCACGCTCGCGAACACCAATGTCAGGGCGGCCCCACGGCGCAGGCGGCGGGGCTGACAGAACGGGTCGGGACCTGACATGCCGGTGAGTCTAGGACAACGCGAAGGGCCGCACGGCGGGTTGACCGTACGGCCCTCTTGGCATGCGTCACACCTTCAGGTACTTGCGCAACGCGAAGAACGCGGCCAAGGCAGGCATCAGCAGACTTGTCGCGAGAATGAGCGGGAGCTTCGTCAGAACGGCGTCCCAGCCAATGAAGTTGATCAGATTCAGCTTCTCGGACAGCGCTAGCCCGTGATCGATGATGAAGTACCGCGCGACCACCAGGAACGCGCAGGCGACACCGCCGCCGATGAGTCCGGCGACCGCGGCCTCCATGATGAACGGCGCCTGGATGTAGAAGCCCGAGGCGCCGACCAGGCGCATGATCCCGGTCTCACGCCGCCGGCTGAACGCCGAGACGCGCACGGTGTTGACGATCAGCATCAGCGCGACGACCAGCATGAGCGCCATCACCGCGCGCGCGGCCCAGTTCATGCCGTTGAGCAGCCCGAACAGATTGTCCAGAATGCCCTTTTGATCCTGCACGGACTGCACACCGTCCCGCCCGTTGAAGGCGGTCGCGATGACCTGGTACTTCTCCGGGTCCTTCAGCTTGATGCGGTACGACTCCTGCATCTGGTCCGGCGTGAGGGAGCTGGCCAGCGGGGAGTCGCCGAACTGCTCCTTGTAGTGCTTGTACGCCTGGTCCTGCGACTCGTGCGTCACCGTGTCGACGACCGACATCTTCTTGAGGTCGGTGAGGATCTGCTCCTTCTGCTCCCCGGTGACGGCGCCCTTGGCGCAGTTGGGGTCGGACTCGGCGTCGCTCTTGTTGCAGAGGAAGATCGAGACGTTGACCTTGTCGTACCAGTAACCCTTCATGGTGTTCACCTGGTCGCTCATCAGCAGCGAACCGCCGAACAGGGCCAGGGACAGGGCGACCGAGACGATGACCGCGAAGGTCATCGTCAGATTGCGGCGGAGACCGACACCGATCTCCGACAGAACGAACTGGGCGCGCATGGCGTCTGCTTCAAGCCTTTCCGTGGACGTCTGCGAGGGGTCTGCGGTTGCTGTCTCAGTGCTGGTAGCCGTAGACGCCGCGGGCCTGGTCGCGGACGAGGCGGCCCTTCTCCAGCTCGATGACGCGCTTGCGCATCTGGTCCACGATGTTCTGGTCGTGCGTCGCCATCACCACAGTGGTGCCCGTCCGGTTGATGCGGTCGAGCAGCTTCATGATGCCGACGGAGGTCTGCGGGTCGAGGTTGCCCGTGGGCTCGTCGGCGATCAGCAGCTTGGGCCGGTTGACGAAGGCCCGCGCGATGGCGACGCGCTGCTGTTCACCACCGGACAGCTCGCCCGGCATCCGGTCCTCCTTGCCGCCGAGCCCGACCAGTTCGAGCACCTGCGGCACGGACTTGCGGATCTCACCGCGCGACTTGCCGATGACCTCCTGCGCGAACGCGACGTTCTCGCCGACCGTCTTGTTCGGCAGCAGCCGGAAGTCCTGGAACACCGTCCCCAACTGCCGCCGCATGTGCGGCACCTTCCAGTTGGAGAGACGTGCGAGGTCCTTGCCCAGGACGTGCACCTGCCCGTGACTGGCCCGCTCCTCGCGGAGGATCAGCCGCAGGAAGGTGGACTTTCCGGAGCCGGAGGACCCCACGAGGAACACGAACTCACCCTTCTCCACTTCCAGGGAGACATCCCTGAGTGCGGGGCGGGTCTGCTTGGGGTAGACCTTGGAGACGTTGTCGAATCGGATCACGGATGCACCACGGGTCGCCGGGGGTAGATGTGCGTGACCATACGCGACCCGGGGACGCAAGCGCAGGCACCGGTAGGGGTTGAGGGAGGGTTGTGCCCTTTTGTGCGGGTGAGGTCACGCCCCTCAGAGGCGCGGGGAACTGCGCGAGAAACCACCGACAACCCGCAGCCGCGAAACATGACAAGCCACCCCTCTCGGAGCGACCCGGCGCACCCTCCGGAGGAACCTGGCACAGTGGAGGGGGAACGTTCACGTTCCCCCAAGCGTTGTAGAAGTGAACCGGTACGGCTGCTAGGAGGGCGAGCGCATGACGTACGACCGGCTGGTGTGCGCGAATTGTGCGTCGCCCGTCAGCGAGGGCCGCTGCCCCGTGTGCCGGGCCAACCGCGAGCGGCTGCAGCAGGAGAACCCGTTCGCCGCGTTGAACCCGATGACGCTGATCGCGCTGCTCGCGGTGCTGATCGCGGCGGTGGCGCTGCTGGCGCATCAGACCGCGTGATCCGGTAATCCGCGCGGCCGTCGGAGACAGCTGCCGTCAGAGACATACGAAGGGCCCGGAGCGTGCGCTCCGGGCCCTTCACTGTACGTCGTGCGTACGTTCCGTAAGACGCTGGATACTGTCAGCTACCGTCAGGCAGCCGCACCACCACGGCCGCCCACGAGACGCGGCAGCACGCGGAAGCCGATACCACCGGCGATCATCGTGGCGGCACCGATGACCAGGAACGTGGTCTGTGCGGCACCCGTCTCGGCGAGCTCCTCGCCGCCGCCCTGGGCCGAGGTGTCGGCCGAGGGCTGCGTACCGGTGTCGGTGAGGGCCGAGTCGCCCTCACCCTGGGCGGCGTCGCCGGAGCCGCCGTCGGGGTCGGTGTTGTTGTTGCCGCCACCGTTGCCGTTGCCCGGGCCGTCGGTCGGCTCGGCGGTCGGCTCCTCGGTGGGCTCCTCCGTCGGCTCCTCGGTGGGCTCGGTGGGCTCCTCGGTGGGCTCGGTCGGCAGGTCCGTGGGGTCCGTCGGCAGGTCCGTGGGGTCCGTCGGCAGGTCCGTCGGCACCGGCGGGTCCGTGGGAAGCTCGGTCGGAGTCGGGGTGGGCGACTCGTCGGCGCACAGAAGGCTGAGCAGGCAGTCGTCGGTCTCCGCGGCCGAGGCGGCGCCCGCGGCGGTCAGCGAGGCACCGGCGGCGATCACGGCACCGGCCGCGATCCGCGCGATCCGGATCCGCGTCTTCTTGGTCATGTGGTTGCTACCCCCAGTAGCTGATCGTCAGTGAGGCGGCGCTCGGGGCCGTGATCGACGGAGACAGCTGTGGTGAAGCCCCCCGGTTCACATGCGCCCCAGAGATACGCATGCCACGCTTCACCCTTCCCATTTTTCAAAGCAACGTCAAGGCCGTTGCGCGCGCGATGTCCAGTTACGCCTTCTTTGCCGGGCGTTGAAGCGTGTGAGTGTGATGTAAAACCCAGACATGCAGGAACAGACAAGGCAACTGCCGCCGGAAGGGCGGCAGTTGCCTTGTCGACAAAACGCTTCGCTTACTTCTCCTGCTGCTTGCGCCAGCGAATTCCAGCCTCCAGGAACCCGTCGATCTCGCCGTTGAACACGGCCTCGGGGTTGCCGACTTCGTGCTCGGTGCGCAGGTCCTTGACCATCTGGTACGGGTGCAGCACATACGAACGCATCTGGTTGCCCCAGGAGTTGCCACCGTCGCCCTTGAGGGCGTCCATCTTGGCCTGCTCCTCCTGGCGGCGCCGCTCCAGCAGCTTGGCCTGAAGGACGTTCATGGCCGTGGCTTTGTTCTGGATCTGCGACCGCTCGTTCTGGCAGGAGACGACGATGCCGGTCGGCAGGTGCGTGATGCGCACCGCGGAGTCGGTGGTGTTGACGCCCTGACCACCCGGCCCGGAGGACCGGTAGACGTCGATACGCAGTTCGGACTCGTCGATCTCGACGTGGTCGGACTGCTCGACGACGGGAAGCACTTCCACACCGGCGAAGGAGGTCTGCCGGCGCCCCTGGTTGTCGAAGGGCGAGATGCGCACGAGGCGGTGGGTGCCCTGCTCGACGGAGAGGGTGCCGTAGGCGTACGGCGCCTGGACGGCGAAGGTGGTCGACTTGATGCCGGCCTCTTCGGCGTACGACGTCTCGTAGACCTCGGTCTTGTAGCCGTGCTGCTCGGCCCACCGCAGGTACATGCGCTGGAGCCGCTCGGCGAAGTCGGCGGCGTCGACGCCACCGGCCTCGGCACGGATGTTGACGAGCGCCTCACGGGCGTCGTACTCCCCGCTGAGCAGCGTCCGCACTTCCATCTCGTCCAGCGCCTTCCGGACGGCGGCGAGCTCGGACTCCGCCTCGGCACGGGTGTCCGGGTCGTCCTCCTCCTCGGCCATCTCGAACAGCACGGCAAGATCGTCGATCCGCCCGCGCAGCGCCTCCGCCTTCCTGACCTCGGCCTGGAGGTGGGAGAGCTTGCTGGTGATCTTCTGCGCCTCGTCCGGGTTGTCCCACAGGGACGGCGCGGCTGCCTGCTCCTCGAGCACGGCGATGTCTGCCCTCAGCTTCTCGAGGTCCAGAACGGCCTCGATCGACTCCATGGTCGAGGAGAGGGACTTGAGCTCTTCGGATACATCGACGACTGCCACGCTCCCAGCGTAACGGCTCCGCCGGGGAGGCAGTGCCGGGTGAGCGTCGGGCTGGGGACGCTCCCGGCGTGGGTGCGGGCCTCGTCCTCAAACGCCGGACGGGCTGAGATTGCCGACCGGCGCTGAAAAGCCCCGGTCGGCAGAAGTTCCCGCTCAGGGAGATACCGGTGCCGAATTCTTCGTGTCCTGTGGTGTTGCCCCCGCGTCGTCACCCGACGTGGCCAGCCACGTACCGACCCCGGCCGCCGCCACCAGCACAACCGTCGCCACGCCCAGGGTCAGGCGTCGGCGTCGGGTGGTCGCCCGGTGCCGGGCCGAACCGGGGCGCGGGGCGCCCGTCGCGCGCGGTGCCCGTGCCGTCCCCCGCGCACCGCCCGCCAGCTCGTCCGGGGCCGGCACCCTCATCGACGTATGCGTGTCACGGTTGGAGTCGGGCTTCGCGCCGGGTACCAGGGGCACGGCCCCCCGCCGCACCCGTACCGGCACCTCCGGCTCCCCCGCCACCGGCGCCGCCTCGGCCGGGACGTCGCCGTCCTCCACGTCCGGCTCGTCCACATCCAGCGGCGGCATGCCCGCCAGCGCCGGAAGCTGCTCCCGCAGCCGCGCCGCCAGCTCCGACGCCCGCAACCGGGACGCCGGTCCCTTCGCCAGGCACTGCACGATCAGCTGCCACAGCTCGTCGGGGATGCCGGGGAGGGGGACGACCGTCTCCGTCACATGCCGGCGCAGCACCGCGCCCGGGTGGCCGCCGCCGAACGGCGTGAACCCGGCCAGCAGCTCGTACAGCACGGTCGCCAGGGCGTAGATGTCGACCGCGGCCCGCGGCGGCAGCCCCTCCACGATCTCGGGCGCCAGGTAGTCCGGCGTACCGATGATCTTCGCGGCGCGCGTCCGCCGTGGAGAATCGATCAGCTTGGCCACGCCGAAGTCCGTGAGCAGCGCTCGATGCGAGCCCCCGGGGCCCAGCGGGCCCTGCATGTCCAGCAGGACGTTCTCCGGCTTCACGTCGCGGTGGACGACCCCCGCCGCGTGCGCCGCCGCCAGCCCCTCCGCCACGTCGGCCACGATCGCGACGGCCGCCTCGGGGGACAGCCGCCGCTCCCGTTCCAGCCGGGTGCGCAGGTCCGTGCCCCGGACCAGGTCCATGACGAGCGCGAGGTCGTTGCCGTCCACCACCAGGTCGCGGACCGAGACGACGTTGGGGTGCTCGAGGCCGAGCAGGGCGGTGCGCTCCTGCACGAAGCGTCCGACGAGCTCCTGGTCGGACGCGAGGTCCTCGCGCAGCAGCTTGATGGCGACGGGACCGTCGGGTCCCTCGCCCAGCCACACCGTGCCGGCGCTGCCACGTCCCAGGATCTGGTTCGCGGTGTACCGGCTGCCGATCTTCCGTGCCAAGGCTGCTCCTACGGACGCGTGTTGTCGCTGCTGCGCCATCCCGGGGGCTCACCCCCGGACCCCCAGCCGACAAAACTACGCGCCCGGAGCCGTTACCTTCACCGCGGAGAGGGAAATCACCCGCCAGGTGTCGACAAATCAACTCACCCGCTACTGCGTGGACGTGCCTCCGGGCTCCTCCTCGGAGGTCCCGGAGTCCCCGCCCAGATCCCCGATCCACCCCGTCACCGTGCTGACCCAGTCCGTGAGCTGCTCCCAGTAGCCCTTGCCCGTGCCGATCCACTCCTGCAGCGGGCTCAGCTCCCAGATCAGCCAGCCTGCGACGAACAGGATGACGATCGTGAACAGGCACCCCTTCAGGCAGCCCAGCCCGGGAATCCGCATCGGACTGGCGCTGCGCTGCCGCGGCTGCCGCGGCTCACGCGCCGGCCGCTGCGGCTCGGGCGTGGGCGCAGGGGCATACCGCTGGGGCTGCTGGTGCGGCGGCGGGGCGTACTGCTGCGGCTGTTGCTGCTGCGGATGGCCGTACCCGGGCGGCGGCCCCTGCTGCGGACGCCGCTGGGGCTGTGCGGGCCGCGGCTGTTGCTGCGGCCGGGCGACCTGCCGCTGCGGGCGGCGGCGCAGCGGGTCCTCGCTGGGGTCGAGGTACTGGACCTGCGTCTGCTCGTTGCGGTCGCGCGCGGCACGCAGCTGCGACTGCCAGGGGTGCGGCTGGTCGGGCTGCTGCCCCTGCTGCCCGCCGGGCTGGTTCGGCGGCACCGGCGGCATCACCGCGGTCGGGTCGGCGGCCCCGGTGTGCGGCAGTACGGCGGTGGGGTCGGCGGCACCCGCCGGGCCCCCGGTGTGCGGCAGCACGCTGGTCGCGCCGTTCGGGTCGTACGCCCCCGCCGATCCGTGCGGCAGCACCTGCGTCGGGTCGGCGGCACCCGGCGTTCCGGGCACGGGCGCGGGCGCCGGGTCGGGCGCGAGGAGGGCGGCGACGCCCTCGGCCGCGGCGATCTGCGCGGAGTTCGCGTGCACGCCGACGCCCTCGGCGACGACCCGCAGCCCGCGCGCGAGGTTCTCGGCGCTGGGCCGTTCGTCGGGGTTCTTGCGCAGGCAGCGCTCGATGACCGTCCACAGCGGTTCGGGGACGGTGGAGGGGCGGCGCGGTTCGGCGCTCAGATGCTGGTGCAGCACCTCGAGGGCCGACCCACCGGAGAACGGCGGACGGCCGGTGACCAGCTCGTACAGCAGGATGCCGGCGCCGTAGATGTCGACGGCCGAGGTCTGCGGGCGGCCCTCGGCGGACTCCGGCGCCACGTACGCGGGCGTGCCCACGAACTCCTGGGTGCGGGTGAGGCCGGGTGAGTCGGCGAGCCGGGCGATGCCGAAGTCGGTCAGCAGCGGGTGCATCTGGCCGCCGTGCTGCTGGAGCAGGACGTTCGCCGGCTTCAGGTCGCGGTGGACGACGCCGTCGGCGTGGCTGGCGGCCAGCGCGTCGGCGATCTGCGCGGTGAGCAGGGCGGCCGCGACGGGCGTGAAGGGGCCGTTCTCACGCAGGTAGCGGTGCAGGTCGGGGCCGTCGACGAGGTCCATGACCAGGGCCAGCAGATCGCCCTCGACGACCAGGTCGCGGACCCGGACGATGTTCGGGTGGGTCAGGCGGAGCAGGACGGACCGCTCCCGCAGGAACCGCATCACGACATCGGGATCGCTCGCGAGCTCCTCCTTGAGGACCTTGATCGCGACGGTCTCACCGGGCTGTCCGGGCACGGCCGCCTCGGCACCCGCGGTCTCCCGCTGGCGGGCTCGCCAGACGGTGCCCGTGGCGCCGCGTCCGAGCGGCTCCTCGAGCAGGTACTTGCTGCCTACCGGCCGCACGTCATGCGCTCCCTGCTGCTTGCTTGCGTGTTCCGACCCACTGTTTCCGACCCACTGTAGTGCCGCCGTCCTCGGTACCGGGCTGTCGTCTGTCCATGCGGCCTACGGACGGGTTCCCGTCTGGTTCCGGTACACGCTCCGTACTCGTTCCGGTACGTGCTCCGTACTTGTCCAGCACTTGGTCCGGCACATCGCTCCGGTACATGTTCGAAGGAAAGACGCTCGACCCGATCCGTTGGTTGCCGAACCCGGACGTGACCGATCTCAAGCGGTCATCCGCACGGCCCTGGTCAGTCACTTTTGCGGGCAGAGCCGACCAATCAAGATCACTTGACGGCGGGCGGCGGGCGCGTTGTCAGTGGCAGGTGCGAGGATGCCTCCAGTACTGGCCGACGTGCTCGTGTGGTGGTGGGGGAAGTCCGCGGTGGGGGACCGCGGGGCGGCCTCGGCCCCGTTCCGCGGGCGCCCGCGCAGAAGGGACCGCTGACGGCGATGCAGATCCGGCTGACCGTCGTAGACCCGCTGGGCCCGCCCGCGCCCGCCGACGCGCAGGGCCGCGCCGCGAGCCGCGACGTGCTGGTCACGGCCCCGGCCGGCACGGCTCTGTCGGCGGTGGCCTCGGCGCTGGCCTCGGCGGTCTCCGGAGACGGCGGCGCCCCGCTGTCCGGAGCCGTGGTGCTGTACGCCGGTGCGGAGCGCCTCGACCCTCAGCGCTGCACGCTGGGCGAGCCCCCGCTGCTCGACGGCGTCGTCCTGTCCGTGGGCGCTCCGGCAGAGCCCGAGCCCCACCCCGAGGTGGACGACGCCCCGGCCCGACTCGACGTGATCGCCGGCCCTGACGCCGGCGGCGTCCATCTCCTGCACGGCGGCCAGGTCCGCATCGGCCGCTCCGCCGACGCCGACGTCCCGCTCGACGACCCGGACGTCTCCCGGCTGCACTGTGCGGTGACCCTCGACACGGACGGCCGCATCTCGGTCGCCGACCTCGGCTCCACCAACGGCACCACCCTGGACGGCACGCGCGTGGGTGCCCGCCCGGTCCGCTTCACACCGGGCGTGCTGCTGCGGATCGGCGAGTCGACCCTGCGGCTCGCCCCCGCTGGAGGGCCGGGTGCGCGGATGCGGACGACCCCTGACGGGGAGGGACACGTACGGGTGTCCCCGACGCCGGACGAGACCCACGCGCGCGCGAACACCCCGACCGACGGGACCCGGCACGCCTACGGCCCGGCGGCGGACCTGGAGGCGCCGGGCGGCTTTGCGGGGGTGGCGCAGAACGGCCCGCGGGGCGGTGTGTCGGGGGCGGCGTCGCAGGGCGCGCTGCGGGATGGCCGGGCGGCCGCCTCACAGGACATGCTGCGGTCCGGTCCGGTGGGCCCGCCGCAGGGCGAGCCGTCGGCGGGCACGGCACAGGACAACCCCCGGTCGGATCACGCAGCCACGGCTCAGGACAGCCGCCGGAGCACCCCGGCAGCCGCACCCTCCGAGAGCCGACGGACACCCTCGGCCGGTGCGCCCCAGGACGGCCGCCGCCCCTTCCCCACGTCCCCCGCAGCGCCCGGCGGCTCGGAGCACGGGCCCGTCGAGGCGCCCCTCGTGCCGGAGCAGGGCGGCGCTCCACGGATCGAGACCCGACAGGAGCCGCACCCCGACCCGCACCCGCGCCCGCACCCGGGCTCCGGCCCGGCGGCGCCCCCCGGCGGCGAGACGCACGCCGGATTCGGCGTAGGACACCTCGATGGCGTACCGGCCGGCGAGGGCCGCCGCAAGGGCACCCCGCTGCGGGGCATGGACGTACCGCAGGGCGTGCGCAGGCGCGGAGGGCTCACGGCGTGGGCGCGACGGCTGGCGGGTGGGCGGGCCGAGCAGGGGGCGACCGGACGACGCGGGGTGTACGACGCCGAAGCGGCCGCTGGAGCGGCGGGGCCCGCCGCCGGGGCCACGGCACCGGAGACATGGCCGGACCCGGCGGCCCTGCTGCTGACGGCCCTGGGGCCGGGGCCGCGGCTGTGGGAGCGCGGGCCGGGCCATCCGGAGGCGCTCACCGTGCGGCTCGGCACGGCCGACCGGACCGCGCCCGACGGTTCCGGACTGCTGCCTGCGGTGCCGGTGACCGCCGACCTGCGCGAGGCCGGGGCGCTGGGCCTGGCCGGACCGCGCCCCCGACTGGCCGGGCTGGCGCGCGCGGTGCTGGCCCAGCTCGCCGCCCTGCACGCGCCCGATGCCTTGGAAATCGTCCTGATCAGCACGGACCGCTCGCGCTCCGTCGAGGAGCGCACCGCCGAGTGGTCCTGGCTCGGCTGGCTTCCGCATGTCCGCCCGGCGCACGGCCAGGACTGCCGCCTCCTCCTCGCCCACGACCGCGAACAGGCCGCGGCCCGCACCGACGAACTCCTGCGCCGCCTGGAGGACCACCTCCCCGAGCGGCCGAACAGCACACCACCCGCCGGCACCGCCCCCGCCACTCCCCCTCGACGCCCCTCCTGGGCCCGGGACGACGGGCCGGAGGACGAGGAGCCGGTCGGCGGCTTCGAGGGGCCGTACACCGTGGTCGTCGTGGACGGCGATCCAGGCGGTGCGGGACTGCGGGACGCGGTGACGCGGCTGGTCGTGGAGGGCCCCCGCGCCGGCATCCACGTGGTGTGTCTGGCCGAGACGGACCCCGCCTCGCCCGCGTCGCCCGTCACCGAGACGTACGAGGCGGCCTGCGCGGTGGCGCCGGCGTTCCGGGAGTGCGGGGCCGTCGCGCTGCTCAGCGGTGACGTGGCGACGGCGTTGCGGCTGCTGCGGGTCGCACGGGCGGGGACAGCGCAGGGCGACCGGCCTGGCCCCGTCGGGCACGGCGCGGTGGCCGCCGTGGACGCCGTCTCCCCCGCGTGGGCCGAGCGGTTCGCTCGGGCGCTGGCGCCGCTGCGGACGGATGCCGCCGCCGATGGGGGGCACGCGCGCGTGTCGGTGCCGTTGCCGCAGGCGGCGCGGCTGCTGGACGAGCTGGGGCTGGCCCGGGCCACGCCGGCGTCGCTGATGGCGCGCTGGGCGGACGCGGCCGACGACACCGAGGCGCTCGGCGGCCGGGCGTGCGCCATGCTCGGCGCCGGGCCGCGCGGGCCGGTCGGCGTGGACCTCGTCGCCGAGGGCCCGCACCTGCTGGTCGAGGGACCACCGGGCAGCGGACGTACGGAACTGCTGCGGGCTATCGTCGCCTCGCTCGCCGCGGCCGAGCGGCCGGACCGGCTGAGCGTGGTCCTGATGGACGGCCGGGACGGTGTGAGCGCCGGCCGCGGGCCCGGCGACGGACTGCGCGTCTGTATGGACATCCCGCATGTCACCACCCATCTCCTCGCCAACGACCCGGTCCGTATGCGGGAGTTCGCGCAGTCCCTGTCGGCCGAGCTGAAGCGGCGCGGCGAGCTGCTCGGCCGGTCGGACTTCACGGAATGGCACACCGGGCGTGTGGTGTCGGGCCGGATGGTCGCCCAGCGCTCGGCGAGCACGGCCGGTGCCGGGGATCTCGACACCCCGCCCAGTGCCACCCTGCGGCTGCGGCCCGCGGCTCCCAGGGAGGCGGAGGCGGCGCCACCGCTGCCCCGGCTCGTCGTGGTCGTCGACGATCTGGACGCCCTGGTGTCGCCCCCGCTGGGCTCGCCGGGACGACCCGCGGCCGGGTCCGTGATGCGTGCGCTGGAGGCGGTGGCCCGGGAGGGCGAGCGGCTCGGCGTCCACCTCGTGGCCGCGGCAGGCCCGGGGGGCCGTACGGCGGAGACGGAACCCGCACGGAGGGCCTCCCTCCGCGTCGCCCTCGACGCGCCCACCGCGGGGCCGGACGAACCGGCGCCGGGGCGCGGTCGGCTGACCCGGCCCGACGGACGGGGCACGCCGTTCCAGGGCGGTCGGGTAACCGGCCGCATCCCGCGCACGGCGACGCTGCGGCCGACGGTCGTTCCCCTGGAGTGGCAGCGGATGGGTGATCCGCCGACGCGCCGTCCCGTACGGGAGTTGGGGAACGGGCCGACGGACCTGGCGCTGCTGGCGAGCGCGTTGGAACGGGCGGCGCGGGAGGTTGCGGCGCCTGAGGTGCCGTCACTTCTGTAGCTGCCTGCGTTGCCGCTGGGGGTAGGTCGCGCGGCCGGCGCTGACCAGGTGCCGCCCGCGCCCACCCTCCCCCACTCTCGGCTTCGCTCGAGCGGGGGGATCCCCATCGCCCTGGGGGTCCCCCCTCTGGGGGAGGCACGACTGCCCGCGGCCTTCGGCCACCACCCCGAGTCACGACGCGGTCACGATCACCCTCTTGACACCGTATGCGCTCTTGCCGACCCCATCTCCCCGGCGTAGACCAGAGCGCACGGGACAGCGCTCGAACGTTCGACGAGGAACGAAGAACGGGGCCGTGATGCACAGCAGGAGCAGCACCACCAGCCGGACACGGACACGCAGGGCCGCTCGGGCCGCCGCAGCCGCACTGGCGGGAGCGCTCGCGTTCTCGCTCACCGCCTGCGGGGGCGACGACGGCGATGGCGGCAACGAAACCGACGGCGGCGCGAACGAGACCGCCAACACCGTCACCCTCCCCAAGCTGGACGGCGAGACCCTGGAGGTCGCCGCCGTCTGGACCGGCCCGGAGCAGGCCAACTTCAAGAAGGTCCTTCAGGAGTTCGAGAAGCGCACGGGCGCCAAGGTCACCTTCGTCCCCGCGCAGGACCCGATCATCAACTTCCTCGGCTCGAAGATCGCGGGCGGCGCACCGCCGGACGTCGCGATGCTCCCCCAGGTCGGGGCGATCAAGCAGGCCGTGGACAAGGGCTGGGCGAAGCCGGTCGGTGCGGAAGCCCAGGAGCAGTTGACCAAGAACTACTCGCAGGGCTGGCAGGACCTCGGCAAGGTCGACGGCAAGCAGTACGGCGTGTACTACAAGGCCGCCAACAAATCCCTGATCTGGTACAACACGCAGGTCTTCGAGAACGCGGGCGCCGAGGAGCCCAAGACCTGGGACGACCTGCTCACCACCGCACAGACGGTCTACGACTCCGGTGTCACCCCGTTCTCGATCGGCGGTGCCGACGGCTGGACGCTGACCGACTGGTTCGAGAACGTCTACCTCTCGCAGGCGGGCCCGGAGAAGTACGACCAGCTCGCGCAGCACGAGATCAAGTGGACGGACCCCTCCGTGACCGAGGCGCTGACGACGCTCGCGGAGATCTGGGGCAAGAAGGACTACATCGCGGGCGGCGCGGACGGCGCCCTGCAGACGGAGTTCCCGGCCTCGGTGACCCAGACCTTCACCGGCGGCGACCAGCCGAAGGCGGGCATGGTCTTCGAGGGCGACTTCGTGCAGGTCAACATCGCGGAGACGGACGCCGAGGTGGGGACGGATGCGAAGGTGTTCGCGTTCCCGGCGGTCGGCGGCACCGCGCCGGTGGTCTCCGGCGGTGACGCGGCCGTCATCCTGGAGGACTCGAAGGCGGCGCAGGCGCTGGCCACCTTCCTGGCCTCGCCGGACGCGGCGACCATCCAGGCGGAGCTCGGCGGCTATCTGTCGCCGAACAAGAACGTGGACCCGTCGGCGTATCCGAACGCGGTGCAGCAGGAGATGGCCAAGTCGCTGGTCGCGGCAGGCGACGACTTCCGCTTCGACATGTCCGACCAGGCCCCGCAGGCGTTCGGCGGCACGCCCGGCAAGGGCGAGTGGAAGGCGCTGCAGGACTTCCTGAAGAACCCGAAGGACGTCAAGGGCACCCAGGAACAGCTGGAGGCCGACGCGGCCGCGGCGTACGGGAACTGAGCCGACGATGATGTCGTCGGCGCCGACGGCAGGGGTCCCGGAACCGAAGATTCCCGGGGCCCCTCCCCGTAAGCACAAGAGCGTGACCGGCACCCGCAGGACCGTGGCAGCCCTCTTCCTGCTGCCCGCCCTAGTGCTGCTCGGCGCGCTCGTGGTCTACCCGATCGGGTACTCGGTCGTCCGCAGCTTCTACGACCAGTCCGGTGACGGCTTCGCCGGATTCGACAACTACGAGGCCCTGTTCACCGACGACGGCATCCGCACCGCGCTGAAGAACAACATCATCTGGGTGGTGTTCGCCCCGACGGTCGCGACCGCGCTGGGGCTGATCTTCGCGGTGCTGACCGAACGGGTGCGCTGGGGCACGGCGTTCAAGCTGGTCGTCTTCATGCCGATGGCGATCTCGATGCTCGCGGCGGGCATCATCTTCCGCCTGGTGTACGACCAGGATCCGGACAAGGGCATCGCGAACGCGGTGTGGGTGGGTGTGCACGACACGTTCGCCCAGTCGTCGGCGTTCCCGAAGGCGCATCCGGGCCGTGAGTCGCCGCTCGAAGCGGCCGGCGGCGGCGCCTTCATCACCAAGGAGCCGGTCCGCCTGGGCGAGCCGGTCACCCTCCCCCTGGTCGGCGTCGCCCCCGACCAGATGCCCGACGACGCCGCCAGGGCCGTAGCGGCGAAGCCCGACCCGGGCAAGGTCACCGGCACGACCTGGCAGGACTTCACGCGCGGCAAGGGCGTCGGCACCCTCGGCGCCCCGGACGCCTCCGAGCTGGGCTATCCCGGCATGAGGATCGAGGCCGTCAAGGACGGCAAGGTGGTCGCGTCGACCACGGCCGCCGACGACGGCACGTTCACGCTCCCGGCCGCCGCCGAGGGAGCCCAACTGCGGCTGCCCGCCGACAACTTCAAGGAGCCGTACAACGGCCTGGACTGGCTCGGCCCGTCCCTGGTCACGCCGGCCATCATCGGTTCGTACATCTGGATGTGGGCGGGCTTCGCGATGGTGCTGATCGCGGCGGGTCTGGCCGGTGTCCCGCGTGAACTGCTCGAAGCGGCGCGCGTCGACGGTGCCAACGAATGGCAGGTGTTCAGACGGGTCACGGTCCCGCTCCTCGCACCTGTCCTCGCGGTCGTCACGGTCACCCTGATGATCAACGTCCTGAAGATCTTCGACCTGGTCTTCATCATCGCCCCCGGCTCCTCCCAGGACGACGCGAACGTGCTCGCCCTGGAGCTGTACCGCAAGGGCTTCTCCGAGGACCAGCCGGGCATCGCCAGCGCGATCGCGGTGTTCCTGCTGCTTCTGGTGATCCCGGTGATGTGGTTCAACATCCGCAGGCTCAGGCGGGAGGTGCGGCGATGACCACGCAGGCCGTGACCAAGGAGTCCGGCAAGGCCAGGGCGTCCCTCGGCTCCCGCCTCGCCGAGGGCGTCAGCGGCGGCCTGGTCCGCGTCTTCCTGATCGTCGTCGGCCTGTTCTGGCTGGTGCCGACGATCGGTCTGCTGCTCTCCTCGCTGCGCACTCCGGCGGACATGAACGAGAGCGGCTGGTGGACGGTGTTCACCGAGCCCGCCCGACTCACCTTCGAGAGCTACGACAAGCTGCTCCAGAACAGCGACATCACCGACTCGTTGGTGAACACGATCCTGATCACGGTGCCGGCGACCGTGCTGGTCGTGGTCATCGGCTCGCTCGCGGGCTACGCCTTCGCATGGATGGAGTTCCCGGGCCGCGACTGGTGGTTCCTGGCGGTGGTCGGCCTGCTGGTCGTGCCCGTGCAGGTGGCCCTGATCCCGATCGCCGAACTCTTCGGGAACATCGGCCTGTTCGGCTCGATGCTCGGCGTGATCCTGTTCCATGTCGGCTTCGGCCTGCCGTTCGCGGTGTTCCTGCTGCGGAACTTCTTCGCGGAGATCCCACGGGAGCTGCTGGAGGCGGCCCGGCTGGACGGGGCCGGTGAACTGCGCCTGTTCGCACGGGTGGTGATGCCGCTGGGCGGACCCGCGATCGCGAGCCTGGGCATCTTCCAGTTCCTGTGGGTGTGGAACGACATGCTGGTCGCGCTGGTGTTCTCCGACTCCGGCAGCCAGCCGATCACGGTCGCGCTGCAGACACAGGTACGGCAGTTCGGCAACAACATCGACGTCCTGGCGCCCGGCGCGTTCATCTCCATGGTGATCCCGCTGGCCGTGTTCTTCGCGTTCCAGCGGCAGTTCGTGTCCGGTGTGATGGCAGGCGCGGTGAAGTAACCGCGGAAGCAACACCGTCGGGGCGGGCCGATCGGCCCGCCCCTTCGCGTTCCCGGTGAATCCCCGTGACGCCCTCCTGGTAGCCACCGTTCCGCAACCTTCTGGTCACTTCACCGTCACCGAAAGCCACTGATCGCCGTTTCACCTGACAGGAGTCCGTATGTCCCGCAGTTCGACGCAACCCACCCTGAAAGAACGACATGCCCCGTTTCAGCATCATCGTCCCCTCGCACGGGGTGGAGGGCCTGCTGCCCCGGACCCTTGACTCGGTCCTCGCCCAGTCCTACGGCGACTTCGAGCTGATCACGGTGTGCGACGAGCCGGAGACCCCCGCAGCGGACATCACCGCCGAGTACGCCGACCAGGACAGCAGGGTGACGCCCGCCTACTCACCGCCATCCGCCGGCCTGAGCGCGGCGCGCACCACCGGCCTGCGCGAGGCCACTGGCGCCTATCTGCTGTTCCTCGACGGCGACGACACCCTCGTACCGGGCGCGCTGGCCGCACTGGACGCACGGCTGCGGGAGACGGGCCCGGTGGACGTACTGCACTTCGAGCACGAGCGCGTGCACCGGCGGGGCGCCCCCACGCACACTCCCCCGCTCCCGCCGACCCCCGCAGGAACCTTCACTCCCGACGCGGCACCGCGGCTGACGTCGGTGGACCGCCCCGTCTGGAGCGCGGCCTATCGCCGCGGATTCCTCACCGCCCACCAACTCGTCTTCCCCTACGGGCACTTCACAGACCTCGGCTGGGGCGGGGTGGTGACGGTGACGGCCGAGCGGATGGCGGTGCTCCACTCGGTCGTCGTACGGCATCTGCTGCGCCCGCAGGGCAGCCGGCTCGACCTTCCGGGCGCGCACCAGCTCGATCTGCTCGACCAGGTCGGACTGGTGCTGTTCCAGGCCGCCGAGCAGCGTCTGTCCGCCGCGCGGCGCGACGCCCTGTTCGACCAGCTCTTCGCCGTGGTCCTGAGGACGGCGGCCGATCCCCGCCGGCTGCCCGCGCGCCACCGCCGCGCCTTCTTCCGCCGGGCGGGCGTGCTCTACCGCCGCCATCTTCGGGCCGGCCACCGCGCACCCGGCGGCAGCGTCGGCGTACAGCACCGGCTGCTGGCACTCGGGGCCTACACGGCGTTCCACGCCCTGCGTCACGCCCATCGGTCGGCGGCGAGGGCCCGCGACGGCATCTCGTCACCCGGATGGCGGAGCGGCGGTGCGGCCTGGCTGCGGGCCGGGATCCGGGGGGTTACTCGATGACGAGCTCGACCGGGATGTTGCCGCGGGTGGCGTTGGAGTACGGGCAGACCTGGTGGGCCTGCTCGACGAGCTTGCGCCCGGTCGCCTCGTCCACGCCTGCGGGCAGCTCGACGCGCAGGGTGACGGCCAGCCCGAAGCCCTCGCCCTGCTTGCCGATGCCCACCTCGGCGGTGACGGCGGCATCGCTCACGTCCACCTTGGCCTGTCGGCCGACCAGGCCGAGGGCACTGGCGAAGCAGGCGGAGTAACCGGCGGCGAAGAGCTGCTCGGGATTGGTGCCCTGGCCATTGCCGCCCATTTCGGTCGGGATGCCCAGCTGCAGGTCGAGCTTGCCGTCGGAGGAGACGGCGCGGCCCTCGCGGCCGTGGGTGGCGGTGGCGACAGCGGTGTAGAGCGCGTCCATGGAGAAACATCCCTCTCAAGTCGTCTTCCGGCGGCCTGTCCGGCCGGCCTGACCCCCTAAGTAGAGCACACAATTCAATTGCGCACAACTAAATGGCGGGCAAGAGCTACCCTGGAGCCATGACGACCACGCCCACAGCGGACTGGCTCCGCCTCGACCAGCAGATCTGCTTCTCCCTGAACGCGGCGTCGCGCGCCTTCGGCGGTGTCTACCGCGTGGTCCTCAAGGATCTCGGACTGACCTACCCGCAGTACCTGGTGATGCTGGTGCTGTGGGAGCACGGCGACCTGCCGGTCAAGAAGCTGGGCGAACACCTGCGCCTCGACTCCGGCACCCTGTCACCGCTCCTCAAGCGGCTGGAGGCGGCCGGACTGGTGCACCGGGAGCGCAGCGCCCACGACGAGCGCTCGGTCGAGGTCCACCTGACCGAGGACGGCACCGCCCTGCGCGAGCGGGCGCTTCAGGTACCGCGCCGTATCGCCGCGGCGACCGGCTTCGACGTCGACGAGATCCGCGAGCTGCGCAACCGCCTCGACCAGCTCACGACAGCGCTCGACGCGGCGGCCCGGGCGGAGGCATCGGACGCCGGCTGAGCGCACGCCGCGTCACCTGCTTGACTGAAGGCGGACATCACGCGGGTGCCGCACTGCGAGGCGGCCACCACACGGGCCAACTGACGAGGGGACGGCCGTACATGACCTGGCTGATCACCGGCGGCGCCGGCTATATCGGGGCGCACGTCGTACGCGCGATGACCGACGCGGGCGAACAGGCGGTCGTGTACGACGACCTGTCGACCGGCGTCGCCGAGCGCGTGCCGGACGGCGTGCCGCTCGTGGTCGGCTCGACGCTGGACGGTGAGCTGCTGGGGCGCGTGCTCACCGAGCACTCCGTCACCGGGGTCGTCCACCTGGCGGCGAAGAAGCAGGTCGGCGAGTCGGTGGACCTGCCGCTGCACTACTACCGGGAGAACATCGAGGGCCTGCGCGTCCTGCTGGAGGCGGTGACGGCGGCCGGCGTGCCCTCCTTCGTGTTCTCGTCGTCGGCGGCCGTGTACGGCATGCCGGACGTGCACCTCGTCACGGAGGAGACGCCGTGTGCGCCCATGTCGCCGTACGGCGAGACGAAGCTGGCCGGCGAGTGGCTGGTCCGCGCGACGGGACGCGCCACCGGCCTGTCCACGGCGTCCCTGCGTTACTTCAACGTGGCGGGTGCCGCGAGCCCCGAGCTGGCGGACGTCGGCGTCTTCAACCTCATCCCGATGGTCTTCGAGAAGCTCACGGAGGGAGCGCCCCCGCGCATCTTCGGCGACGACTACCCCACCCCCGACGGGACCTGCATCCGGGACTACATCCACGTGGTGGACCTGGCCGAGGCCCACGTGGCGGTCGCCCGCGCTCTGCAGGCATCCCCCGGCCGCGACCTCACGCTCAACATCGGCCGTGGGGAAGGCGTTTCGGTACGCGAGATGATCGACCGCATCAACGCCGTCACCGGCCACCACCGCCCGCCGACGGTCACCCCACGCCGCCCGGGCGACCCGGCCCGCGTCGTCGCCTCCGCCGACCGCATCACCGCCGAACTGGGCTGGAAGGCCCGGCACGACGTCCAGGACATGATCACATCCGCGTGGGACGGCTGGGTACGGCAGTATCCGGGGGCGGCGCGGGACTAGGCCTACTGTCTCCGGTCACAGTGCCTTGACCGCCGCCGCGGTCGCCCGGGCCAGGGACGCCAGGTATCCCTTGGGCAGCTTCGGGCTGCGGATCACCACCGATCGCCAGTACAGCGGCCCCGAGATCAGATCGAGAGCGAGCTCCTCGTCGACGCCGTCGCGGAGCTCGCCGCGCTGCTCCGCCGCCGCCACGATCTTGCTGGCAACCCCCTCCTGCCCCTCCCGCAGGGCCTTCTGCAGGGCCTCGGCGATCTCCGGGTTGCGGGCCGCCTCCGCCTGGAGGTCGGGGATGATCTGCGAGGCCACCGGGTGCCGCAGCGCACGGGACGTCACCTCGTACAGCAGCCGCAGATCGCCCTCCAGCGAGCCCGTGTCCGGCGCGGGCAGGCCCTGCACCGCTATCGCCGAGACGACATCGAGCACCAGGTGCAGCTTGGAGCGCCACCGGCGGTACACCGCGGTCTTGCCGACGCCGGCCCGGCGGGCGATCCCCTCGATCGACATCCGCGCATAGCCGACGGCGGCGAGCTCCTCGAACACGGCCGCCCGAATGGCTTCCGTCACGTCCTCGCGGAGTACGGCCGCTCCTGCGGGGGTCCGGCGGCGCGGACGCGTCTGGGGCCCGTCGGCGTTCGTCGTCATGCGGACCAGCATAGGGCGTTACGACGAAACGGTTGCGTTCTGACGTCCACTGGCCATACGCTCGCGTTGCGACGATACGGTCCCGTCCCGACGTAAGTAAACGTGCAGAGACACGTAAGAAAACGCCGGAAGACGCACACTCCGACCGCACGCACGCATCCCCCACCCCCGACCGAAAGCAGCGGATGTGAGCCAGGTCCTCGACACACCGCCCCTGAAGACGGCCCCCACCCCGGCGGCCCCGGCCGACGACGACCTCGCGGCCCTCGCCGCCCGCCACGGCCTCTCGGTCAGCGGCGCCCGCCCGTCCCTGCCCCAGTACGTCCGCCAGCTGTGGGCCCGCCGCCACTTCATCGCGGCGTTCTCGACGGCCAAGCTCACCGCCCAGTACAGCCAGGCGAAGCTGGGCCAGGTCTGGCAGGTGATGACCCCGCTGCTGAACGCGGCCGTCTACTACCTGATCTTCGGCGTGCTGCTGCAGACCAAGAGGGGCGTGCCGGACTACGTGCCGTTCCTGGTCACGGGCGTGTTCATCTGGACGTTCACGCAGAGCTCGATCCTTGCCGGCACCCGCGCGATCTCCGGCAACCTCGGCCTCGTCCGCGCCCTGCACTTCCCACGCGCCGCGCTGCCGATCTCCTTCTGCCTCCAGCAGCTCCAGCAGCTGCTGTTCTCGATGGCCGCCCTGGTCGTCATCCTGCTCTTCTTCGGCGTGCCGGTCGCCGCCTCCTGGGTGCTGGCGATCCCGGCCCTGGTACTGCAGTTCACCTTCAACGCGGGCGTCTCGATGATCCTGGCCAGGCTGGGGGCGAAGACGCCGGACCTGGCACAGTTGATGCCGTTCGTCCTGCGGACGTGGATGTACGCCTCCGGCGTGATGTTCAGCATCGACCACATCCTCAGCCGCCACACCGATCTTCCGTCCTGGGTGGGCACCGTGCTCCAGGCCAACCCCGCCGCCGTCTACATCGACCTGATGCGGTTCGCGCTGATCGACAGCTTCCACGCGAGCCAGCTGCCGCCGCACGTATGGCTGATGGCGACGGGCTGGGCGCTGCTCGCCGGAGTCGGCGGCTTCATCTACTTCTGGAAGGCTGAGGAGACGTACGGCCGTGGCTGAGCACACCAACGGGAACAGGCCCGACATGACCCCCACCGTCATCGCCGACCATGTCGACATCGTGTACCGCGTCAACGGCACCGGTGCCGGCCGGGGCTCCGCGACCGCCGCCCTCAACCGCATCCTGCGCCGCAAGCAGGCCGAGAAGGCGGCCGGCGTGCGCACGGTGCACGCGGTCCGGGACGTCTCCTTCGTCGCGTACAAGGGCGAGGCGATCGGCCTGATCGGAACCAACGGCTCCGGCAAGTCGACCCTGCTCAAGGCAGTCGCCGGCCTCCTCCCCGTGGAGAACGGCCGGATCTACACGGGCGGCCAGCCCTCCCTCCTCGGCGTCAACGCGGCCCTGATGAACGACCTGACGGGTGAGCGCAACGTCCACCTCGGCGGCCTCGCCATGGGCATGTCCCGCGAGCAGGTCAAAGAGCGCTACCAGGAGATCGTCGACTTCTCCGGCATCAACGAGAAGGGCGACTTCATCACCCTCCCGATGCGCACCTACTCCTCCGGCATGGCCGCCCGCCTGCGCTTCTCCATCGCCGCCGCCAAGGACCACGACGTCCTGCTCATCGACGAGGCCCTCGCCACCGGCGACCGCAAGTTCCAGAAGCGCTCCGAGGAACGCATCCGTGAACTGCGCAAGGAAGCCGGCACCGTCTTCCTGGTCAGCCACAGCAACAAGTCCATCCGCGACACCTGCGACCGTGTCCTGTGGCTGGAACGCGGCGAGCTGCGCATGGACGGCCCCACCGAGGACGTCATGAAGGAGTACGAGGCCTTCACCGGGGACGCCAAGCCGAAGCCCAAGCCGAAACCGAAGCCGAAGGCCGCAGCCAAGCCAGCGGAGCCGACGGTCGCCCAGCCTTCCTGACAACGCGACGGCCACCGACAGACGACGGGCGCCCCGGGCCTGAACGGCTCGGGGCGCCCCGCTGTACTGGCCAGCTATGGCCCGGCTACTGGCCGACTACGAATGACTCCGCAGCAGCGTCCGCATCGTGCGCATCGCCACCGAGAGATTCGCCAGGTCGAAGGACTCCGAGCTCTTGATCTCCTCCAGGGTGGCGCGGGCGCGGCCGAGGATCGCCGCGTTCTTCTGCTCCCAGACCTTGAAGCGCTGCTCGGGGGTCGAGGCCCCGTTGCCCACCGCGAGGACGTCGGCCGTGACGGCCGCATGGGCCGCGTACAGGTCCTCGCGGATGGCCGCGCGGGCCATGGACTGCCAGCGGTCGGCGCGGGGCAGCTCGATGATGCGGTCCATGAGCTGGGTGATGCCGAGGCGGTCGGCGAGGTCGTAGTAGACATCCGCGACGTCCATCGGGTCCCGGCCCATACGGTCGGCCACCAGCACGATGTCCAGCGCCGGGAAGGCGGAGGAGAACCCGGCCACCCGGGTGGCGAGTTCGTCCGGCACGCCGGAGCCGGTCAGCTCCTCGTAGATCTTCTGCCACCACTCCAGGTCCGCGCCGCGCAACAGCTTGGGCAGCTGCGACCAGACCTGCTCGACGCGGTCGGCGAAGAAGGTGACGGTCTCGGCGAGCTGGAGCGGCTGCGGCCGGTTGTTGAGCAGCCAGCGGGTGCCGCGCTCCACCAGTCGGCGCGAGTGCAGCCGGATCCGGGTCTGGACGGCGGCCTCGACCTTGTTGTCCAGCGCCTCGACGGCATCCCACACCGCCGCCGAGCGGAAGATCGTGCGGGCCACGGTCTGCGCCCGGACGATCTCCTCCAGCGACGCGCCGGTCTCCTCGCGCAGGCGGTGCAGGTACGTCGTACCACCGGTGTTGACCGTGTCGTTGACCAGCACGGTCGTGGTGATCTCGCGGCGCAGCGGGTGGCTGTCGATGTGCTCGGGGAACTTCTCGCGCAGCGCGGTCGGGAAGTACGAGGAGAGCAGCCCGCGCAGGTACGGGTCATCGGGCAGCGAGGTGTGCAGCAGCTCCTCGGCGACCGTGATCTTCGTGTACGCCAGCAGGACGGCCGTCTCCGGACCGGTCAGCCCCTGGCCCTGGCCGAGCCGCTCGCGGATCTGGCGGTCGGTGGGCAGGAACTCCAGCGCCCGGTCGAGGTGGCCCTCACGCACCAGGTGGCGCATGAAGCGCTGCTGGGCGTGGAGCATGTCCTTGGACTGGGCGAGCGCGTTGGCGATCGCCGTGTTCTGCGCGTAGTTGTTGCGCAGGACCAGACGGCCGACCTCGTCGGTCATGTCGGCGAGCAGCTTGTTGCGCTGCTTGACGGTCATGTCGCCGTCCGCGACCAGGCTGTTGAGCAGGATCTTGATGTTCACCTCGTGGTCGGAGGTGTCCACGCCCGCGCTGTTGTCGATCGCATCCGTGTTGATCTTGCCGCCGTGCAGCGCGAACTCGATCCGGCCGAGCTGGGTCAGGCCCAGGTTGCCACCCTCGCCGACGACCTTGACGCGCAGGTCGGCGCCGTCGACGCGGATCGGGTCGTTGGCCTTGTCGCCGACGTCGGCGTGGGACTCGGTCGAGGCCTTCACGTACGTACCGATGCCGCCGTTCCACAGCAGGTCCACCGGCGCCTTGAGGATGGCCTTCATCAGCTCGGCCGGCGTCATCTTGGTGACCTTGCCCTCGATGCCGAGGGCCTCGCGGATGTGCGCGTTGACCGGGATCGCCTTGGCGCTGCGGGGGAAGACGCCGCCACCGGCCGACAGCAGCTCGGTGTTGTAGTCCTCCCAGCTGGAGCGCGGCAGCTCGAACAGCCGGCGCCGCTCGGCATAGGAGGTGGCCGCGTCCGGGTTCGGGTCGATGAAGATGTGCCGGTGGTCGAAGGCGGCGACCAGGCGGATGTGCTCGCTGAGGAGCATGCCGTTGCCGAACACGTCACCGGACATGTCACCAATGCCGACCACCGTGAAGTCCTCGACCTGGGTGTTCACACCCAGCTCCCGGAAGTGCCGCTTGACGGACTCCCAGGCGCCGCGGGCGGTGATGCCCATCGCCTTGTGGTCGTAGCCCGCGGAGCCGCCGGAGGCGAAGGCGTCGCCGAGCCAGAAGTTGTACTGCTCCGCGACGCCGTTGGCGATGTCGGAGAAGGTGGCGGTGCCCTTGTCGGCCGCGACCACGAGGTACGTGTCGTCCTCGTCGTGCCGTACGACCTCAGCGGGCGGGACGACCTCACCGGCCACCATGTTGTCGGTGATGTCGAGCAGCGCCGAGATGAACGTCTTGTAGCTGGCGACGCCCTCCGCCATCCACGCGTCCCGGTCCACGGACGGATCCGGCAGCTGCTTGGCGACGAAGCCGCCCTTGGCGCCGACCGGCACGATGACGGTGTTCTTCACCATCTGCGCCTTGACCAGGCCGAGGATCTCCGTACGGAAGTCCTCCCGGCGGTCCGACCAGCGCAGACCACCACGCGCGACCTTGCCGAACCTGAGGTGCACACCTTCGACGCGCGGCGAGTACACCCAGATCTCGTACGCCGGACGCGGCGCCGGCAGGTCCGGGATGGCCTGCGGGTCGAACTTCATGGACACGTACTCGTGCGGCTGGCCGCCCCACGCCTCCTGGAAGAAGTTCGTGCGCAGGGTCGCCTTGATGACCGTGAGGAAGGACCGCAGGATCCGGTCCTCGTCCAGCGAGGCCACCTGGTCGAGAGCCGCGTCGAGCTCCTCGAGCAGGGCGTCGACGATCTCGCGCCCGGCGCGCTGCCGGTCCGGCGACATCCGCGCCTCGAACAGGGAGACGAGCAGCCGGGTGGTGTGGACATTGTTTCGGAGGGTGTCCTCCATGTAGTCCTGGCTGAACGTCGAACCCGCCTGACGCAGGTACTTGGCGTACGCCCGCAGCACCATCGCCTGCCGCCAGCTCAGCCCGGCGCTCAGCACGAGGGCGTTGAAGCCGTCGTTCTCCGCCTTGCCGGTCCAGCTGGCGGCGAAGGCCTCCTGGAACCGCTCGCGGGCGTCGTCGCGGCCGTAATCCACGCCGTCCTTCGCCTTGGGCATACGCATGCCGAAGTCGTAGATCCAGGCGACGCTGCCGTCGGAGCAGCGCAGTTCGTACGGCCGCTCGTCCACCACCTCGACGCCGAGCCGGTTGAGGACCGGCAGGACGGCCGACAGGGAGACGGCCTCGCCCTTGCGGTAGATCTTGAAGCGACGCTCGTCGAGGGCGGCGCCCACCGGCTCGTACAGGCTGAGCGCGAAGTCGTTGTCCTCCTCGAGCCGTTCGATCTGGCCGAGGTCGGCGACCGCCGCGCGCGGGTTGTGGTCGGCCTTGTAGCCCTCCGGGAAGGCGTTGCCGTAGCGGCGCAGCAGTTCGGCAGCGCGCTCCTCGCCGAACTCGGCGTTCAGCGCATCGGCGAATCCGTCCGCCCAGGAGCGGGCGGCCTCGACAAGGCGGGCCTCGATACGTTCCTTGTCGGCGTCGGACAGCTGCGGAAGCTCGGTGCCCTGCGGGACCCGGACCACGAAGTGCAGCCGGGAGAGGATCGACTCGGTGTTCCAGGCGGTGAAGTCGACGCTGGTGCCGCCGAGTTCCTCCTTCAGGATGTCGATGATCCTGAGCCGGACGCCGGTGGTGTAGCGGTCGCGGGGCAGATAGACCAGGGCCGAGTAGTAGCGGCCGTACTCGTCCTGGCGCAGGTAGAGCCGCAGCCGCCGCCGCTCCTGGAGGTAGAGGACCGAGGTGACGATGGACTGCAGCTCGTCGACCGGCGTCTGGAACAGCTCGTCACGCGGATACGTCTCGAGGATCTGGAGCAGGTCACGCCCGTCGTGACTGTTGGGCGAGAACCCGGCGCGCTTGAGCACCTCGTCGACCTTGCGCCGGATGACGGGAACCCGGCGGACGGACTCGGTGTAGGCGGCGGAGGAGAACAGTCCCAGGAAGCGCCGCTCACCGACGACATTGCCCTGCTCGTCGAACTTCTTGACGCCGATGTAGTCCAGGTACGACGGCCGGTGCACGGTGGCCCGGCTGTTCGCCTTGGTCAGTACGAGGAGCTTGTGCTCGCGGGCCTTGGCGCGGGCATCGGCCGGCAGCCGCTCGAAGGAGGGGCTGACCGGGTGGGCCTCGCCGGTCTCGTGGTGCGGGTCGGCCCGCAGTATGCCGAGACCGGTGCCGGGCACCGCGGCGAGGGAGTCGTCGTCGCGCAGCTCGTACTCGCGGTAGCCGAGGAACGTGAAGTGATCGGCGGCCAGCCAGCGCAGCAGCTCACGGGCCTCCTCGATCTCCTGCTCGGGCAGGTCACCGGCGATGGGCTCCTCGGGCAGGCCCTCGGCGATCCGCAGCGCCCCGTCCCGCATCTTGCCCCAGTCCTCGACGGACTCGCGGACGTCGGACAGAACACGCAGCAGATCGGCGGTGATCTGCTTCAGGTCGGAGCGGTCGGTCTCGCGGTCGATCTCGACATGGATCCAGGACTCGATGTGCGCGTCGTGCGGGAGGTCGCCGGTGGGCGGCGTGGTGAGTACCTCGTTGAGCTTGCCGGTGACATCGCGGCGCACCACCATCTGCGGGTGGATGACGACGTGGATGCCGCGTCCCTGGCGCGTCAGCTCGTTGGTGACGGAGTCGACCAGGAACGGCATGTCGTCGGTGACGACCTCGACGACGGAGTGGCTGCACGTCCAGCCGTTCTCCTCGACCGTCGGGGTGTGTACGCGCACGTTGGCCGTGCCCTGGGGGCGGTTTTCGGCCAGTCGGTAGTGGGAGTAGGCGGCTCCGAAGATGTCGACCGGGTCGCGGTCGGTGAGGTCCTCCGGGGCGGTGTGCAGGTAGTAGCGCTGGAGGAACGCGAGCACGGCCGCCCGGTCGGGGATGCCGTGTTCCGTCGTCCCAGTCGGTAGGTGCCCCCCGACCGGGCTGTGCTCAGCTACCCGGGCGGCCCGATCGAGCAGCTCGGCCTTGGCTTCGTCCAGCTTGGTCTGCATTGTCCTCTGGCTCCTGTCGCGCGCCGTTGCGTGACGTAGAAGGAAGTACGGTCTCTGCCCTTCCGACGCGACGCCGTGACGCGGGGTGTCCGGTCCGTTCCGACGCTATGCCGCAAGGTGAGATGAGCGGTGGGTTATCAGCCATTTCCAACGCGACCGGGGCATGTGACGCTGCTCTCCACAACGTCTGCGCCCGCAGTGTGCGCGTCACCGTGGAGCCCTTCGGGGCCCCGACCCGTCCGCGAAGACCAGCGACCACCGCCCGGACACGGATGTCGTCCGTGCTCTCCGGGCGCAGAGCAGGAACACCAAGGCCCCCGCGAACTATCGCGCTGATCACGCCACAAGGCTATCGCTCATTACCGGGGGCCCGTCATGAGCCGTATGTGTACAAAACCGGGACCGGAACTTTGACAGTCTGCACAGGGACAAGCGCGCTGCGGCGACGGTGACTGCCTGAGCTGCGGGCAGTCGCACCGCCGCAGCTCCGGTCAGCCGTGCCGCCGCAGCTGCGGGCAGTCGCGCCGCTGGGGCGGCACGGGTGGGCGCAGCGGCACCCCGCAGCGCCGGGCTGCGTGAACCGCCCTACCAGCACCGACGCCAGCCGCGACAACGCCGGACCACGCGCCTCACAACCCCGCCTCGCCCCGAAACCGGCGCGTACCCTTGGCAACCCCCCGCCCCCGGAGGCACCTTGCCCCTGAACGCCCCACGCAGCCGGAAGCCACCCACGAAGGGCAGCCCACCGCCATGACCACCAAGATCCTCATCGTCACCGGCGACGCAGCAGAGTCCCTCGAAGTCCTCTACCCCTACCAGCGCCTCCGCGAAGAGGGCTACGACGTCCACATCGCAGCCCCCACCCGCAAGAAACTGCAATTCGTCGTCCACGACTTCGAACCCGGCTTCGACACCTACACCGAAAAGCCCGGCTACACCTGGCCCGCCGACCTCGCCTTCTCGGAGGTCGACCCCGGCCAGTACGCCGCCGTGGTCATCCCCGGCGGCCGCGCCCCGGAGTACCTCCGCAACGACCCCGAACTCCGCAAGATCCTCAAGTCCTTCTTCGACGCCGACAAACCCGTCGCCCAGATCTGCCACGGCCCCCTGCTCACCGCCGCGATCGACGGCCTCCGCGGCCGCCGCGTCACGGCGTACCCCGCGCTGGAACTCGACATGCAGGCCGCCGGCGCCACCTTCCAGGACGCCGAGGCAGTGATCGACGGCACCCTGGTCTCCTCGCGCGCCTGGCCGGACCACTCCGCCTGGATGCGCGAGTTCCTCAAGGTGCTGCGCGCCAAGGCCCCGGCAACCTGAGCCGCGGCAACCTGAGCCCCGCCCACCAGCAACGCCCCGGCGCCGCGCCGCCGAGCTGCGGGCAGTCGTGCCTCCCCCAGTGCCTTAAGGGCCTGGGGGAGGCACCCCGCAGCGCCGGGCTGCGCGAACCGCCCTACCGGCACCAACGCACGCCCCCTCAGGCCGCCAGCTCCTCCGCCACAGCGACCGCCTCCCCGAGCGAGTCCACCACCGGCACGCCCGTTTCCTCCAGGCTGGCCCGGCTGTGCGAGCCCCCGGTGTAGAGCACGGCCCGCGCTCCCACGTGCCGCGCGGCCACCGCGTCATCCGCGGCATCACCGATCACCACGGTCCGACCGGGCTCCACCCCGGCGAGCGCCGCGAGGTGCCGCACCATGTGCTCGGCCTTGCTGCCCCCGGAGGGCCCGGTCCGCCCGTCGACGCGTATGAAGTGCGTCTCGATCCCGAACCCCCGTACCAGCGGGACGAGTTCGTCATGGACGTACATGCTGAGGATCGACTGGCTGCGCCCTGCCAACTGCCACTCCGCCAGCAGTTCGATCGCCCCCTCCGTCAGCCCGCACCGAACCCGGTGCTCCGCGTAGTACCGGTGGAAGGTCGCATCCATGACCTCCCACTCGGCATCGGTGGGCAGCCGCCCCAACAGCCGCTCGTAGAACTTCGGCACCGGCACGCAGTACAGCGCCCGGTACTGCTCCATCGTGATCGGTTCCAGCCCCAGCTCGGCGAACGCCGCGTTCGTCGCCCCGATGATCGCGTCATTGTCGTGGAACAGCGTGCCGTTCCAGTCCCAGACAATGTGCTCAGCTCCGTGCTTCCCCATGCCCAAAAACGTTACCCGCCACCACTGACAATCAAGAGATCTCCAGGTCAGCCTGGCATCAAGCAGCTGTGAGCAGTCGCGCTACGGTGAGCGTCAGTTCTGCGAGCCGACCAGGTTGGGGATCTCCTGCGTCGCGTACCACAGCAACTCGTGGTCCTCGGCCCCGTCCACGACGAACTGCGCGTCGTCGTCCCCGCCGTCCGCCGCCTGAAGCGCCTCGGCGGCTGCGGCGACATCCGGCTCCGCCTCACCCGAGTCGACATGCACCGAGGCCGCCTTGGCCAGCGGTACGGCGCCGGCGATCCGCACCTCGCCGAGCGCGGCCGGGTCGGGCCCCCGTCCTGGGTCGGCGGCCGCCTGTCCGTCAGGGACGTCGATGGCGACCACCACCCGCCGCCGGGGTGCCCCCGGGTCCGCGGCGAGCAGCCGCAGCGAGGCCAGCGCGGCCCGGCTCAGCGCCGCGTACTCCAACTCCTCGATGTCGTCGGAGAGGTACCACTCACGCAAGGCTGGCGTGACGGCGTAGGCGACGAGCGGCCCCGCGCCGACCTCGCCCGTCTTGTACGCCTCGGCGAGACCGGAGAGGGTCAGGGGGACGTAGACGCGCATGGTTGGCCGCTTTCGTGGTCGGAGGGCCTCCACAAGGCCCCGGTGAGGGCCTTCAGGATACGTGCGGGGTCCCCTTTCGAGTCCCTGCCCGCGCCCCGCAGGGCGTCCACCCGACGCCGGAAAGTCACCCGATGCACCCCGTTCCCCACGGGCCCCCGCCCCCGCTCCTCACCCGGATAGGTGAACATTCCGGCCACCCGCGTCCCCGCCCTCACTTGTTTGCCCGCCCTCGACCAGGGCCCGTACAAGATCCCCGACAGCAAGTTACTGCCCGGTACGCACCACGCGCCGGGCCCACCGAACGGGGACCCCCATGAACAAGGTCATGACCAGGACGCCACAGCACCATCCCGGCACCCGTCCCCCAACCCGCCGCGACTCCCGCCGCCCCGGCAGTAACCCGCCCCGCCCCCCAGGCGCGGGCCCCTCCCGTACAACCCCAACGTCAGCACGCCCCGTCACCACCTCTACGACGACCCCTGCAGCGGCACGATCCGCCAGCACATCCACTACGACCCCAGCCGCCCAGCGCCCCGCCAGCACACCCACCACACCCCCAGCCGCCCAACGCCCCCTCCGCACCCCATCCACGCCCCAAGCCCCCGCCCCACCCCGCAGCGCCTCCCACACCCGAAGGCCGGTCGTCCCGCAGCCCCGCCCCACCGACCTCTTCGCCGACCGGCTGTTGCTCGTCCTGAGTGGGCAACGCCCCGTCCACGCCATGCTCCGGCACACTGCCGGCCCCGCCTACGACGAGCTGGCCCGCCTCGCTGAACGCGGCCCCCTGCGCACCCGCGGCCCGCGCCCCGTCGTCCGCGACGTCGGCTACTACGAACCCCGCCCAGGCGCCATCGAGGCCTTCGCCCGCATCGGCGCGGGCGACCGCCTGCGTGCCATGGCGTTCCGCCTGGAACTGGGCCGAGACCACCGCTGGCGCTGCACGGCCGTGGAACTGGGCGGCCCCCGCACGCGCACCACCGTCGGCGACTGACTCACGTAACCCACTCACGCCGAAGGGCCGGGCACCCTCAGGTGACCCGGCCCTTCCCCGCTACGACGCCTCAGGCGACGTCACTTCTTGCGGCGCCGCCCGCCCTTGGCCTGCTTGCGACGCTCCGCGCGTGTGAGGCCGTCGGCCGCGGACCGCACCGGCTCCTCCTCGTTGAAGTCGCCCTCGATGGTGCCGCCCTCGCCGTCCACGGTCGGCGCGGTGAAGTGCAGGTTCCGCCGCTGCGGGGCCTCCAGGCCCTTGGCGCGGATCTCGGGGCGTGCCCCCGCCTGCGCGGGCACCGCGTCCTGCTTCTCCAGGGTCGGCTTGGCGTCCTCGACGGGCACCTCCTCGACCTGCTGCTCGACCTGGACCTCCAGGTTGAACAGGTAGCCGACGGACTCCTCCTTGATGCCCTCCATCATGGCGGTGAACATGTCGAAGCCCTCGCGCTGGTACTCGACCAGCGGGTCCTTCTGCGCCATCGCGCGCAGGCCGATGCCCTCCTGGAGGTAGTCCATCTCGTAGAGGTGCTCGCGCCACTTGCGGTCCAGGACCGACAGCACGACCCGGCGCTCCAGCTCACGCATGATCTCGGAGCCAAGCTGCGCCTCACGGGCCTGGTACTGCTCGTGGATGTCGTCCTTGATGGACTCGGCGATGAAGTCGGCGGTGAGTCCGGCCCGGTCGCCGGCCGCCTCCTCCAGCTCCTCGATGGTGACCTTCACCGGGTAGAGCTGCTTGAAGGCGCCCCACAGCCGGTCCAGGTCCCACTCCTCGGCGAAGCCCTCGGCGGTCTCCGCGGCGACGTAGGCGTCGATCGTGTCGTCCATGAAGTGCTGCACCTGCTCGTGCAGGTCCTCGCCCTCCAGGACGCGGCGCCGCTCGCCGTAGATGACCTCACGCTGCCGGTTGAGGACCTCGTCGTACTTCAGGACGTTCTTACGGGTCTCGAAGTTCTGCTGCTCGACCTGCGACTGGGCGGACGCGATCGCGCGCGTGACCATCTTGTTCTCGATCGGCACGTCATCCGGGACGTTCGCCATCGCCATCACGCGCTCGACCATCTGCGCCTTGAACAGCCGCATCAGGTCGTCGCCGAGGGAGAGGTAGAAGCGGGACTCGCCGGGGTCGCCCTGACGGCCTGAACGACCGCGCAGCTGGTTGTCGATACGACGCGACTCGTGCCGCTCGGTGCCCAGCACGTAGAGGCCACCGAGGCTCTTGACCTCCTCGAACTCCGCCTGCACCGCCTTCTCGGCCCGCTCCAGGGCGGCGGGAAGCGCGGCGGCCCACTCCTCGATGTGCTCCTCGGGGTCGAGGCCACGCTGGCGCAGCTCGGCCTCCGCGAGGTCGTCGGGGTTGCCGCCGAGCTTGATGTCCGTACCACGGCCGGCCATGTTCGTCGCCACGGTCACGGCGCCCTTGCGGCCGGCCTGGGCGACGATCTGCGCCTCACGGTCGTGCTGCTTGGCGTTGAGCACCTCATGCTGGATGCCGCGCTTGCTGAGCTGCTGCGAGAGGTACTCGGACTTCTCGACCGAGGTGGTGCCGACCAGGATCGGCTGGCCCTTCTCGTGCTTCTCGGCGATGTCGTCGACGACCGCGTCGAACTTCGCGACCTCGGTGCGGTAGATCAGGTCCGACTGGTCCTTGCGGATCATCGGCTTGTTGGTCGGGATCGGCACCACACCGAGCTTGTAGATCTGGTGGAACTCGGCGGCCTCGGTCATCGCCGTACCGGTCATGCCGGAGAGCTTGCTGTAGAGGCGGAAGAAGTTCTGCAGGGTGATCGTGGCGAGCGTCTGGTTCTCGTCCTTGATCGGCACCCCTTCCTTCGCCTCGATCGCCTGGTGCATGCCCTCGTTGTAGCGGCGGCCGGCGAGGATACGGCCGGTGTGCTCGTCGACAATCATGACCTCGCCGTCGATGACGACGTAGTCCTTGTCCTTCTTGAAGAGCTCCTTGGCCTTGATGGCGTTGTTCAGGTAGCCCACCAGCGGCGTGTTCACCGACTCGTAGAGGTTGTCGATGCCCAGCCAGTCCTCGACCTTGCTGACACCGGCCTCGTGGATGGCGACCGTGCGCTTCTTCTCGTCGACGTCGTAGTCGCCGGTCTCCTCGATGCCCTTGAGCGGCTGGCCGGCCTCACCGCGCTTGAGACGGGTGACGAGCTTGGCGAAGTCGCCGTACCACTTGGTGGCCTGGTCGGCCGGGCCCGAGATGATCAGCGGTGTACGGGCCTCGTCGATGAGAATGGAGTCGACCTCGTCGACGATGGCGAAGTTGTGCCCGCGCTGGACGAGCTCCTCCTTCGACCACGCCATGTTGTCGCGCAGGTAGTCGAAGCCGAACTCGTTGTTCGTGCCGTAGGTGATGTCGCACGCGTACTGCTCGCGGCGCTGGGCCGGCGTCATGTTGGCCAGGATGCAGCCGACGCTCAGGCCCAGGAACTTGTGGACGCGGCCCATCATCTCGGAGTCGCGCTCGGCCAGGTAGTCGTTGACCGTGATGAGGTGGACGCCGTCACCGGACAGGGCGTTCAGATACGCAGGCAGCGTGCCCACGAGGGTCTTGCCCTCACCGGTCTTCATCTCGGCGACGTAGCCGAGGTGGAGGGCGGCGCCACCCATCATCTGCACGTCGTAATGCCGCTGGCCGAGGACGCGCTTGGCGGCCTCGCGCACGGTGGCGAAGGCCTCGGGCAGCAGGTCGTCCAGGCTCTCACCGTCGGCGTAGCGCTGCTTGTACTCATCGGTGAGGGCCCGCAGCTCGGCGTCGGAGAGGTCGACGAAGTCCTCTTCGATGGAGTTGACCTGGTCCGCGATACGGTGCAGCTTGCGCAGGATCTTGCCTTCGCCTGCACGCATGATCTTCGAGAGGACGGACACGGGGCTTGGTCTCCTTGCCGGTCGGGCCTGGGACGGTCGGTTTTCCTTCGACGTACTGAGCAACGGCCATCGTATGCGAGGACCCGGCCGCGCCGGGAGGCCTGCCGGGCGACGACAGTCACTGCTGCACATCGACGTCGTATCCGACGTCAGACCTGCCTTCAATTCTGTCTTCACAGGAACAACGGCCGGGAGTCCCGGATAGTGCCGCGACCCGCCCACGAATTGCGCGAATCGTGATCACGTGGTCACACGCAGCGAAATGCATGGCATCGTCACGCCCTCCCGAGCAGAATCGGCCGATGGAGCCCGTCACCATCCCCACCGCCCGTCTCCTCCTGCGCACGGTCGGCCAGGACGACACGGACGCCGTCTACGCCGCCTGTCAGGATCCCATCATCCAGCGCTGGACCACGATCCCGTCGCCCTACCTCCATGAACATGCCCAGAGCTTCACGGAGCACCTGGTCCCCGACGGCTGGGCGACCGGCTCGATGTTCACCTTCGGCGTCTTCCTCAGCCAGGAAGAACTGGCAGGCATGCTCGGCATCACCATGCGTTCCCTCGGCGTGGGCGAGCTCGGCTTCTGGACGACCGAACGCCACCGCGGCAACGGCTACATGACCGAGGCCACCCTCGCCGCCGCCCGCTGGGCCTTCACCCACCAGTCGATCGACCGCCTGGAATGGCGCGCCGAAGTGGGCAACACCGCCTCCCGCGCGGTCGCCGAACGCACCGGCTTCACCATCGAGGGCACGCTGCGCGCCGCGCTCAACAACAACGGGGTACGACGGGACTGCTGGGTGGGTTCCCTCCTGCCATCGGACCTGGGGTTGCCGTCGACGGCGCCCTATCTGCCGCCCCGCTAGTCCAGGCGGCGCGCACCGCTCACCCAGCCACAGGGCCCCGGTTCACGAATCCCCAGCTCACCCCGCTTTGTCAGACCCACCGCCTATCGTTCGACGGCATGACGACCCCGCGCCCCACGGACCTCACCGCAGACGAAGCCCGCCGCATCGCCCTGCGCGCCCAGGGCCTCCTCGGCACCCCCAACCGCAAGGCCGGCGTCCGCGGCATACTCCGCCACCTCGGCGCAGTCCAACTCGACACCATCTCCGTCCTCGCCCGCTCCCACGAGCTCATCCCGTACGCCCGCCTCGGCGCCGTGGGCCGCAGAACCGTCGAGGACGCCTACTGGACGACTGCATCCATCGGCGCGCCCTCGGCACAACCCCACGCCTTCGAATACTGGTCCCACGCCGCCTGCATCCTCCCCATCGAGGAGTGGCCCCACTTCGCCTTCCGCCGCCGCGCCTACCGCAACCGCCCCCACTGGAACCACGAACTCCCGGACGGTGCCTACGACCAGGTCATCAAGCAACTCCGCGCGGAGGGCCCCCTCACGGCCACGCAGTTGGGCGGCGCGAAGCGCACCAGTGAGTGGTGGGACTGGTCCGGCGCCAAGGTCGCCGTCGAACGGGCCCTGATGTACGGCGAGGTGGTCTGCGTGGAGCGCCGCGGCTGGAAGCGGATCTACGACCTCGCCGACCGCGCGGTCCCCGACGACCTGCTGCACGACGAGCTCGACGACACCGAATGCCTGCGCCGCCTGGTCCGCCTCGCCGGCCAGTCCCTCGGTGTCGGCACCCGCGCGGACATCGCCGACTACCACCGTCTCAAGGGCGAGCAGGTCGACGCGGTGATCGCCGATTCGGGCCTGGTGCCGGTCACGGTCGAGGGCTGGGGAAAGCCTGCCTGGGCGGACCCGGCGGCCCTGGAGACACCCCCACGCGGCCGCCACCGCACCACGCTCCTGTCCCCCTTCGATTCGCTGATCTGGGAACGGGCGCGCACGGAGCGGATCTTCGGCTTCACCCACCGTCTGGAGGCCTACGTCCCCAAGCAGAAGCGGGTGTACGGCTACTTCGCGATGCCGGTGCTGGCCGGCGGCCGTCTCGTCGGCCGTGTGGACCCCGCCCGCGAGGGCCGCACCTTGGTGGCCAAGCAGGTCACGCTGGACGGCCCGAAGGCTGTTCCGGCGGTGGCCCAGGCCCTGATCGAGGCGGCGAGCTGGGTGGACTGCACAAACGTACGCGTGGAACGGGTGGACACCCCGGAACTGCACGCCCCTCTCACCGCGGAACTCGTCCGCGCGCTGGCCTGAAGCCCGGCCCGGTCACCGGATTTCGAGAATCTTCTCCCGCATCGCGTACACCACCGCTTCCATCCTGGAGTGCAGCTGCAGCTTCTCCAGGATGTTGCGCACATGGTTCTTCACGGTGTTCTCGGAGATGAACAGTTCCTTGGCGATGTCCCGGTTGTTCATGCCCGTGGCGACGAGCTTGAGCACTTCCAGCTCCCGGTCGGTGAGCCGCGGCGCGGGCACCAGTCGGCGTTCGTCCGTCCGCTGGATCATCGATTTGAACTCGGTGAGCAGTTTCGACGCCATGGACGGGCTGATCTGCGACTGTCCGTCGGCCACCGCGCGAATGGCCGTGGCCACCTCGTCGGTGGAGATCTCCTTGAGGAGATAACCCGTCGCGCCCGCCTTGATCGCGTCGTAGAGATCTGCTTCCTCATCGCTGATCGTCAGCATGATGATCTTGGCGCTGGGTGCCACCTCCTTGATGGAGGTGCACGCCTCGATTCCGCCCCGCTTCGGCATCCGTACGTCCATCAGGACGATGTCGGGCAGCAGATCGGCGGCCTTCTCCACCGCCTCGGCCCCGTCGCCCGCCTCCCCGACGACCTGGATGTCCTCCTCGGCCGCGAGCACGATCTCCAGGCCACGGCGGAACAGGGCATGGTCGTCCACGACCAGAACCCGGATCGGCTCCTTGCGTGGAGAGCCCGCGTCCGGGCCCATGCCGGCGACACCGTCGTCGGTGCCCCCGTCCTGCATTGGTCCGAAGCTGTCCGCCATCGTTCCTCCCCCTGAAGGCTGTGGCCCGTGGTCCTGTGCCATCGCCAACCCAAGGCAACGGCCCACCGGTTGGGCCGTTGCCGCCATGATTTCATGCCCGGACGACACTCCGGTGACCGAGCGGCGGACGAAGTGGTCGCGCACCGGTGCCCCTGGGGGCGCACCCGCACTCCAGGGGCACCGGATCAGCTGTCGTCCGGTTATGGTCAGCCGCCCAGCGGGCCGCCCGCTTCAGGTGCGGGCGCCTGGGTGACCATCGTGTCCGTTTCGAGGTGGATCACGCCGTAGTCGTACGCATGCCGCCGGTAGACGACGCTGGGTGCCTTGGTCTCGGAGTCGACGAACAGATAGAAGTCGTGCCCCACCAGCTCCATCTCGTAGAGAGCCTGGTCAAGGGTCATAGGGGCGGCGACGTGGGTCTTCTCGCGGACCACGAGGGGGCCTTCACCCTGCACCTCCAGCGAGCCGATCCTCTTGGTGGGTACCCCGCCCGGCTCCTCCGCCTGGAAGGCGCCGCCGGTGCCGTTGAGGGTGGCCACGCCCGGAACGTGGTCGGGGACCTCGGCTGCCGTGAGCCGGCGCACGCCCCGTCGCGTGTGACGCTTGTCGTGCTGCCTGCGCAGCCGGGCTTCCAGCTTCTCTGCCGCCATGTCGAGTGCCGCGTACGGATCGCTGGCCGCTGCCTCCGCCCGGATCACCGGACCACGGGAGCGGAGCGTGATCTCCACTCGGTCGCTGCGGTCCGCCTGTCGGGGGTTGGGCTCCTTGGACACCTCGACGTCGAGGCTGATCACCTTGCCATCGAGCTTCTGGATCTTGTCCAGCTTCAGCTTCTCGGCCACGTGCTTGCGGAACCGCTCGGGCACCTCGGTCTTGCGGCCCTTGACGACGATGTCCACGCAGAACTCCGTTCCCGGATCGCTCCGCTTCAGTGGCGGAGCATCTCCCTTGTGCACCCGGTCCCGGGGACCCCCGGAACCTCGGACTCGGTGACGTCCACCTCCTCCTCCCCCATGGGCAAGATCTCCACCCAGCCGGCCCGGGTGATTGCGGAATACCCGCGGCACGGCATTCAGATTTGCGAGGTGTGGCCTGCGGCTTTCCCTCACAACCGAACATATCTCGCCCGGACGGATGTCGTCACCCTCTACTGCCGCGTACCTCCGTTCAGGTGAATACACCCTCTCACTACCTGCAACGACGCAAGATCGCAGTCAGTTCCGGTTCATTTCGAAAGAATCCGGCGTCGCCGCGACCACAGCCGCGCAGATCACCTCGCCGGCACCGGTCGTCCCCGCCATTCCCGGGACGACACGGCCCAGGTCCGTACTCCCGTCCGTTGATCCCGTCATCCGTTCCCCTGTCCTTTCCCGATTGCCTCTCCCGTACACGGCCGTCTCCACATCTGCGCGTACCACGGACGCCGCACTTCCGTGAGTGACCGTCCCGTCCGCCACCGCCGCCCGCACGGCACGCGCAGCCTCCGCGAGGGAGGACCCGGTGGTCATCAAGTCGTCCACCAGCACCACCGGACCGCCGCCCAGCAGCCCTTCACCACCGGCCGCCACCTGGAGAGCACCGGCGAGGTTCTCCAGCCGCTGCCGGGAGGTGAGCTCGGACTGGTCAGCGACGGCTCGCCGTTGCCGCAGTACGGCGAGCACCCGTGTGGGTGTCCCCGTTTGCCGCAGCTCGGCAGCCGCCGCGAGCGCGATCCGGCGCGCCGGATCATGCCCTCGCTTCCGCACGGCTCCACGGCCGGACGGTACGGGAACGATCAACACCGTCCCATCGACAGCACCGCGCCGCATCCCGGCCGAGCCCGCCGCAACCCCCGCACACCCCGACGCCGCACCGCCCACCGCCGTCCGGCTCTCCCGCGCGTGCCGAAGCCCCGTCCGCACCGCCCCGGCCAGAGCGACGCCGAGCGGCCCGGCGAGGGTCAGCGCGCCCCGCTCCTTGTGGGCCAACAACACCGCCCGTACCTCGTCCGCGTACCGCGCGGCCGCGTACACCACCGGCAGCCCGGGCGGCTCCGGCGCCGGTCGCACCCGGCGCGGTGCGGCCCCACTCAGGGCGGCACGGCACTCCGGGCAGAGCACCGTGCGAGGCCTTCCGCAGCCTCCGCACTCGGCCGGCAGCACCAGGTCGCTGAGGTCCTGCCACCACCCCCGCATGCCCACCACTGTGCCAACGCCCGCGCCGAGCGGCCACCCCTGTGGACAACTGCCTGTGGATAACTCCCCGTCGCACCACCACCAGCAGAAACGGCCGTCTCCGCCGAGTCTCTCCTCGACGAAGACGGCCGCCCTTCAACGCGTCACAACACAGCCCTGACCGGCGCCATCACCAACACGGCGCAACAACCGCACCGCGCCGGGCGCCGATCCACCACCCCTGGCACCGGCTCAGCGCAGCGGCAAAGCCACACCCGGCCAGGAATCACCCCGGATAAACCGGCGCAGAGCCGTCCTTGACCACCGTCTGCCACTGCGTCCCGTCCGGCAGCCGTACGATCCCGTCCTCCGAGTACGCCACCAGCGGCAGCCGGTCGTCCTCGGCGGCGGCAATCGCCTTCACCCCGGTCAGAGCGTCGGGCGCCGGTCCCTCCGGCGTGGAGCCGTCGACCTGGACGTACTGCATCTGCTGCACGCCGCCCTCCTCGCGTCCGACCACCACGAGCCGGCCGTCACCGGCCCACGACATGGTGGTGACCTCCTCCAACGCCGGTGCGGCAGGCCGCAGTTCGAAAACAGAGACCCCGGGCTGTTCGCCGTCCTTCTCACCCGTCTCGTCCTTCGCCGCCCGCTCGATCCGCCCGACCAGCAGGGACTGCTTACCGTCGTTCTCCACGACCAGCGCGATCCGCACCCCGTCGGCCGCCACCCGCACGGACTTGATCCGCCCGTCCAGCCCCGGGACTTCCACCTCCACCGGCTCGCCCTTGCCTTCCTGAAGCATGAGCAAGCGCGGCTTCTCGGGGTTGCGGTCGGCCACCCACAGGTCGCCCCGCGCGTCCCAACTGGGCGCGGTCAGCCGGTCATCCTCCGTCCTGCCCGTACTGCGCACCACCGGCTCCCCGAGCGAACCGCCCGACACGAGCGAGCCGACGTACAGCTCCTTGCCATCGATGGCGACCCCGGCCGCGGTGTCCTCGTCGCGCGACACCGCCACCGACCGCAACGCCTGTGCACCCTCGCCCAGTTCGCCCGGCACCGGTTCGGCGTTCGAGCTCCTGCTGCCGCCCGGAATCCGTACCAGACGGTGCTCACCGTCGATGAAGTACAGGTACTCGGGACGCTCGGCCGAACCGCGCGCGGCGACGGCCGCTGCCCCGTCCTCGTCGAGCACGCACAACTGCGCTCCGTCGGCCTGCACTTCGATCTCGTCCACCGCGGGTGTGAGGCTCTGTAGCGTGAACAGCAACTGGGCTGCCATCTCGTTGCACTTGGCCAGCCCCACGCGGGTGGCCTTCCCGTTCAGAGGCACCGTCAGCTTGTTCTGGTCGTCGGGCGTCAGCGAGCCGGCGCCCTTCTCCAGGGCCGTACCGGTCGGGAAGCTCGACCGGACCACGGGCCCCAGCCAGGCCGTGGGCCCGTTGAGGAGCGAGCGCACGATGTACGTCATCGGATCCACGCGCCGGCGCACGTACACGGGATCGGCGACGGCGGCCGACTGTGAGGCCGCCCCGACCGCGGAGTTCGAGGCGAAGTAGTACTTGTTGACGGACATGTAGTTGCGCTGGAAGTCCGACTGCCCCATGACGACACCCGGCGGTAGCCCGTCGATGCGCCACTGTCCGTTCTTCTCATCCCGCGTGAGGTACACCTGCCTGCTGTAGGCACCCTCGGCCGGCGCATACGACTGCTCCGCGTCCACCAGAGCGACTTTGGTGCCGGTGAGTGTGAAGGAGACGTTGTCGCCGTCCTCCCGGCCTCCCGCAGGACCGGCCTCGGTGGCCGGCCCGTCCGCGAGCACCATCGTGGACAGCTCCGGCCGCCAGGTCTTCGCCGCCTGCGCGGTCAGATACTGCTTCGCCGTCGCATAGTGCGGATCGTCACTGGTCAGCGCCTCGAGGAAGCCCTGCACGATCTCGGAGGGCGGGGCGTCCTCCCGGGGCGGCATGGCGAAGACCCGCACCTGAGTGTCCTGGCGCGGGGTCGACTCGACGCCCCGCAGATCCCCGTTGTCCGGCATCGAGGCACATCCCGTCAGAAGTACGGCACCACAGGCGACGTACGCCACCGCGCGCGCCGACGTCCGCCGGGCGCCCCCCTCGCGGTCAGCGCCCACGAAATGCCTCCCCTTGATCGTTCGCCTCGTCCGGCCCTGCCTCCGTCGAACGGTTCAGGGCCGCGCTGCGTGCCGCCTCCACGGCGGGCTGGTCGTCCTGCCGTCGTGCGCCCCCCGCGGGCCGCGGCACCACCCGCGCGCCGTTGCCGGGCAGCGCCGTCGGATCGGCCGTGGGGGCAACGGCGGCCAGCCTGGGCGTGATCGGATCCCGCGGCGGCAGCGGTCCGCTGCCCGTTGTCTGTGCGGGCACCGTGGCGGTCTTCGCCCCGCCGCCGCGCGGCAGACCCGCGTCATTGAGTCCACGATTCCGGCGCGAGTCCTTGGGCTCCAGCGGTATCGGCGAGCCCCGCAGCGGCTCGTCCGCGGTCCGCGGCAGCGTCAGCCGGAACTGCGATCCACCGCCCGGCTCACCCCATGCCTGCAGCCAGCCGCCGTGCAGCCGCGCATCCTCCAGGGCGATCGACAGACCCAGGCCCGTACCACCCGTCGTACGCGCGCGTGCCGGGTCGGCACGCCAGAAGCGGTTGAAGACCCGGGTCGCCTCGCCGGGCTTGAGCCCGACGCCGTAGTCGCGCACCGCGACCGCCACCGCCCCGCCCGCCGCGGCGAGCTTGACGACGACGTCCTTGCCCTCGCCGTGCTCCACAGCATTCACGACGAGGTTGCGCAGCACCCGTTCCACTCGCCGGGCGTCGGCCTCGGCGACGACGGGCTGCTGATCGCCCACGATCCGGATCCGCGTGCCCTTGCGCTCGGCGAGCGGCTCGGCACCGCTGACGACCCGCCGTACGACCTCCCTGAGGTCGATCGCCTCGGCCTCCAGCGCCGCCGCGCCCGCGTCGAAGCGGCTGATCTCCAGCAGGTCAGACAGCAGCGACTCGAACCGGTCCAGCTGGTCGGCGAGCAACTCCGCCGACCGCGCGGTCACCGGGTCGAAGTCTTCCCGCGCTTCGTGGATGACATCGGCGGCCATCCGCACGGTCGTCAGCGGCGTTCGCAGCTCATGGGACACGTCCGACACGAACCGCCGCTGCATCCGCGATAGGTCCTCCAGCTGCTGGATCTTCAGCTGCAGGTTCTGCGCCATCTTGTTGAAGGCCTCGCCGAGACGTGCGATGTCGTCCTCGCCGGTGACCTTCATCCGCTCCTGCAGCCGCCCTGCGGACAGCCGCTCGGCGATACCGGCCGCCATCCGCACCGGCGTGACAACCTGGCGCACCACGAGCCAGGCGATCGCCCCGAGGAGTACGACGACGAAGACACCGGCCGTCGCGAGCGTCCCCTTGACCAGGCTTAGTGACTTCTCCTCCTGCGTGAGCGGGAAGAGGTAGTAGAGCTGGTACGGGTCACCGTTCGGGTCGTCGACCTCCTTGCCGATGACCAGCGCCGGCTGGGATTCCTTCTCACCGCTGTAGACGATGCGGGTGTAGCTCTGGGCGGCCGCCGTACTGCTGGTGACCCGCGCGCGCAGGGCCTCCGGCACGCTCTCATTGGGATCCACACCGCCGGAGGCACGCGGGCCACGCCCACCGCCGCTGTCGTCCCCGGCCGGAAGCGTCACCACGTCGAAGGCGCCCTGACCACCGCTGGAGAGCGAGGAGACGAGATCACTCATCCACTGGATCACGTTCTGGGAGGGCCGGCCGTCGACCTGGGCCGCCCCGTCACCGGTTCCGCTCGCCGCCTCGTCGGCCTTCTGCTTGGCCACCGCGAATCCGCCCGTGGCCTGGCTCTGCGACGCCTTCACCTTGGCGTCCAGCAGTCCGTTGCGCACCTGCCCGATGACGACGAAGCCGAGCAGCAGGACGACACCCAGCGACATCAGCAGCGTCGTGACGACGACCTTGAGCTGGATGTTGCGCCGCCACAACCGCATGACGGGCAGCAACGGCCGACGCACCCAGCGCATGAACAGACGCAGAACGGGGCTGCCCTGGACCCCGCCCTGCAGCAGCCCGCTCTCGAGAAAACGTCCCCAGCGGGAGCCCGCCGCCTTCCGGCCGACAGGCCGCCCCGCACCGCCCCCGGACCTGCCGGGCGCCGAAGCGGCACTGTCCCCGGACATGTCAGCTCGGCCCCGCCTTGTAACCGACACCACGCACGGTCACCACGATCTCCGGCCGCTCCGGGTCCTTCTCGACCTTGGAACGCAGCCGTTGCACATGGACGTTGACCAGCCGCGTGTCCGCCGCGTGCCGGTAGCCCCACACCTGCTCCAGGAGCACCTCACGCGTGAACACCTGCCACGGCTTACGGGCCAGCGCGACCAGCAGATCGAACTCCAGCGGTGTCAGCGCAATGGACTGCCCGTCCCGCTTCACGGAGTGTCCGGCCACGTCGATGACCAGGTCACCGATGGCGAGCTGCTCGGGAGCGGGCTCCTCGGACCTCCTGAGCCGCGCCCGGATCCGGGCGACGAGCTCCTTCGGCTTGAACGGCTTCACGATGTAGTCGTCGGCGCCCGACTCCAGGCCCACCACCACGTCGACGGTGTCGCTCTTGGCCGTGAGCATCACGATCGGCACCCCGGACTCCGCCCGGATCAGGCGACATACCTCGATGCCGTCCCGGCCGGGCAGCATCAGATCGAGCAGTACCAGATCGGGTTTGGTCTCCCGGAAAGCGGCCAGCGCCTTGTCGCCGTCGGCTACGAAAGACGGCTCAAAACCTTCACCACGCAGCACGATGCCGAGCATCTCGGCCAGTGCGGTGTCGTCGTCGACGACAAGGACTCGTCCCTTCATAAACGACATCATCCCATTCTCGTAACAGTGACCGGGCCGCTGGTGAGGGAGGTCACTGGCCCGTGACGATAGTCGTACGAGGTCGCTACTGTCTGCCCTCGCCCGTCGCCGTTGATCTCAGCGGGGGATCCCGGGCCGCGCCCCGTGCGCACAGCAATCGGCCCCGACCTCCCGCTCAGGGGCCATAAGGACGGTGCTCGTCAGCCGATCACGGCCTGGCGCGACCTGGCACACATCTCGGCCAGGGCCTCAGCGGTCACCGGCGACACGGCCCCTTCCTCGGTCACGATCGCTGTCACCAGCTCGGGTGGTGTGACGTCGAACGCCGGGTTGTACGCCTGCGTCCCCAGCGGCGCCACCGGCACCCCGCCGCCCGCTCCCGTCACCGGCACGTTGGGGGCCGCAACCTCGGTCACCTCGTATCCCGGCCGCTGCTCGACCTCGATGGACACCCCGTCCGGAGTGTCCGGATCCACCGTCGTCACCGGCGCCACCACGATGAACGGCACATGGTGGTACCGCGCGAGCACCGCCAGCGGATAGCTCCCGACCTTGTTCGCCACCGAACCGTCGGCCGCGATGCGGTCCGCCCCGATCAGCACCGCGTCCACCTCCCCGGCCGCGAACAACGAACCCGCGGCGTTGTCGGTGAGCAGGGTGTAGGCCATGCCGCTGCGCGCCGCCTCGTACGCCGTCAGACGGGTCCCCTGCAGCAAGGGACGCGTTTCGTCCACCCACAGCCGCCTGAGCTGTCCCTGCCGGTGTGCGGCGAGCGCCACCGCGAACGCCGTCCCCGAGCCGCCCGACACCAGTGACCCGGTGTTGCAGTGCGTGAGGATCCGGTGACCGCCGCCGGGCAGCAGCTCGTCCAGCAGCGCCAGCCCGTGCGCAGCCATCCGGGCACTGGCCTCCGCGTCCTCCCGGTGCAGCTGCCGCGCCGCCGCCAGCGCCGCCTCGGCGGCCGACCCGGCGCTCCCGCCCCGGTCGAGCGCCGCCAAGTATGCGGACCGGGCCCGGCGCACACCGACGGAGAGGTTCACCGCGGTGGGCCGGGCGCCCGCCAGCGCGTTTGCGGCCTCGTCCACGTCGAACCCGCGCGCGGCGGCGAGCGCGACGCCGTACGCGCCCGCGATGCCGAGCAATGGCGCTCCGCGCACAGCGAGCGAACGGATCGCCTCCACCAGCGCGGGTGCGTCCGTACAGACCAGCTCGACCTCTTCGGCCGGCAGCCTTGTCTGGTCGAGCAGGACCACGACCGGACCCTCGGGGGGCTCTTCCCAACGGATCGCCGGTATCCCGGTCGGCGGTTTGTCCTCGCCGGATTGCGCGTACTGATCAGCCATGCGGTCAGTCTGCCCGCAGTGCGGCGGACAATTGAAGGTGTGCAGCCCATACCGCGGCCGGTCCCTGGGCTACCACCCCATGGCACGATGTCTGCCAACCTGCCGCCGCGACAGCGGACGGGCACCGTGAAGGAGCGACGATGAAAGACACGCCGGGCTGGGCCTCGCCCGGATCCGCCCCGTCCGACGGGCAGGAACCCGGCACGTCCGGCCCTGCCGAGCAGCCCGAACAGCCGGCCTCGCAGCCGCAGGACCCCGGCTCGAAGTGGTCCAAGGAGCAGCCGCCACCCGCCCAGTGGTCCGCCCCGGGCGGCTCCCCGGGCCCGGGCCAGGCACCGCCGCCCCCACCGCCCGGTCCCGGCTGGGGCAGCCGGCCCCCCGGCGGACACGGCGGCGGCCACGGCAACTGGCAAAGCCCTGGAGGACACGGCGGCTGGGGCGGCCAGTGGGGCGGTCCCCCGCCCGCGGCCAAGCCCGGCGTGATCCCTCTGCGTCCGCTCGGCGTCGGCGAGATCCTCGACGGCGCCGTCTCCACGATGCGCACCTACTGGCGCACCGTGCTCGGCATCTCGCTGACGGTCGCGGTCGTCACGGAGATCGTCGTCATCCTGCTCCAGGGCCTCGTCCTGAACGACAGGACCAGCACGGAGGCCCTCAACGACCCGAGCGCCACCCTCGGCGAACTGACCCGCGCCCTGGGCGACGCGCTGCTCAGCTCCGGAGTCGTCTTCCTGATCTCCCTGATCGGCACCGTCGCGGCGACCGCGCTGCTCACCACCGTGACCAGCCGTGCGGTCCTCGGCAAGCCCGTGACCACAGCTGAGGCCTGGGGCGACGCCCGCCCGCGGGTGGTGAAACTGTTCGGCCTGATCTTCCTGTTGCTCCTCATCGCCGTTGGAGTCGCCTTCGTGGGTGCCGTCCCCGGCATCCTCGTGGCACTGGCGGGAGGGGGCGCCGCCGGCGCCGGACTCATCGTCCTGGGCAGCCTGTGCACCGGTGTCGTCGCCCTGTGGCTGATGATCCGCTTCTCCCTGGCCTCCGCGGCGCTGATGCTGGAGAAGCAGGGCATCATGAAGGCAATGAGCCGCTCTGCGAAGCTCGTGCGCGGCTCCTGGTGGCGGGTCTTCGGCATCCAGCTGCTCGCCACGATCATCGCGAACATCGTCGCTGCGATCGTCGTCATCCCCTTCGGGTTCCTCGCCGCAGCGCTCAGCGGTGACGGCGTCAGCGGCTTCCTGGAAGGCACCGGCGACTTCGGCTGGACGTTCCTGATCATCAGCGGGATCGGCTCGGTGATCGGTTCCATGATCACGTTCCCGATCACGGCAGGCGTGACCGTGCTCCTCTACATCGACCAGCGCATCCGCCGCGAGGCTCTCGACCTCGAACTCGCCCGCGCCGCCGGCGTCCAGGGCTACGGCTCCGGCACTGCCGACACCACGCCCGGGAGCTGATGCCGTGAGCCTGGCCGGGGACGTCCTCACAGCCGCGCCGGCCCTGTCGCGCGCCACCGACACGGCCGTACGTGCCTGGCTCCGCGCCGGCGACCATGCCGTGCGCCCGTCGCACCACGGCGGCAGCACGTCTGTGTCGGCCCTCGCCGGCTCGAGCGACGAACCGCCGCTGACGACCCCGCGGGACCCCGCGCGGGAGGCGGCCCGGCGCGAGCTGTCCAAGCGGCTGTACCACGAGGACGACCCCGGCCTCTTCCAACGGGCCCTCGACGCCTTCTGGGGCTGGGTCAACGACCTGTTGGGCGCCGCGTCCGCTGCCACACCCGGAGGCGCGCTCGGCCTCGTCGTCATTATCATCGCCGTCGTCGCCGTCCTGGCCGCCCTGTGGTGGCGCCTGGGCACCCCGCGCCGCCAACCGACCTCTTCCGCCATCCTGTTCGACGACCGTCCCCGCAGTGCAGCCGAACACCGCGCGGCCGCCGAGGCCCACGCTGCCCAGCACCACTGGAACCGAGCCCTCCAGGAACGCATGCGGGCCATCGTCCGCTCTCTGGAGGAACGCGCCCTCCTCGACGCCCGCCCCGGCCGCACCGCCGACGAGGCGGCCGCGGAAGCAGGCCGCGCCCTGCCCTCCCACACGGACCGACTGCGCGCCGCCGCCCGGGACTTCGACGACGTGACATACGGCGGACGCGCGGCGACCGAGCAGTCGTACCGCCGCATCGCCGAACTCGACCGCGACCTGGAACGCACCAAACCACAGCTCACCAGCACCAGCGCCCACAGCGCCGACCACACCACCCGCCAGGGAGCCGCCGGATGACCGCCGAGGCCACGCTCCCGTCCACCTCGACCTCGCCCACCCCCCGCCAGGTGTGGACCCGCACGCGAGGCGTCGCACTCGCCCTCGTCCTCCTTCTGGCGGCCGCCGTCGCGATCGCCCTCATCCGCTCCGACACCCACCGCGGCAGCCTCGACCCGCGCTCCGCAGACCCCGAGGGCAGCCGCGCCATCGCCGAACTCCTCGCCGAACGCGGCGTGTCCACCCGCGTGGTCACCACCCTGGACGCGGCACGCGCCGCAGCCGCCCCGGACACCACCCTCCTGGTCGCGGTCCCCGATCTGCTGACGGACCGTCAACAAACCGTGCTGCGTTCCACGATCGCCGAATCCGGTGGACGTACCGTCCTCGTTGCCGCCGGCAGCTCCTCCGTCGAGCAGCTCGCCCCTGGCGTCACCGCGGACCCCGCCACCAGCCTCGAGTCGACACTCGCCCCCAACTGTGACTTCCCCGCCGCGCAGCGCGCCGGCACCGCCGACACGGGCGGCCTGCGCTACACCACCACCCACCTCGATGCCGACCAGTGCTACCCCAGCGAACGCCTGGCCACCCTGATCCGCGTCCCGGACGCATCCGGGGACGGAGACACCGTCGTCCTCGGCGCGCCCGACATCCTCTTCAACGACCGCCTCGACGAGCAGGGCAACGCTTCGCTCGCCCTCCAACTCCTCGGCTCGCGCCCCCATCTGGTCTGGTACCTCCCCTCGCTTTCCGACACCTCGGCCACCGACCAGGACGACGACCAAACCCTTTTCGACCTCCTCCCCTCGGGCTGGCTCTGGGGCACCCTGCAGCTCTTCATCGCCGCAGCCCTCGCCGCCCTGTGGCGAGCACGCCGACTCGGCCCTCTGGTGCCCGAAAAACTCCCCGTGGCGATCCGCGCTTCCGAAACCGTCGAAGGCCGCGCCCGTCTCTACCGCAAGGCCAACGCCCACGACCGCGCGGCCGCCGCTCTCCGCTCCACCACCCGCACCCGCCTCGCTCCCCTCGTAGGCGTCCCCGTCGCCCAGGCGCACGCGCCCGAAGCCCTGCTCCCCGCCCTGTCCGCCCACCTCCACAGCGACGGCCAGTCCCTGCACACCCTTCTCTTCGGCCCGCCGCCCAGCGACGACGCGGCCCTCATCGCCCTCGCCGACCAACTCGACGCCCTCGAAAGAGAGGTACGCCGTCCATGATGGACCCGACCACTGACAACGCCGGGCAGACCGGGGACCCGGGCAACGCCCGAGCCGCCCTGGAGGCCCTGCGCGCCGAGATCGCCAAGGCTGTGGTCGGCCAGGACCCCGCCGTGACCGGCCTCGTCGTCGCACTCCTCTGCCGCGGACACGTTCTACTGGAAGGAGTCCCCGGAGTCGCCAAAACGTTGCTCGTCCGCACCCTCGCCTCGGCACTCGAACTCGACACCAAGCGCGTCCAGTTCACCCCCGACCTCATGCCCAGCGACGTGACCGGTTCCCTGATCTACGACACCCGCACCGCCGAGTTCTCCTTCCAGCCCGGCCCGGTCTTCACCAACCTCCTCCTCGCCGACGAGATCAACCGCACCCCGCCCAAGACCCAGTCGTCCCTCCTCGAAGCCATGGAGGAACGCCAGGTCACGGTCGACGGCATCCCACGCCCCCTCCCCGAGCCGTTCCTGGTCGCCGCGACCCAGAACCCCGTCGAGTACGAGGGCACGTACCCACTCCCCGAAGCCCAGCTGGACCGCTTCCTCCTCAAGCTCACCATCCCCCTCCCCTCCCGCCAGGACGAGATCGACGTCCTCACCCGCCACGCCGAGGGCTTCAACCCTCGCGACCTGCGCGCAGCCGGCGTACGCCCTGTAGCGGGCCCAGCCGTCCTGGAGGCCGCCCGCGCGGCAGTCGCCAAGACCACGGTGTCCCCGGAGATCACGGCCTATGTGGTCGACATCTGCCGAGCCACCCGCGACTCGCCGTCACTCACCCTCGGCGTCTCCCCCCGCGGAGCCACCGCCCTGCTCGCCACCTCCCGCGCGTGGGCCTGGCTGACCGGCCGCGACTACGTCATCCCGGACGATGTGAAAGCCCTGGCCCTTCCCACGCTCCGCCACCGCGTCCAACTCCGCCCGGAAGCCGAGATGGAAGGCGTGACAGCCGACTCCGTCATCAACGCCGTCCTCGCCCACGTCCCCGTACCCCGCTGATGGCACTCACCGGACGCGCCGCCCTCCTCGCGGCCCTCGGCTCCCTCCCCGTCGGCCTGTGGGAACCCAGCTGGACGGGCATTCTCGCCGTGAACGCACCCTTGGCGATCGCTTGCGCCTGCGACTTCGCCCTCGCAGCACCCGTACGACGCCTGCGCCTGACCCGCTCCGGCGACACCTCGGTACGCCTGGGCGAAACAGCCGACGTCACTCTCACGGTCAGCAACCCGTCCCGCCGGCCACTCCGTGCCGACCTCCGCGACGCCTGGCCCCCCAGCAGCTGGCCCCCTGGCACCGAGGTGACAGCCTCCCGCCACCAACTGACGGTCCCCGCCGGCGAACGCCGCCGCGTCACGACCCGCCTACGCCCCACCCGCCGCGGCGACCGCCAAGCCGACCGAGTGACCATCCGCTCATACGGCCCCCTGCGCCTGTTCACCCGCCAGGGCATTCACAAAGTCCCCTGGACGGTACGCGTCCTGCCCCCCTTCACCAGCCGCAAGCACCTCCCCTCCAAACTCGCCCGCCTACGCGAACTCGACGGCCGCACGAGCGTGCTGCAGCGCGGCGAGGGCACGGAATTCGACAGCCTTCGCGAATACATCCCCGGCGACGACACCCGCTCGATCGACTGGCGCGCCACAGCCCGCCAGTCCACGGTCGCCGTACGCACCTGGCGCCCCGAGCGCGACCGCCACATCCTCCTCGTCCTCGACACCGGCCGCACCTCCGCCGGCCGCGTAGGCGACGCCCCACGGCTCGACGCCTCGATGGACGCGGCCCTGCTCCTGGCGGCCCTCGCGTCCCGTGCCGGCGACCGCGTCGATCTGCTCGCATACGACCGACGAGTGCGCGCCCTCGTCCAGGGCCGCACAGCAGGCGACGTCCTCCCTTCCCTGGTCAACGCCATGGCGACCCTCGAGCCCGAGCTGATCGAAACGGACGCCCGGGGCCTCACGGCCACAGCACTCCGGACAGCCCCTCGCCGCTCCCTGATCGTGCTGCTCACCACCCTCGACGCGGCCCCCGTCGAGGAAGGCCTGCTGCCCGTCCTCCCTCGACTCACCCAGCGCCACACAGTCCTGGTGGCATCAGTGGCAGATCCACATATCGCCCGCATGGCAACGTCTCGCGGCGACGCCGAATCCGTCTACGACGCCGCAGCCGCTGCCCAGGCCCAATCCGAACGCCATCGCACCACCGAACAACTCCGCCGACATGGCGTTACGGTCGTCGACGCGATCCCCGACGAATTGGCCCCGGCCCTGGCCGATGCGTATCTGTCCCTGAAGACGGCAGGGCGGCTGTGAGGGAAACGCAGAAAACCCCCGTGAACGCAGAAAACCCCCGTGCCGGACGGCACGGGGGTTTTCTCAATGATTGTTCGGCGGTGTCCTACTCTCCCACAGGGTCCCCCCTGCAGTACCA